>JANNKC010000377.1:0-6031 GCA_031396105.1 Anaeromyxobacter sp.
CTCTCCGATCTCTGGCTGTGGGCCGACCTCTACGAGGACCAGCTCGGCCGCGTGGTGGCGGCGGAGCGCTCGGCGCTCCGCGCCGGCGTCACCGTCAAGGCCTTCCCGGGGGAGGTCTTCCCGGGGACGGTGGACCTGGTCGGCCCGACCATGGACGAGAAGACGCGCACGGTGAAGGTGCGCATCGCCGTGAAGAACGCCGCCGGCAAGCTTCGGGCCGGCATGTTCGCGGCGGTGCAGCTCTACCTGCCGGGCAACGAGGAGGCGCTGGCCCTGCCGAGGTCCGCGGTGCTGGCCGACGAGGGGCGGTCCTTCGTCTTCGTGCACCGTCAGGGCGACTTCTACATGCGCCGGCCCGTGGAGACGGGCCGCGCCAGCCTCGACTGGATCGAGGTGACGAAGGGGCTCACCGGCGGCGAGACCGTGGTGGTCGCCGGGGCGTTCCTCCTCAAGTCGGACGTCCTGCGCTCCAAGATGGGCGCCGGCTGCGCGGATTAGGGACCCCGACATGCGCGCCATCCAGTGGGTCCTCGGCAACCGCTTCCTGGTCCTCGCCGTCACGGCCGCCCTCGCCATCGGGGGAGGGGTGGCCTGGACGCGGCTCCCCATCGACGCCTTCCCCGATGTCACCAACACGCAGGTCATGGTCCTGGCCAAGGCCCCCGGCCTGGCCGCGGTCGACGTGGAGACCCGCGTCAGCTTCCCCATCGAGCAGCACCTGCGCGGACTGCCGCGCGTGACGTCGGTCCGCTCGCTCTCCAAGGCCGAGCTGTCGCAGGTGGTGGTGGTCTTCGAGGATGGGGTGGACACCTACTGGACGCGCCAGATCGTCTTCGAACGGCTGGCGGCGGTCCGGGAGACCCTGCCGCCCGGCGTGTCGCCGGAGCTCGGTCCCATCTCGACCGGCCTGGGCGAGATCTTCCAGTACACGCTGGAGGGTGACGGCCTGTCCTCCATGGATCTGCGCACCATCCAGGACTGGATCGTGGCGCCGCTCCTGAAACCGGTGCCGGGCGTCAACGAGGTGAACAGCTTTGGCGGCGAGGTGAAGCAGTACCAGGTGCTGGTGCGCCCGGAGCGGCTGGTGAAGTACGGCCTCACGGTCCGGGAGATCGCCGAGGCCCTGGAGCGCTCCAACGGCAATGCCGGCGGCGGCGTTCTGGTGGAGGGGTGGGAGCAGGCCTACCTGCGGGGCGTGGGGCTCCTGCGGGACATCCCGGACATCGAGCGGGTGGTGCTGAAGGCCCACGACGGCACGCCGGTCTACCTCCGCGACGTGGCCGACGTGGTCATCGGCGCCGAGCCGCGCCAGGGCGCGGTGACCCGCGACGCCAGGGGCGAGGCGGTGGCCGGCATGGTCATCATGCTGAAGGGCGAGAACGCCCAGGACGTGGTGGCCCGGGTGAAGGCGGCCATCGAGAAGGCGCGGGCCACCCTGCCGCCGGGCGCCCGGATCAACGTCTTCTACGACCGGACCTCGCTCATCGAGGCCTGCATCCGGACCGTGGTGGACGCGCTCCTGGAGGGCGGGCTCTTCGTCATCCTGGTGCTCTTCCTCTTCGTCGCCGAGCTGCGGACCGCGCTGGTGGTGCTGGTCTCCCTGCCGCTCACCTTCCTCGTGACCTTCATCGTCATGGGCCGGGTCGGCTTGACCTCCAACCTCATGTCGCTCGGTGGCCTGGCCTTCTCGGTCGGCATGGTGGTGGACGCCTCCATCGTGGTGGTCGAGAACGTGCGGCGCCACCTGGCCCACCGCATCGACGGGACCCCCAAGCGCCGCGTCGTCGCCGAGGCGGTCCAGGAGGTGGCGCGCCCGGTCGCCTTCTCGGTCCTGGTGATCGCGGTCATCCTGGTGCCGCTCTACGCGCTCCAGGGCATCGAGGGGAAGATGTTCGCCCCGCTCGCCTCGACCATGCTCATCGCGCTGCTCGTCTCCCTGGCGGTGGCGTTGCTGGTCATCCCGGTCCTCTCGGAGCTGGTGCTGAAGCAGGTGCCGGAGAAGGAGTTCGGCTTCGTCCGCCGCTTCCACGCCGGCTACCTGTCGCTCCTGGACCGGGCCGTGGCGAGGCCGAAGCGGACCATCGCCCTCTCGGTCGCCGTGCTGCTGGGCGCCGGGGCGCTCATCCCGCTGGTCGGCACCGAGTTCATGCCCGCGCTCGACGAGGGGGCCATCGCCATCAACGTGGTCCGGCTCCCCAACGCCTCGCTGCAGGGCTCGGTGGAGGTGGCGCGCTACCTGGAGAAGCGGCTCAGGGTGTTCCCCGAGGTGGAGACGGTGGTCTCGAAGACCGGCCGCGCCGAGATCTCCGAGGACCCCATGGGTCCGGAGCAGACCGACGTCTTCGTCATGCTGAAGCCGAGGCGCTCCCTTGGTGGGTCCCGCTCCCGGGCCGAGCTGGCCGAGGTCATGAAGCTCGACCTCGGCCAGATCCCCGGCCTGCGCTTCTCCTTCTCCCAGCCCATCGCGCTCCGGGTGAACGAGCTCATCTCCGGGGTGAAGAGCGATCTCGCCGTGAAGGTCTTCGGCACCGACCTGGCCCTGCTCAAGGGGTACGCCGACCGCATCGCCGTGGCCGTGGCCGGCGTGGCCGGCGCCACCGACGTCAGGGTGGAGCAGGTCTCGGGGCTCAACCAGTACGACGTGGTCATCGATCGCGAGGCGGCGGCGCGACACGGCATCGCCGTCGGGGACATCAACGACACCATCGAGTCGGCCATCGCCGGCAAGGCCGCCACCACGCTCATCGAGGATCAGCGGCGGTTCGCCGTGGTGATCCGCTTCCCGCCGGAGAGCCGGAGCGACATCGAGCACGTCGGCCGGCTCCTGGTGGCCGCGCCCGGTGGCGAGCGCGTGCCGCTGGCCCAGCTCGCCGACATCCGGCTCGTCGAAGCCCCGGCGCAGGTCTCGAGGGAGAACGGCATCCGCCGGGTGGTGGTGGAGGCCAACATCCGGGGCCGCGACCTCGGCGGCTTCGTGGCCGAGGTGCAGGAGCGGCTCGAGCCGTTCGAGCGGGAGCTGCCCCCGGGCACCTTCCTGGAGCTGGGCGGGCAGTTCGAGAACCAGCAGCGAGCCATGCGGACCCTGGCGGTGGTGGTCCCCATCGCCCTGGCGCTCATCCTCCTGCTGCTCTTCCTGGCGCTCGGCTCCCTCGGCGACGCGCTGCTGGTGCTGCTCAACCTCCCGTTCGCCCTGGTGGGCGGCGTGGTCGCGGTGGTCCTCTTCCGCATGCCGGTCTCGGTCTCGGCCGCGGTGGCCTTCATCGTGCTCCTCGGCATCGCCGTCCAGAACGGCGTGGTGCTCGTCGCCTTCCTGCGGCAGCTCCGGGACCAGGGCCGCAGCGCCGCCGAGGCGGTGCGCGAGGGCTGCAACCTCCGCTTCCGGCCGCTCCTCATGACGGCCCTCACCAGCTTCATCGGCCACCTGCCCATGCTCTACGCCCAGGGCTCCGGCGCCGACATCCAGAAGCCGCTGGCGGTCGTGGTCATGGGGGGCCTGGTGACGTCCACGCTGCTCACCCTCCTGGTGCTGCCGGCCATCTACGTCCTCCGCGAGGGCGGACGCTCCTCCCCCAGCCCGTGGATGGGGGCGCCCAGGCCGTAGAGCGCCTCGACCGGGCGGCAGTCGGTCTCCAGGGCGGAGCCGGTGCGGTTCCAGGCCACGGCGCCGCAGGCGCCGCCGCACACCGGGGCCAGCTCGCAGCCCGGGATGGTCAGCGTGCTGCGGCCGCTCCACCGGGCGACGGCCGCTCCGGGGGCATGCGGCGAGGTGCGCTAGAGCAGCGCCTGGACCAGCTCGACGAGGGCGGTGCGGCCGATCTGGCCGCCGGTGTGGCGCGGGGCCGCCTCGACGCCGCCCCGGAAGAACAGCAAGGTCGGGCTCCCCTGGACTCCGAGCTCGGTCGCCAGCTCGCGGTTCCCCTGCCGGAAGACCTTCACGAAGCGGGCGCGGCCGGCCAGCTCCCCGGCCGCCGCCTCGAGCCGCGGCGCCAGCGCCTCGCAGGGCGGGCACTCGGAGGAGTAGAAGTCGACGACCACCGGCTCCCCGGACTCCAGGACCTCGCGCCGCCAGTCGGCGGCCGAGATCTCCTTCACGTTCGCCGCCATGTGGGCTCCAGGTGCGGCGTTCCCGCCGGGCCGAGGCCCGGGCGCCGCGTGGTCGGGGAGGGGAGATGGAGCGGGAGCCCCGGAGGGCGCCCGCGGGTCAGTCGTGGCAGCCGGACACCAGCCGGGAGGCCTTGGCGCAGCACTGCGGCGCCTTCTCGGTGGTGCAGCAGCCCTGCTTCACCTTCGTCAACAGCTTCATGGGACGTCCTCTCTCAGGCAGCGAGGTGCTTCTCCAGCTTCAGCTTGAGCTTGCGCGCCGCGTCGCAGTCGGCGCAGTGCGCGCTGGGCTTCTCGGCGTGCACCTGGCACGTCTCCAGGCAGTTGCCCAGGGACTGGACCATGATGCGGAGCTCCTTTGCCGAGAGCGCGACCCCTGCCTGCTTGGTGGTGGTCATCTTCCGTCCTCCGTGCAGGGATCGTAGCAGCCGTCCGACGTCCAGCCTGGCATGCCAGGAGGGGTGCGTCATCGGGCCGCTCCCGGGGCGTGTGAGCCGGGGGCGTGACAAGGGATTCGGGGCACCTCGCGCCCGTCCTCCCACCTGGCACTACGGGCGAATCCTTCGGCGGGGCCGGGGCTCCCACCGCAGCAAGCAGCTGTCCACCCTCCAGCAGCCCGCCGCCCGCCCGCCCGTCCGCGCCGGCCAGGGAGCCCCCCATGCACCGCGTCATGATCGCCGCCCTCCTCCTCGCCTCGGCCGCCGCCGCGGGCTGCTCGAACGCCGAGTCGGCGCCGCTGGGCCCGGCTCCGCAGGCGGCCCCACGGTCGGCCCATGCCGCGGCCCCGGCCGCGCGCCCCCGCCTGGTCTTCTTCCTGAACCCCAACGGCCGCCCCTGCCAGCTGCAGGACTCCATCCTCCGCGGCATGCCGGACCTCCCGGCCCGCGCCGACGTCGTCTACTACCGGACCACCGAGCCGGCCGACCTGGCCCGCTTCGAGCAGTACGGCATCCGCTCCCTGCCTCAGCTGGTGGTCACCGACGCCAGCGGCGTCGAGCTGCGCCGGGCCACGCCGGGCATCCAGTCGGACCCGCAGGTGCGCCAGCTCCTCGCGCCGTGATGGGGCTGGGACTCGAGACCGTGGGGCTGGCCTTCGCGGCCGGCCTGGCCAGCGTGGCGAGCCCGTGCGTCCTGCCGGTGGTGCCGCTCCTCGTGACCGGCACCGCCGAGGACCACCGCTGGCGCCCGGCCCTGGTGGTGGCGGGGCTGGCCATCTCCTTCATGGCCATGGGCGTGGCCACCAGCCTCTTCGGCGGCGCCATCGGGCCCGCCCTGCCGCTCCTGGAGAAGGCGGTGGGGGTGCTGCTGGTCGCCTTCGGGCTCCTGCTCCTCGCCGATGTGAACCTC
This sequence comes from Anaeromyxobacter sp., assembly GCA_031396105.1. GTDB lineage: Bacteria > Myxococcota > Myxococcia > Myxococcales > Anaeromyxobacteraceae > JADKCZ01. The sequence goes on from JANNKC010000377.1 coordinate 5,449, forward strand.
TTCAAGCGGCTCACCTGGCTGCAGGGCATCCGGACGCCGGCCGGCGGCCGCTGGTCGGGGCTGCTGCTCGGCGCGAGCCTCGGGCTGGTCTGGATCCCATGCGTCGGCCCCATTCTCTCCGGCGTGCTCGCCACGGTGGCGGCGCGCGGCTCGGTGGCCGTCGGCGTCGCCCTGCTGGGCGTCTACGCCGCGGGCTTCGCGGTGCCGATGCTGGCGGTGGGCTACGGGTCGCAGGCGCTGCGGCAGAAGGTGCGAGCCGTGGCAGCCCACCCGGTGATGGTGCGCTGGGTGTCGGGGCTGGTGCTGCTCGCCTTCGGGGTGCTCATCCTCAGAAAGGGGATGCTCTTCGCCGGCATGTGAGGTGGCGCCGGCCGGACTCGCCGGGGCGTCCGGTACCCGCGGAAACCGGGAACCCGTGCCGGAACCCGGGGAACCCGGGAACCCGTGCCGCGGGAACCCGGGAACCCGGGGAACCCGTGCCGGAGATGCGGAACCCGTGCCGGAGATGGGAACCCGTGCCGGAGATGAAACTGAGCGAACCCGGGGAACCCGTGCCGAAGATATAACCCGCGAGGGAACCCGG
>JANNKC010000380.1:0-15058 GCA_031396105.1 Anaeromyxobacter sp.
GCGCCCGGCGTGCCCGGCCTTGTACTCCTTCAGCCGGTACTGGATCTTGCGCACCGAGACCCCCAGCATCTCCGCGGCGCGCGCCGTCGAGCCGTCCACCTGGTCCAGCGTGCGCAGGATGGCCTCGCGCTCGATCTCGAAGAGCGTGGCGCCCGGGATGAGCCCGGTGCCGCCCGCGTCCTCGGCCTTGATGCCCTGCAGCACGGCCGGCAGGTCGGCCGTGCCGATGTCGCCCCCCTGGCACCGCTCGGCCGCGGCGCGCACCACCGCCTCGAGCTCGCGCAGGTTGCCCGGCCAGTCGTAGGCGAAGAGCGAGGAGAGCACGCCCGGCGTGACGCCGCGGATGGGGCGGCCGGCCGCGTTGGCGCGGTGCTCCAGGAAGTGGGTGACCAGCGCCGGGATGTCCGCCTTGTGGGCACGCAGCGGCGGCAGCGTCACCGCCACCACGTCGAGCCGGTAGTAGAGGTCGTCGCGGAAGCGGCCGGCGTGGACCTCGTCGGCCAGATCGCGCTGCGCACCCGCCACCACCCGCACGTCCACCGGGATGGACGCTCGCCCGCCGATGCGCTCCAGCGTCCCCTCCTGCAGCACGCGCAGCAGCTTCACCTGCACCGAGGGCGGGAGCCGGCCCACCTCGTCGAGGTAGAGGGTGCCGCCGCTGGCGCGCTCGAAGGCGCCGATGGCGCGGTGCTCCGCCTCCTCGAAGACCCCCGGCTCGTGGCCGAAGAGCTCGCTGTCCACCAGCCTCTCGCCCAGCGCCGCGCAGCTGACGCTCAGGAAGGGGCGCTCGCGCCGCGGCGACAGCTCGTGGAGCGCCTGGGCCAGGTGCCGCTTGCCCGCCCCGGCCTCGCCGAGCACCAGCACGCTGGCCTTGGTGGGCGCCACTCGACGCGCCAGCTCGTGGACCGCCACCAGCTCGGGGGCCGCGCCCACCAGCGCCAGCCGCCCGCGCAGGTGCTCGCGCAGCCGCTGGCCGTCGAGCCGGAGCCGGCGCGTCTCCGCCGCCTTCTGCAGCACCACCGCGACGTGGGCGGGCTCGAGCGGCCGCACCAGGAAGGCCTCGGCCCCCGCCCGCATGGCGGCCACCGCCAGGTCGAGCCGCTCCAGCGTGGCCACCACCACCAGGGCGGCGTCGCTCCGGAGCGCGTGGAGCCGCTCCGCCAGCCCCGGCCCCTCGCAGCCCGGCAGCATGGCGTCGGCCAGCACCACCGAAGGCTGGACGCTGGGCACGAGCGCCATGGCCGCCTCGCAGGAGGGGGCCTCCACGGCGTCGAAGCCCAGCCCGTCCAGCGCGGCGCGCAGCGCGGCGCCGGCGGCCGGGTCGCTCTCGATGAGCAGGATGCGTTCGCGGTTCATGACCAACGCCGCTGCCAAGCAAGGCTCGTACCTGTCGGATCCTGCGAGGATCCAGGGGGTTACAGGTGCACGGTTTGCGCGGCGCGCAAGCGGCGCGCAGCCCTTGCCCTGGACGAGGATGGGGCAGCCCGCATCGGGCGCGGCTGGAGTCCATGGCCTCCCCGATCAGTGGACCGGCGCAGGCCTCGCCTCGTTGAGGATGGCGTCGCGGATCCGCTGCGGCGCCGTCTCGGCGTCCGGCGGGTTGGCGAGCGGGAAGCGGGTGGCGTTGTCGAGGAGCGTGAGCAGGACCAGCAGCGCCACGAAGACCAGCGAGGTGAGCAGCACCAGCCGGTTCGGCCCGGGCTGGTCGTAGAGGTGCATGAAGAAGAGGGCCACCAGCCCCCCCTTCACCGAGGCGATGGTGAGCGCCACCGCCACGCCGGCGCCGCCGGGGAGGTGGAAGCTCGAGAGCCCCCAGGTGACGGCCGTGAGGATCATGAGCCCGCCCCAGACGAGCAGGTAACGCCCCACGTGCGAGTGGACGGTCGGGCCGTGCGCGGCGTGGTGCGCGGACATCGGGGCACTCCCCTTCAGATGAGGTAGATGAGCGGGAAGACGAAGATCCAGATGAGGTCGACGAGGTGCCAGTAGAGCCCCGCCAGCTCCACCGGCGTGTGGTACTCGGCCGAGTAGGCGCCGCGCCAGGACTTCACGCCGATGACGCCCAGCACCGTCATGCCCACCACCACGTGGACGGCGTGCAGGCCGGTGATGAGGAAGTAGAGCGCGAAGAAGAGCGAGCCGCCCGAGCCGGCGATGTGACCGGCGGTGTAGAAGCGGCCCGGCAGCTCGCCGTGCAGGACGTGGTGGCGGTACTCCACCGCCTTCAGGCCCATGAAGACCAGGCCCATGCCGATGGAGAGGAAGAAGAGCGTGGCCGTCCGGCGGGTCCGCCCCTGCCTGGCGGCGTCCAGGCCCAGCGCCACGGTGAGCGAGCTGGTCACCAGCACGAAGGTGTTGACGCCGCCCATCCACGTCTCCAGGCCGCGCGAGGCCTCGGCGAAGGCGCCGGCGTAGAGGTAGCGGTAGACGCCGTAGGCGGCGAAGAGCGCCGTGAAGAGCAGGATCTCGGAGGCCAGGAAGAGCCACATGCCGAGCCGCTGGGCCTGGGTCTGCTTCTCCAGGCTCTCGAAGTGGTGGGCCAGCGCGGCGTGGCTAGCCATGGCTGGCCCCCCTGGCGGCGCCCGGCGGGGCCTGCGGCGAGGCGGCCGGCAGGTCGTGGTACTCGTGCGGGCCGCGCTCGAAGGCCGGCAGCTCGTCGAAGTTCTCCAGCGGTGGCGGCGAGGCCGTGAGCCACTCGTAGCCGCGCGAGCCCCAGGGGTCGGCGCCGGCCACCGCGCCGTGCTTGAGCGCCACCAGGATGTAGGCCAGCACGATCATGAAGCCGAGGGCCAGCACCGAGGCGCCCGCCGTGGAGGCCACGTTGAGCGCCCAGTAGCGCTCCGGGTAGCTGTAGTAGCGGCGCGGCATCCCCTCGTTGCCCAGCAGGAACTGCGGCAGGAAGGTGAAGACGAAGCCCAGGATGACGAAGACCGCGGCCACCAGCCCCCAGCGCTCGTTGTACATGCGGCCGGTGATCTTGGGCCACCAGTAGTGGAGCGCGGCCAGGAAGGCCATCATGGTCGAGCCCACCATGATGAAGTGGAAGTGGGCCACCACGAAGTAGGTGTCCTGCCAGTGGATGTCGAGCGAGACGGTGGCCAGCGCCACCCCGGTCATGCCGCCGAAGAAGAGGAAGAAGAGGAAGCCCACGAAGTAGATGAAGGGCGTGGTGAAGCTGATGGAGCCCCGGTACATGGTGGCCACCCAGTTGAAGACCTTGATGGCCGTGAAGATGCCCACGAACATGCTGAGCACGCCGAAGACGCCGGCGTTGTAGGGCGACTGGCCGCTGGTGAAGAGGTGGTGGCCCCAGGTGAAGAAGCCCACGAAGGCGATGCCCAGGGAGCTGTAGGCCACCGCCTTGTAGCCGAAGATGTTCTTGCGCGAGAAGGCGCAGACCACCTCGCTCATGACCGCCATGGCCGGCAGGATCATGATGTAGACGGCCGGGTGCGAGTAGAACCAGAAGAAGTGCTGGAAGAGCACCGGGTCGCCGCCGCGCGCCGGATCGAAGATGCCCCAGCCGAAGGCGTGCTCGATGGCCACCAGCAGGAGCGTCATGCCCAGCACCGGCGTGGCCAGGATCTGGATGACCGAGGTGGCGTAGATGGACCAGACGAAGAGCGGCAGCTTGTTCCAGGTGATGCCGGGCGCCCGCAGCGTGTGGGTGGTGACGATGAAGTTGAGGCCGGTCAGGATGGAGGAGAAGCCCAGGATGAAGGCGCCCAGCAGGATGGGCACCACCTTGGTGGGGGTGGTGGTCGAGTAGGGCGTGTAGAAGGTCCAGCCGGTGTCGGCGCCGCCGTAGACCATGCCGGCCAGCGCGATGACCGCGCCCAGCAGGTAGAGGTAGAAGCTGAGCAGGTTGAGGCGCGGGAAGGCCACGTCCTTGGCGCCCACCATGATGGGCACCAGGAAGTTCCCGAAGCCGCTGGGGATGGCCGGGATCATGAACAGGAAGATCATGACCACGCCGTGGAGCGTGAAGATCCGGTTGTAGCTCATCGCGTCCATGATGGTCGGGCCGGGCGTGAGCAGCTCCAGCCGGATGAGCAGCGCGAAGAACCCGCCGATGGCGAAGGCGATGAGGGCCGCCACCAGGAACATCACGCCGATGCGCTTGTGGTCCCTGGTGGTGAGCCAGGAGCGGAGCCCCGTGGCCGGCGTGTTGAGGTAGTTGCGCTCGGCGAACACCGGCGCGCTACTTGCTGGGCGTGGACTCATAGACCGGGCCCTCCGATGGCCCGGCTTGGACCGCCGGGGTCTTGAGCGACTTGAGGTACTCGAGGACGGCCGCCACCTCGGGCGGCGTCATGCGCCCCTGGAAGCTCGGCATCACGTTCTGGTAGCCGGCCACCACCTGGGCCGCCGGGTCCATCATCGAGCGCGTCAGGTAGGCCTCGTCGGCCGGGACCAGCTCTCCGGTGGAGAGCTTCTCCTGGCGGCGGTACAGGTCGAGGAAGGTGGGGCCGATGTGGCGCGAGCCGTCCACCGAGTGGCACTTCAGGCACCCCTGCTGCGCCGCCACCACCCGCCCCTGCTCCAGGATGCTGGAGCCGAGCATGAGCGGCTCGCCCGGCGTGGCGGCGGCGTCCTGCGCCAGCGCCGCGCCGCGCCGCTGCTCGGCCAGCCAGGCGTCGAAGTCGGCCGGCGGCATGACCACCAGCTCGCCCAGCATGCCGGAGTGCGACAGGCCGCAGTACTCGGCGCAGAAGATCTGGTAGCGCCCCGGCTGGTCGGCGTTGAACCAGGTCTGGGTGTAGCGGCCCGGCAGGGCGTCCTGCTTCACGCGCAGCCCGGGCACGAAGAAGCTGTGGATGACGTCGCGCGAGGTGATGAGCAGCCGCACCGGCCGCCCGGCCGGCACGCGCAGCACGTCGAGCGACGAAGGGCCGCCGGGGTAGGCGAACTTCCACATCCACTTCTTGCCCTGCACGAAGACGTCCATGGCGCCGGGCGGCGGCTGGGACAGGTCCACGTACTGGCCGAAGCCGATGGCGAACCAGAGCAGGAAGACCGCCAGCGGCACGCCCACGAAGAGCGCCTCGTGCCAGTGGCGTGGCTGCACCTCGGGCGTCTTCTCGTCCTGGCTGCGGCGCCGGTAGCGCACCATGAACCAGAAGGCGGTGGTGAAGATGGCGATCCCGGCCCCCATGGTGACCAGCACCACGAAGTAGTGGAGACCGTCGACGTCGCGGGCGTGCTGCGAGGCCTGCTCGGGGAGGTTGAGCAGCCGGCGGAGGAGCTCGTTCATGCCGTCGGCCTCGCCTTCTTCCGCTCGCGCCAGAGCAGCGCGGCCACCAGGCCCGCCAGCGCCACCGCGGCCAGCGCCCCGCCCGCCCGCACCAGGCCCAGGGCGAAGGGCTGGTACCTGCGGGAGGCGGGGTCGTACCGGTAGCAGGTGAGCACCAGCTTGTCGAAGCTGGTCCCGACCTTGCCGTCCGCGGCCTCGACGAGGGAGAGCCGGAAGTCCTTGGCGGGGAAGTCGATGCCGTAGAGGTAGCGGGAGACCCGCCCTTCCGGCGAGAGCACGAAGATGGAGGCGAGGTGAGCCCACTCGCCGGAGACCTCGTCCTTCTTGTAGTGGAAGCCCACCGCGTCGGCGATGCGCCGGGCCGCGCCGCCCTGGTCCACCCAGAACGACCAGGCGTCGGAGGCCTCGGAGAGCCCCATGGACTGCAGGGAGCCTCGGCGCCGCTCCTTGGCCTGGGCGGGCCGCTCCTCCGGGGCGAAGGAGATGGAGACGGCGCGGAAGTCCTGGCCGGGCACCAGGCCGTTCTCGCGCATGGCGCGGGCCAGGCCCGACTGGATGAGGCCGCACAGCATGGGGCAGTCGTAGTAGACGAGCGCCAGCACCACCGGCTTGCCGTCGCCGAAGAGGCTGCCGAGCCTGACCGGCCGCCCCTCGTGGTCGCGCAGCACCTCGTCGAGCGGCACCTTGGCTCCGAGCTGCTCGTCGACGCGGACCTCCTCGAGCGCCACCGGCACCACGTCGGTCGGCGGGCCGGCGTCGCCGCCCTTCTGGCGCCAGAACTGGCCCTGGGCCGGCGCGGCCAGGGCCAGGGCGAGCGTGGCCGCGGCGAGGCGGCCGGCGTGGAGCGGGTGGGTCACCGGGCCCCTCCCCGTGCCGCTGGCGGCTTCGGCGCGGCGGCGGGCGCCCCCGGGACGGCCCTGGCCGGCGCCGTCTCGATCGGCGGGGTGACCGGAACGGAGGGGGCGTCCACGCCGCCGTGCGCGGCGCCCAGCGGCGGGGCCACCGGCGGCGCGGCGCGCGGGAGCCGGGCCCCCTGGGCCACCAGCGTCATGGCCTCCTCGATGGGGATGTGGGCCACGCCGCGGGCGCGGTCCACCCAGCCCCAGGCCTGGAGCCTGGCCAGGCGGGCGGCGCGGTCCTTCTCGCCGCGCAGCAGGTTGCCGTCGAAGAAGAGCGACTGCTCCACCAGCGCGATCTTGGTCTGGCCCAGCTCGGGCGGCAGCGTCGGCGCCGGTCGGCCCGCCACGTCCAGGCGCAGGTAGGCCATGACCGCCAGCGCCGCCACCGTGAAGCTCAGCAGGGCGCCCACGCCGACCAGCACCACGGTGCGCGACTCGACGTGATCGTCCTCGGCGCGCGGGTGGCCCGCGCTGTCGTGCGGGTGGCTCATTGCGGCTGGTACCTCAGCGACTCCTCGAGATACGGGTCGCCCACGGGGACGGTGGCGGCGCCGCGCATGCGGAAGACCAGGGCGGCCAGGAAGGCGGCGCCCACGCCCACGAAGGCGGTCAGGTCCATCCAGCTCGGGGCGGGACCGGCCTCGTGCACGTGCGGCATGATCACCCAGTGCACGTCCACCCAGTGGACCAGCAGCAGCCAGGCCGCCACCACCGCCAGCCTGCGCGGGTCGCGCTTCAGGTCGCGTGAGAGGAGCGCGAAGAAGGGCGCCACGAAGTGCCCCAGCGCCAGGAAGATCCCCACCTTCCCCCAGGGCGAGCTGGTGCGCACGATGTACCAGGGCACCTCCTCCGGGATGTTGGCGATCCAGATGAGCATGAACTGGGAGAAGGCGATGTAGGCCCAGAAGGCGGTGAAGGCCAGCAGGAACTTGCCGAGCGAGTGGACGTGGTCGGCGTTGAGGTGGTGGCCGAAGTGCTCCGGCAGGCCGCGGGTGGCGGCGGCGGCGATGATCAGCACCGCGAAGGCCCCGATGAAGCTGCCGGCGAACCAGTAGACGCCGAAGATGGTGGAGAAGAAGCGCGGGTCGACGGACATCATCCAGTCGAAGCTGGCGAAGGAGAGCGTCAGCGCCAGGAAGGGGAGCGCCGCGGCTCCGAGGCGCCGCTGCTTCAGCGTCAGGTCGTGGCCGCCGGCCTGGTCCTGCCGGACGCTCCAGGCGCGCAGCAGGTTGGCCACCAGGATCCAGACCGCGAAGTAGACGGCCGCGCGCACCAGGAAGAAGGGGACGTTGAGGTACGGGCGCTTGTGCGCCACCGCGTGGGCCAGCTCGCCGGTCAGGCCGGCCGGCTCGACCCAGACGAAGACGTGCTTCAGGCCGAGCGCGATGGGGACGAAGAGCAGCGCGAAGAGCGGCAGGGTCTGCGGGATGGTCTCCAGGAAGCGGCGCAGCACCACCGGCCAGCGCGCCTTGGCGGCGTGGAGCGCGCCCAGCAGGATGAGGGCGCCGAGCGCGATGCCCACCCAGTAGACGAAGGCCACCAGGTAGCTGGCCAGCGCCTGCCTGGGGTCCCCGGCGGCGCCGGCGGCGGTCAGGCCCAGGCCCACCGCCGCGACGGCGGCGGCGATCCCGCTCAGGCGGCTCCCGCCCTGGAACGGCGTGGCGTTCATCTCCCCTCCGAAAGCAGCCTGGCCCGTGCCGGCGCCGGCAGGAGATCCACGGCGGCGTGCTGGCTGAGCTGCAGCGCCCTGAGGTAGGCCACCACGCCCCAGCGCTCCTCCGGCGTCAGCTCCGCCGCGTAGGACGGCATCAGGCCGAAGCCCTTCGTCACCACCTGGTAGATGTAGCCGTCGGGCACGTCCCGGTAGAGGTGCAGGTTGGCTGGGCGCCGCAGGGACATGTTGAGCGCCACCTGGCTCTCGCCGTCCCCCAGGACGCCGTGGCAGACGGCGCAGTGGATGCCGAAGCGCTTCTGGCCGATGGCCAGCAGCTTCGGGGTGGGCGGCAGCGGCGACACCTCCAGCGGCGTGCCGTCCGGCCCCTGGCCGGTCAGGACCGGGCCGTCCACCGCCGCCCCGTAGGGCACCGTGCCGGCCGGCGGCGCCCGCATGGCCAGGCCATCGGCGTGGAACTCGCTCACCTGGTAGGCCTTGTACTTCGGCTGGCGCTGCATGGGATCCCAGGCCGGGCAGGCCGTGAGCGCGAGCAACGGCAGGGCCGCGGCGAGGGCGCGGGTCCTCATGGCGCGTCCTCGACGATCTCGACCTGGCGCGCCCCGAGCGCCTGGAGCTGGGCGGCCACCGCCCGCACCTGGCCGGCCTCCACCGCGGCGGAGAGCCAGAGCCCGTCCACCGAGGCGGAGCGGAAGGCCTCCACCTCGAAGACCGGGTGGTGCAGCCGCGGCATGCCCCACAGCTTGAAGAGCCCGAGGAAGATGCCCAGGGCGGCGAAGAGGATGCCCAGCTCGAAGGTCACCGGGATGAAGGCCGGCGCGCTGTGCGGCGGCCGCCCGCCCACGTTGAGGGGCCAGTCGATGGCCGCCATGCCCACCTGCATGAGGTAGCCGGTGGCGGCGCCGGTCACGCCCAGCACCAGGGCGATGCGCGGCACGATGGACCTCTTGAGGCCCAGCGCCTCGTCGGCGCCGTGGAGCGGCACCGGGCTGTGGAGGTCCAGCTCGGCGTGCCCCTGCCCGCGCAGCGCCCGCGCCGCGGCCAGCAGCGGCTCCTCGGCGGCGAACTCGGCCACCACGTACTGGCGGGCGGTCATGGCCGGGCCTCCGCGCCGTGCCCGCCGTGCCCGGTGCTGGCGGCGTGGCCCGCCTGGGCGTCGTGGTGCTCGAGCTCGCGGCGCAGCTCCTTGAGCTCGGCGATGGGCACCGCCGGCACGAAGCGCAGGAAGAGCATGAAGAGCACGCCGAAGGTGCACATGGAGCCGAAGAGCAGCCCCCAGTCGACCCAGGTGGGCGAGTACATCCCCCAGCTGGCCGGGATGAAGTCGCGGTGGAGCGAGACGGCGATGATGACGAAGCGCTCGGCCCACATGCCGACGTTGACCAGGACCGACACCACGAACATGACCACCAGGTTCCGCCGCATGGAGGGGAACCAGAAGACCTGCGGCGCCAGCACGTTGCAGCAGAGCTGCATGTACCAGATGGGCGCATAGGGGCCGGTCCAGCGGTTGAGGAAGGCGAAGGCCTCGGCGTCGCTCCCCGAGTACCAGGCCATGAAGTGCTCCATGACGTAGCCGTAGGTGACCATCAGCCCGGTGGCCAGGATCACCTTCACCATGTTGTCGAGGTGCTTCATGGTGATGACCTGCTCCAGCCCCATGAGCTTCCGGGCCGGGATCATGAGCGACACCACCATGGCGAAGCCGGAGAAGATGGCGCCCGCCACGAAGTAGGGCGGGAAGATGGTGGTGTGCCAGCCGGGCAGCTGGGAGATGGCGAAGTCGAAGCTGACGATGGTGTGGACCGAGACCACCAGCGGCGTGCCCAGGCCGGCCAGGAGCAGGTAGCCGATGCGGTAGTGGTGCCAGTGGCGCGCCGAGCCCCTCCAGCCGAAGGCGAAGAGCCCGTAGACGAGCCGCTTGGTCCGGGTGGGCGCGGTGTCGCGCAGGGTGGCCAGGTCCGGGATGAGCCCGAGGAACCAGAAGAGGAAGGAGACCGTGGCGTAGGTCGAGATGGCGAAGACGTCCCAGGGGAGCGCGCTCTTGAAGTTGGGCCAGATCTGGTTGGTGGAGGGGTACGGCATGAGCCACCAGAACAGCCAGGGGCGGCCCAGGTGGATGATGGGGTAGAGGCCGGCCATGGCCACCGCGAAGAGCGTCATGGCCTCGGCGAAGCGGTTGATGCTGGTGCGCCACTTCTGCTGGAAGAGGAGGAGGATGGCGCTGATGAGCGTGCCGGCGTGGCCGATGCCGATCCACCAGACGAAGTTGGTGATGTCGAAGGCCCAGGCCACCGGGATGTTGTTGCCCCAGGCGCCGATGCCCACCACCAGGGTGGTGACCAGCGAGAGGATCCAGAAGCCCATCCCCACCAGGAGGACCGAGATGAGGATGAGCCAGCCCTTGCGCGTCGGGCCGAAGACCGGCCCGGTCAGCGACGCGGTGAGCGCCCGGTCGTCCGGCCGGCCGACCAGGACGGGGACGGGCTCGAGCGGATCGGCCAGGGCGGCCGCGGCGGGCCTGCCGCTCACGCGAGCTCCGGGTTGGGGTTCCTGAGCCGCACCAGGTAGGCGGTGCGCGGGCGCGTGCCCAGCTCGTGGAGCAGGTCGTAGCGGCGCTCGTCCTGCTGCAGCCGCGCCACCCTGGAGGCCGGGTCGTTCAGGTTGCCGAAGACGATGGCCTCGGCCGAGCAGGCCTGCTGGCAGGCCGAGACCACCGCGTCGCCGCCCACCTTCTCCCCCTGGCTGCGGGCGCCGATGCGGACCCGCTCGATGCGCTGCACGCAGTAGCTGCACTTCTCCATGACGCCGCGCGCCCGCACCGTGACGTCCGGGTTCTGCAGCATCTTGGAGACCGGGGCCATGGTGCCGCGGTAGTCGAGGTAGTTGAAGCGCCGCACCTTGTAGGCGCAGTTGTTGGAGCAGTACCGGGTGCCGACGCAGCGGTTGTAGACCATCTCGTTCAGCCCCTCGTCGGAGTGGACGGTGGCGTTGACCGGGCAGACGTACTCGCAGGGCGCCGACTCGCAGTGGACGCAGGCCAGCGGCTGGGAGACCGAGGTGGGGTCCGCCGGCGTCCCCTCATAGTACCGGTCGACGCGGAGCCAGTGCATCTCGCGGCTCTTCAGCACCTGCTCCTTGCCGACGATGGGGATGTTGTTCTCGGCCTGGCAGGCCAGCGTGCAGGCCCCGCACCCGGTGCAGCGGGAGAGGTCGATGGCCATGCCCCAGCGGTACTCCTCCTTGGAGTAGTCCACCGCGGGGAGGATGGTGGCCTGCTCGCCGCGGTGCTCGTCGAGCTCGTGCGCGGCGTGCGGCAGCGCGCCGACGTCGTAGCCGAGCGCGATGGCGCGCCCCTCCATGGAGAAGTGCTCCTGGGTCCGGGCCAGCGCGTGCCTCCGGCCGGTCTTCCTGAGCTCCAGGCCGCCGTCGATCCAGGGTGCCGCGGCGTGCCGCAGCGCCCCGGCGGCGAAGCCGATGCCGGCTCCGGCGGGGCCCGCCTGCGTGCGGCCGTAGCCGAGCGGGAGCGTGACCGACTCGTCGGCGTGGCCCGGCTGGATGAGCACGGGCGCGTCGACGGTCCGGCCGCGCAGCGAGAGCGCCACCACGTCGCCGTCGGCGAGGCCGAGCCGCCTGGCCGTGGCCGGAGAGAGGAACGCCGCGTTGTCCCAGGTGAGCTTGGAGACCGGATGGGGCAGCTCTTGCAGCCAGGCGTTGTCGGCGAAGCGACCGTCGAGCGCCTTGTCGTCGGGGGCGAAGCAGGCCTCGAGGCCGGCCGGCGGGACCGGGGCGGCGGCCAGCGCTGCAGCCACCGCGGCCGCGTCCACCGCCACCGCCACGGGTGGCCGGGCGGTGCCAGCCACCACGCCGGCGGCGAGCCAGCCATCCCAGGCCTGGTCGAAGCCGGCCTCGCCGGTGCGGGCCTTCCAGCCGTCGCGCACCAGCCGCCAGGCGCCCAGGTGGCCCTGGCCGGTGAAGGCCGAGAGGAGGTCGAGCTCGGTGACGCTCTCGGCGAGCGGCGCCAGGAGCGGCTGCACGATGGAGGCGGTCCCGTCGCGCCCGCGCAGATCGCCCCAGGACTCGAGCGGGTGGGCCGCGGCGACCACCGTCCCGGCCACCTGGCTGGTCTCGTCCTCGCGGCTCGCCAGGTAGACCAGGTTCGGCACCTTCCCGAGCAGCGCCGCCAGCCCGAGGTCGGCCGGGGCCGTGTAGGCCGGGTTCCAGGCGGTGACGATGAGCGTGTCCACCTGGCCTGCGGCGAGCTCCCTGGCCAGCGCCGAGAGGCCGGCCACGCCGGCCAGGGGGTCGAGCAGCGCAGGCTCGCGCCACACCACGGTGACCCCGGTGTTGCCGAGGGCCGCGTTCACCACCGCGGCCAGCGCGTGGAGCGCCGCCGGCTGCCGGCGGCCGACCAGGACCAGGCCGCGCCCGCGGGCGGAGTACAGGTCCTTGGCCACGGCCGCGGCGGTGCGGCCGAGCTCGCCCGCGGCGGCGGCGCCCAGCGCGGCCAGCGCCGGGAGGCCGTGGTGGGCCGCCAGCGCCGCGGCCACGGCGCGCGCGAAGGGGAGCACCTCGCCGGCGCGCATGCGGAGCCGGTGATCCGCCGCGCCGCCGGTGACCGAGTAGCCGGCCTCGGCCTGGTAGAGCCGGTTCATGCCGGCCTGGGTGCGGCGCGAGGCGAAGGCGCGCGCGTTCCTGAGGTGGTCGCCCTCGCTGGCCAGGAAGTCGGCGTCGAGGGAGAGGATGACGTCGGCCCCCTCGAGCTGGTAGGCGGCCTCGAGCGGCCGGCCGAAGGCCAGGCGCGCCCCCACGCGGGCGGCGTCCTCGGCGAGCGGGTCCCAGGCGTGGACGCGGGCCCTGGGGAAGCGGGCCAGCAGGCGGGCGCGCTGGTCGGCCAGCGCCGGCGACGAGGTCGGCTCGGCGAGCAGGCGCAGGCGCGCGCCGCCGTCCTTCTCATGGGCCGCGGCCAGCCCGGCCGCCTCCTGCAGGAAGGCGCTCCAGGCGAGGGGGCGGCCGTCGCGGCGCACCCCGGCCAGGCGGCTGGGATCGTAGAGATCCAGGATGGAGGCCAGCTCGTGGAGCCCCGCGGCGCCCAGGCTGGCCGCCTGCCCGGGGTTGCCCTCGATCTTGGTGGGGCGGCCCTCGTGCGTCTCCACCAGCACGCCCACGGCGTGGCCGCCGCGCGAGAGCGCCGAGGCGTAGAAGCCGGGCAGGCTGGGGGTGACGCCGGCGGGGCGACGCACGTAGGAGACCACCTTCTCGCGCGGCGGCTTGCACGCCGAGAGTCCGGCCAGGGCCGCCGAGGCGCCGAGCAGCTGCATGAAGCTGCGCCGCCCGAACGAGTCGGGGGCCGCCTCGTCCCCGTCCGGATAGCTTCCCGCCGCGGGGTCGGCGGACCCCGCCGCCTCGGCCAGGCTGCGCCAGCGCTGCTCCGGCCCCCGGTGCGGGGCCGGCTGTCCATGGATGGGGAGGCTTAGCGGTGGCATGTCGTGCAGTTCACCTTGGGTTTGACGTCGTACTTCCTGGCCAGCTCGGCGCCCAGCGCCGCCCGGTCGGCCGGCGGCCGCCACCTCACGTTGGCGACCTCCTCCAGCGGGCGGAGGCGAGGCTGCGGGTTGCGGTGGCAGTCGAGGCAGAAGCCCATGGTGAGCGGCTGCACCTGCTCGATGACCGCCATCTGGTCGACGCGCCCGTGGCACTCGGCGCAGCCGACCCCCTTGTTCACGTGGATGGCGTGGTTGAAGTAGACGAAGTCCGGCAGCTTGTGGACGCGCGTCCAGACGATGGGCTTGTTGGCGAACCAGCTCTGCCGCACCACGTCCAGCAGCGGGCTCTTGTTCCAGATCTGCGAGTGGCAGGAGAGGCAGAGCTCGGTGGGTGGGATGCCGGCGCTGGGCGCCTTGTCCACCGACGAGTGGCAGTAGCGGCAGTCGATGAGGTCGTCCTGCACGTGGTGGCGGTGGTCGAACTGCACCGGCTGGACGATCTGCACGTTCTGGTTCGTGCCGTAGGGCGTCCGCCAGTAGAGCAGCAGGCCGCCGATGGTGCCGGCGGCGCCCAGGCCGAGAACGCCCAGCGTCGTGAGGAGGAGGGCGTTCGATCTCTTCGTGAAGAGTGCGCTCATGTGGCGAACAGACCGGTAAGGACGATCGACACCCGCGTCGCGTTCGTCCGGGGCCCGCGTTGGGTCGTAAATTGATCTGCGTCAGCCCCATTGGAAAGGTCTCAAACGGGGTGCGACCCTGACTCGGTTCGCTGTGGGTGAATGAACGCGCCCTGGCGGCCAGCCCTTGTGGGTCGTTCAGGCCTCGCCCCCAGGCGGCTCGAGCGTCCAGGCGCCGCGCCAGGTGGGCGCCTGGAGCGCCGCCTCGAGCGCCGTGAGGTAGCGCTCCCGCGGCCACTCCTCGGCGCCGAACCGGACCAGGTGCTCGGTGGTGACCTGGCAGTCGACCAGCCCGAACCCGCGGGATGCCAGGAGCTCCACGCCGCGCACGAAGGCGGCCTTGGAGGCGTCCGGGCGCTCGGCGAACATCGACTCGCCGAAGAAGGCCGCGCCCAGCGAGACCCCGTAGAGCCCGCCCACCAGCGCCGCCCCTTGCCAGGCCTCGAAGGAGTGGGCGAACCCGGCCTGGTGGAGGCCGAGGTAGCCCTCCAGCATGGCCGCCGAGATCCAGGTGCCGCGTTGCCCGGGCCGCCTGGCCGAGGCGCAGGCCCGGATGACCCGCTCGAAGGCCTGGTCGGCGGTGACCCGGAAGGCGCCCTGCCGCAGCGTCCGCGCCAGCGAGCGGGGCACGTGGAGCGCCGCTGGCCGCAGCACCAGGCGAGGGTCGGGCGAGAACCAGTAAGGGGTCGTGCCGCGGGTGAACCAGGGGAAGATCCCGCTGGCGTAGGCGGTGAGGAGCCGGTCCACCGAGAGGTCGCCGCCCACGGCGAGGAGTCCGTCCTCCTCGGCCTCGCGGGGATCTGGGAACACGACCTCGCGAGGCAGCCGGTAGACGGTCACACCGGCGAGTCTACTTCAGGGCGGCCCAGCGGGCGGGCGCGGCCGGGGCCTGGCGGGCCGCGACCTCGACGGTGGCCCGGATGGGCTCGGAGCGGCTGGGCAGCGCGGCGATGCTGAAGAGGAACCCGGCTTCGAGGACGAGGACGAGGGCGGCGGGGACGATGGTCTTCATGCTGGCCTCCATGCGCTCCACTACGGAGGCCCTGGCAGCCTATTTCACCACCTCGCCC
>JANNKC010000390.1:0-13755 GCA_031396105.1 Anaeromyxobacter sp.
CTCGAAGCGGACGGCGTGCAGCTCCGCCTCGGTGGGCAGGAGCGCCGGGCGGAAGCGGCGCAGGTACTCCATGAGCGCCAGCGAGTGCTTCTGCTCCTCGTAGAACCAGATGGACATGAAGGCCGAGAAGTCGCTGTCGTCGCGGTTGTCGCGCAGGAACATCTCGGTGGCCGGCAGCGCCGACCACTCGGTGATGGCGTTCATGCGGACCGTCTGGGCCTGCTCGTCGGAGAGCAGCGCCCCGTCGAAGCGGTCCCATGGCACGTCGGTCTCGAGGCTCCAGCGAGCGGCCTCGAGGGACGAGAAGAGCTCCGGATACAGCATGCGGCACCTCCTTGAGGTCGTGGAGGTCCCTTCTTGCGGCCGGCGTGTATCGGGGGTGTCACGGCGAACGGCGGCCCCCGGGTGGGGCGGGCCAGGGCCGGGCGCTCAGGTCCCGGCGTGGACGAGGAGGAGGTTCCGGCCGAGCCGCGCGAGGTCGCGCTCGGCGAGGAGCAGGTCGAGCGCGAGCGTGGCCAGGTCGTCGGCGAGCGGCTCGAGGAGCGGCGCCCGCTCCACGTAGAGGAGCTTGAGCCAGGCCCCGCAGGCCTCGCAGGCCTCCGCCTTGGCGGGCACGCCGCCGCCCTCGACCTCGAGGTAGGTGACCCGGGCCGAGGACCGGCAGAGCACGCACTGGAGCCGCGTGTGGTGCCAGGCCGTGGCGCAGAGCCCGCAGCAGAGGTAGCGGAGCTTGTCGTCGCCCAGGATGACGCCGACCGCCGGCGCGCTGCCGCAGACCGGGCAGCCGGCCTCGGCCCGCGCCACGCCCTCCGCCGGGAGGGGCGCGGCGGCGGCGGTGAAGACCACCTGCAGCGCAGCCCCGAGGAACGGGGCCGCGGCCACCTCGGCGGCCGGCACCTCGCCGGCGAGGAGGCGTCGGGCGCGTGCCTCCAGCGCCTCGGTCTCCGTCGCGGCCAGCCCGTCGAGGGCGTCGCGCACCAGAGGCGCCTGCTCGCCCCGGAGCGCGGCGAGGAGCAGGCGGAGGGCGTCGAGCCACGCCGCGGGCCATGGCCCGGCGCTGTCGAAAGGGGGGCCGCCCGCGAGGGGGGGAACGGGCCAGGCAGGGACCCCGAGCCGCGAGGCCGCGGCGCCCTGCGCGCGGACGAGCCGCGAGAGGAGCGCGAGGTAGTCGCCGGCGGCGTGGCCCGGCGCCAGCGCCTCGAGCCGCTCGGCGCGCCGGGCGAAGACCTGGGCCGCGCCGGGGTGGGGCCGCAGGTACGGAACGGCGCCCAGCGTGCCGCCGCCCACCAGCCCCACCTCGCTCATCGCCCGTCCTTCCCCGTCATCTCCTTGTACCAGGCCGGGTGGTGGAAGCGCGCCCAGGCGCGGCTCACCGTGCCGCGGACCATCGAGTCGATGGAGCCCTTGGTCCAGATGGCCGCGTAGACGTGGACGCCGATGCCCACGAACATCACGAAGGCGCAGACCGCGTGGACCAGGCCGGCCAGGCGTCGCGCCCCGGCGGGGAAGCTCGGCGCGAACCAGGGCTGCCAGAGCATCACGCCGGTGACGGCCAGCACCGCGATGATGGGCAGCATCGACCAGTACATGAGCTTCTGGCCGCCGTTGTACTTGTGGGTCTCGCCGATGTTGGCGTGGTCCTTTCGCATGTAGGCCATCATGTTGGAGAGCCACTGCGAGTCGGCCGGGAGCCAGCGGTTCTCGCGCAGGTGGGACAGCGCGTACGGGTAGAAGATGACCACCAGCACCACGCCGGCCAGCGGGTGGATGAAGCGCATGAGCGCCCCGCCGCCGAAGAGCGCCGAGAGCCAGTAGAAGAAGGGGCTGAAGAGCGCCAGGCCGGAGGCGAAGAGCGCCGTGAAGGCGATGGCCACGGCCCAGTGCGCCACGCGGGCGGCGTTGGAGTGGCGCGGGAGGAGGTCGCTGTCGCGCGGGCTCATGGCTTCACCTCGCCTTCCTTGGCGGCGCCGGGCGGCACCTCGAGCGGCCCGTGGCGCATGTAGTGGAGCAGCCCGGCCACCAGCACGGCGGCCATGGTGGCCACCCCGGCGGCGCGCGCCCAGCCGCTGCGCCAGAGCCGCTGCACCGGCCCGACGCTCGGGTTGGCGGGCAGGCCGTAGGCCTCCGGCCGGTCGCCGTGCGGCAGCACGAAGACCACGTGGGTGCCGCCCACGCCCTTGGGATCGTAGATGGCGGCCTTGGCGAGTCCGCGCTCGCGCAGGTCCTCGATGCGGTGCTCGGCCTGGAACAGCATGTCCTCCTTCGAGCCGAAGGAGAGCGCCTGCGTCGGGCAGGCCTTGACGCAGGCCGGCTCCAGGCCGACCGCCACCCGGTCGGAGCAGAGCGTGCACTTGTAGACCTTGGAGTCCTTGGCCGAGAGGCGCGGGATGTTGAAGGGGCAGCCGGCGGTGCAGTAGCCGCAGCCGATGCAGTGCTCCTGGTGGAAGTCGACGATGCCGTTGGCGTACTGGACGATGGCGCCGGGCGCCGGGCAGGCCTTGAGGCAGCCGGGATCGGCGCAGTGCAGGCAGCCGTCCTTGAGGATGAGCCAGTTGAACGCGCCGTCGATCTCCACCTCGTTGAAGCGCATCAGGGTCCAGGACTGCTCCGACAGGTCGGGCGGGCTGGTGTAGAAGCCCTCCATCACCCCGACCTCGTCGCGCAGGTCGTTCCACTCCATGCAGGCCGACTGGCAGGCCTTGCAGCCGATGCAGCGTGAGACGTCGACCAGCTTGGCCACCTCGAGCGCGCTGCGCGCCGAGGGCGGCGTGGAGGTCCGGGCCGACTGGTTCTTGATGTCGAGCGATTGCAGGGGCATGGGGGGCTCCTCACGCCTTCTGGACGTCGACCAGGAACGCCTTGTACTCCGGCGTCTGGATGTTGGCGTCGCCCACCGTCGGCGTGAGCGTGTTGGTGAGGTAGCCGGGCTTGGTCAACCCCTCGAACCCCCAGTGGAACGGCAGCCCCACGGTGTGCACGTCCTGCCCCTGCACCGAGAGGGTGCGGATGCGCTTGGTCACCATGGCCTTCACCTTGATCTCGCCCCGCTTGGAGCGGACCACCACCCGGTCCCCGTTGCTGATGCCCCGGAGCTTGGCCAGCCCCTCGCCGATCTCGACGAAGGCCTCCGGCTGCAGCACCGCGGCGATGCGGGTGTGCTTGGTCCAGAAGTGGAAGTGCTCGGTGAGCCGGTAGGTGGTGGCCACGAAGGGGAAGTCCTTGGCCACCCCCAGCCTCTCACGGTCGCCCTTGTAGAGGCGGGCGGCCGGGTTGGAGACCTTCCCGCCGAAGGGGTTCTTGGCGAGCGGCGTCTCGAAGGGCTCGTAGTGCTCCGGGAACGGCCCCTCGGCCATGCCGCCGAGCGCGAAGAGCTTCCCCACGCCCTCGGCGTTCATGATGAAGGGCGACATGCCCTCCTCGGGCGGGGCGTCCACCTTGATGTCGGGGACGTCGGCGCCCGCCCACTTCTTGCCGTTCCAGAAGACGAAGCGGCGGTTCGGATCCCATGGCTTGCCGGCCGGATCGGCCGAGGCGCGGTTGTAGAGGATGCGCCGGTTGGCCGGCCACGACCAGGCCCAGCCCGGCGTGTTGCCCAGGCCGCTCGGGTCGGCGGCGTCGCGCCGCGCCATCAGGTTGCCGGCCTGCGTCCAGCTCCCGCAGAAGATCCAGCAGCCGCAGGAGGTGGTGCCGTCGGCCTGCAGGTGGGCGAAGGTGGCGAGCTGCTCCCCCTCCTTGGCCAGCGTCTTCAGCTTGTCCTTGGGGTCCGGGATGTCGGCCAGCGCCGTGCCGCTGAACTCGCGGGCCAGCTCCTCGGGCGCGGGCGCACGCGGGATCTTGTACGGCCAGGCCAGCTTCACGATGGGATCCGGGAAGGTGCCGCCCTCCTTCCTGTAGAGCTCCCGGACGGCCAGGAAGAGCTCGGCGATGATCTCCGGGTCGCCCTTGGCCTCGCCCGGCGGATCGGCCGCCTTCCAGTGCCACTGCAGCCAGCGGCCGCTGTTGACGAGCGAGCCGTCCTCCTCGGCGAAGCAGGTGGAGGGCAGGCGGAAGACCTCGGTCTGGATCGTGGCTGGATCCACGTCGTTGAACTCGCCGTAGTTCTTCCAGAAGGTGGAGGTCTCGGTGACCAGCGGGTCGATGACCACCAGGTACTTCAGCTTCGAGAGCGCGCCGCTGACCTTGGCCTTGTCCGGCGCCGACGCCAGCGGGTTGAAGCCCTGGCAGAAGTAGCCGTTGACCTTCCCCTGCGACATGAGCTCGAAGGCCGCCATGATGTCGTAGGTCTTGTCGTTCTTGGGCAGCCAGTCGAAGCAGAAGTCGTTCTCCGGCTGCGCCGCGGCGCCGTACCAGGCCTTGAGGAGCGAGACGAAGAACTTGGGGTAGTTCTGCCAGTAGTTCAGCTGCCCGGGCCGGAGCGGCTTGGGCGTGCGCTTCTCCAGGTAGGTCCCGAGGTCCGGGTCCTTCTCGGTGGGCAGCCCCAGGTAGCCGGGGAGCAGGTGGCTCATGACGCCGAGGTCGGTGAGCCCCTGGATGTTGGAGTGGCCGCGCAGCGCGTTGACGCCGCCGCCGGGCATGCCCATGTTGCCGAGCAGGAGCTGGATGATGGCGATGGCGCGGATGTTCTGCGAGCCCACCGAGTGCTGCGTCCAGCCCAGCGCGTAGAGGCTGGTCATGGTGCGGTTGGGCGCCGCCGTGGAGGCGATGAGCGCGCAGATCTCCTGGAAGTCCTTCACCGCCACGCCGGTCACGCTGGACACCAGCTCGGGCGTGTAGCGCGCGTAGTGGCGCTTCATGGCCTGGTAGACGCAGCGCGGGTCCTGCAACGTCGGGTCGACCCTGGCGAACCCCTTCTCGTCGAGGTCGTAGGCCCAGCTCGTCTTGTCGTAGCTCCGCTTGGCCTCGTCGTAGCCGGTGAAGAGGCCGTCCTCGAAGCCGAAGTCCTCCCGCAGCAGGAAGGGGGCGTTGGTGTAGGCCTTGACGTACTCGTCCTGGATGGCGCCGGTCTCGACGAGGTGGCGGATGACGCCGCCCAGGAAGGCGATGTCGGTGCCCGGCCTGATCTGCGCGAACTTGTCGGCCACCGCGGCGGTGCGCGTGAAGCGCGGGTCCACCACCACCAGGCGGGCCCTGTTCTTGACCTTGGCCTCGATGACCCACTTGAAGCCGCAGGGGTGGGCCTCCGCGGGGTTGCCGCCCATCACCAGCACCACGTCGGCGTTCTTGATGTCCACCCAGTGGTTCGTCATCGCACCGCGGCCAAACGTGGGGGCCAGACCGGCCACCGTGGGGCCGTGTCAAACACGTGCCTGGTTGTCCAGCGCCGTCATGCCGAGGGCGCGGATCACCTTGTTGGTGATGTAGCCGGACTCGTTGGAGGAGGCGGAGGCGGCCAGGAAGGCCACGCTGGTCCAGCGGTTGACCGTGACGTCGCCGCTCTTCTGCAGGAAGTTCTTGTCGCGGTCGTCCTTGACGAGCCGCGCGATGCGCTCCACCGCCAACTCCCAGGTGACGCGCTTGAACTCCCGCTCGCCTGGCCCGCGGTACTCGGGGAACTTGAGCCGGTCGGGGCTGTGGATGAAGTCGAGCAGCGCGGAGCCCTTGGGGCAGAGCGTGCCGCGGTTGACCGGGTGGTCCGGGTCGCCCTCGACGTGGATGATCTCGGTGTGGGCGTTCTTGGACCCGTCGCCCAGGCCGTAGAGGATGACGCCGCAGCCCACCGAGCAGTACGGGCAGGTGTTGCGGGTCTCGGAGGTGTGCGCCAGCTTGAACTGCCGCACCTCGGCGAGGGCGCGGGCGGGAGAGAACCCGAGCGCGGCCAGGCTGGAGCCGGCCAGGCCGCCGGCGGCGAGCTTCACGAACTGCCTGCGGGAGAGTTCCATGCGGTCCTCCGGGGCACGGCCTCAGTGCATGCACGCTGGGATTTCAGTCTATGCACGCCGGGGTGCGTCCCAGAGCCGCGGGAGGCCGGTCCGATGGGCTCCATCGACGGAGGGACGTCGTTGGGGGCCTCCGCCGGTCGCGCCATCGCGGGAGAGCGCCCGTCCTGGACGGAGGCCCACCGGTGGCGCCGGCCTACGGGTTGAAGCGGTAGCCGACCCCGCGCACCGTCTCGAGGTGGCGCGGCGCCTCGGCGTCGTCGCCGATGTGCGCGCGCAGCCGGGCCACGAAGTTGTCCACCGTGCGCGCCGTGCCGAAGTAGCGCGAGCCCCAGACCGCCTCCATGAGCTGCTCGCGGGAGAAGACGCGGTCCGGGTGGGCCACGAAGTGGGCCAGCAGGTCGAACTCGCGGGTGGTGAGCTCCAGGGCCTTGCCGGCCACGGTGGCCCGCCTCGCCGCCAGGTCGAGCTCCACCAGGCCGGCCTTCCTCAGGCTGCGCGGGCTCCCCGTCTCGCCGCGGGCGCGCCGGCGGCGCAGCAGCGCGCCGATCCGGGCCAGCAGCTCCTTCAGCGAGAAGGGCTTGACCATGTAGTCGTCGGCGCCCAGCTGCAGCCCGGCCACCTTGTCCGACTCCTGCCCCTTGGCCGAGAGGATGAGCACCGGCAGGTCCGGATCGTCGCGCCGCAGCTCCCGGATGAGCTCCAGGCCGGAGAGGCGCGGCAGCATGAGGTCCACCACCAGGAGGTCGAAGCGCTCGGCGCGGGCCAGCGCCAGCCCGGTCTCGCCGTCGCTGGCCGAGCGGACGGCGTAGCCCTCCATGCCCAGGTTGAGCTGCAGCCCCCGCAGGATGGAGGGGTCGTCCTCGATGACCAGGATGCGCTCGCTCATGGCGCTACCCTCCGGCCGCCGGCCCCATCACCTCGGCCATCGGCAGCGCCACCGTGAAGGTGGCGCCGTGACCCACCTCGGAGGCGACGCTGATGCGGCCACCGTGCGCCACCACGATGTGCTTCACCATGGCCAGCCCCAGCCCCGAGCCCTCGATGGTCCGCTCCAGCGGGTCACGGGCCCGGTAGAACTTGTCGAAGATGCGCTTCTGGTCCGGCAGCGCGATGCCCGGGCCGTTGTCGGACACGGTGATGAGCACCGTCGGGCCGCTGCGGGCCGCCCCCACCGTGATGACCTTCTCGGGCCCGGTGTACTTGTGGGCGTTGTTGAGCAGGTCGAGGAGCGCCCCGCTGAGCGCCTCGCGGTCGGCCATGACGGGGGGCAGGCCGGGCTCGATGACGCGCCGGACCTCGGCCGGGTGGGAGAGCCGCTGCGGCTCGAAGGCCTGCAGGGCCGCATCGACGATGGGTGCGACCCGCTGGGGCGTGAACTGGTAGGTGCGCCGGCCCGACTCCATGCGCGCCCAGTCGAGCAGCCGGTTGATGAGGCCGGAGAGCCGGCCGGTCTCCTCCGAGATGATCTCCAGCGCCTCGCGCTGCCGCTCCGGGTCCTGCAGGCGGCCCAGCTGGAGCGTCTCCACGAACATGCGGATGGAGGTGAGCGGCGTGCGCAGGTCGTGGCTCACCTTGTTGACGAAGTCGGTCTGCAGCCGCGCCACCCGCGCCTCGCGCTGCACCACCATGAGCGTGGCGGCGGTGCCGCCCACGGTGGTGGCCACCAGCGCCAGGATCAGGACGCCGAAGACGTAGTCCCGCGGCGCGGCGCCGAAGACCAGGATGAGCACCCCCACCGCCAGCATGAGGGCGGCCGGCACGAAGACGAAGCCGATGATGAGCGGGAGGACGCGGCGCACGGGGGCCACTGTAGACGGCCCGGCGGCGATCCTCAAAAGCCGGGCCCGCGCCGCCAGGGGATGGCGGCCGCGGGCCCGGGTGCCTCGCTCACGCCGGCGGGCTACAGGGCGCCGGCCGCCCCATCGACCACCTTCTGGGCCGTGATGGCCAGCGCCTGGAAGGTGAGGGTCGGGTTGTGGACCGCGGCGGCCTGGGTCGGGAGCATCCCGAGGTTCCAGCCCGCCTTGGCGAAGCGGCCGTTGCTGGTGACGAACGGCGTGGTGGTGCCGGTGGCGTAGATCTTCGAGAGCGACAGCGTCACCACGGTGGGCGTCGCGCCGTAGCTCAAGGTCACGCCGGAGCGGCCGTAGCCCGTCACCCGCGGCGTGTCGGTGGCGACGTCGATGGTGGTGATGGCGGCCGGACTGCCGACCGAGATGTCGAAGTCGGTCCGGCCGGCGGTGAGCGCCGCGGTCATGGCGGCCTTGAGCGCCACCACGCCCGAGGCGTAGCGGGCGAAGAGCGCCTCCGGCTTGACCAGCTCGCCGTGGCAGTGCTTGCAGATGCTCTCGTCGGTCGAGAAGGTGTGGTTGGTGATGGCGGCCGTCACCGAGTCCGGCACGAGCTTGACGTGACAGCCGGCGCAGGTGTCCTCCACCGCGGCGTGGGCCGAGACGAACCCGTTCACCCAGTAGAAGTTCTGGCCCATCAGCACTTCGGCCTGCGTCGGGGCGTGCGGGGCGGCGATGGCCGCGATGGTCACCGAGTCACCGCGCGCGCCGTTGCGCCCGTTGTGGCAGACCATGCAGAGCGCGCCGGCGCCAGCGCCGTTCACGCTGAATCCCGCCGGCAGCACGCCGGTCGAGTTCATGACCCGCAGCTCGGTGGTGTGCGGCTCGTGGCAGGCGGCGCAGCCGATGGGCTGGATGTCCTGCTGGCCGAGGCCGACGCCGAGCAGGTAGCTCGTGCCGGCGGCCTTGATGGTGGCGTCGGTCTCCGAGGCGCCGGTGGAGGCCACCCGGCAGGTGGCGAACTGGCCGAAGAAGGCACCCGGCGTCTTGATGAGCAGGTTGCCCGCCCAGACCGGGTTGCCGCTGGAGTCGAGCGTTGTGGCCGGGATGGGGTTGCCGCTCTTGTCGAGGAAGGCGACGCAGGCTCCGGGATTCTGCTGCTGGGCCAGGTAGTTCACGAAGCCCTGCGCCGCGTGGCAGCGGGCGCAGCTCTCGTTGCCGGGGTGCACCTCCACCGAGGCCTCGGCGATGGCGCCCGCCTCGCTGGCGTGCATCGACCTGCTCCAGAGCTCGACGCGGTCGTGCTTGCCCGGCGAGTCATGGCACACGCCGCACTGCCGCGAGTCCCAGGGGACGTCGACCCCGGCGTTGAGGCCGGTGTGGCCGCCGCCGCCGGCCGGGCCGTGGCAGGACTCGCACTGGATGCCGGCCTTCAGCTTCAGCCCGGCGTCGAGGTTGGTCCAGGAGTCCCTGCCGTCGCCCACCCAGCCCGCGTTGCTGGTGGGCGGCCTGGCGGGATCGAAGGTGCCGCCGTTGTCGAGCTTGGCGAGCGTCGCGAAGAAGCCGCCGTTGTCCACGCTGGAGGTCGGGTAGGAGCCGACGGTGTGGCACTTGTAGCAGCTCGGCCCGTAGTCGATGCCCGTCAGGCCCCACTCCAGGATGGTCATGGGCGCGCCGCCGCTGCGGCCGTCGTGGTTGACGTGCAGGCTCTGGCCGGTGAAGCCGCCCTGCACCCAGCCGTCGAAGCCCGCCGTGTGGCAGTCGCCGGTGGCGCAGGCGCCCGTGCCGGCGAGGAAGCCGGCGTAGGTGCCGGCCGTCAGCGCGAGGCTGGTGGCGCCGTTGGTGAGCGTGTAGCGGCCGACCACCTCCGGAACGAAGCTCGGATTGCGGGTGCCGGCGTCGGCCAGGGTGGCGGTCGATCCGGCCGGCCCGGTGAGCGTCCAGGCGAAGGTGGTGGCGGTGGCCGCCTCGTTGCCGACCACCAGCACGCCCACCGGCGCGGCCTCGAGCCCCTGCACCGCCGGCACGCCCACCACGGGCACGGTGATGAAGGTGGAGGCCACGTGCGCCGGCGTGGCCGAGTCGGTGGCGGTGACCACCACCTTGTAGGCCTTGGCGAGCGCCTTCACGACGCCGTCACCCATGGGCACGAAGCCGGAGCGGGAGGAGAGCTTGAACGCCTTGTTGATGCCGTTGCCGGCGTCGAGGCCGGCCAGCAGGCCGGGCAGGGCGGGGATGGCCAGGTTGCTGCCGGCGTCCACGGTGGCGGCCGTCACGCCGGTCACCGCGTAGGCGTAGGTCACCGCGCCGGTGCCGCCGGCGGTGGCCGGGGCGAGCGCCACGGTGGCGCCGGGCGCCGGCTTGGACGGCGTGGCCGTGAAGCCGGTGAAGTAGAGCGGGTTGAGCCGGTCGAGCGTCACGTTGACCGTGGTGGGGAACCCGCCGGCCACGCTGACGCCGGTGATCATGCCCGGGTCGACGTAGTCGGGCGCGGCGCGGCAGGCGAAGTTGTAGGTCCCGGGAGGCGCCTCGATGGCGATGGCGCCGCTCATGTCGCTCGTGCCGGAGAGGACCTGGTCGGCGGTGTTGCCGGTCTGGTCGGGGTTGGTGAAGCAGAAGACGCCGGGCGCCGGCTTGGCCGAGGCGAGCGCCACGCCGTTGACCGAGCCGAACTTCACGCTGAAGACCACCGTGCCGGGACCGTAGCCGCTGGGCAGACCCGCCGGCCCCTGCGTTCCGGTCGCGCCGATCGGACCCGTCACGCCGATCGGACCGGTCGGACCCATCGGTCCAGTCGGCCCGTTCGGTCCACTCGGCCCGGTCGCGCCGATGGGGCCGATGCTGCCCGGGTCGCCCTTCGACCCCGTCGGCCCCGTGTCCCCGCTGCAGCCGGCCAGCACCAGCATCCCCGCGACCAGCAACGCTCCCGCGCTCCTCGTCAAACCGTGCATGGGTCTTCCCTTCACGATGGCCGCGGACTGGATCGCCCAGCGGCGCTGGCGTGATGAGCGCGCCGCCAGCGCGCCTCGTCAAGAACCGAAAGTGAACATCGGGATTTCCATGCAATCCTGCGGGTTCACGGAGCGCGAATGATCTGCGCCCGCCGGATTCCACCGGATGGTCGCGGTGGCCCTGGCAAGCCTCCACCATCCATGGAGTTTTCCGGCCCGCCCCGCGTCGGCGCGCCGGTCCTCTCCCGTTTGCGCGCCACGGCACACGAGTTGCGCCTGGCGCGTGCGCGGACGGTGCGCTGGTGCGCGCAGCGCTGCGCGAGATGGCGCCGCTCGAGCCGGCCATCGCGGCAGGACGCCGCGGCCTCTGCTGACCCGCGGTGAAGGGCCCCGCAGCCGTTGCGCTGCGGCGCCTGGCCGCTACCCGTGGAAGCTCCCGCCGCCTCGCGCCTGCTCCACCAGGAGCGGCGCCGGCTCGAAGCGCGCGCCGTGGCGGCCGGCCAGCCTCGAGAGCGCCTCGACCGCGGCCCTGGCGCCCATGGCGTCGAGCGCGCGGAGCGGGCCGCCGCGGAAGGGCGGGAAGCCGATGCCGAAGACCGCGCCGATGTCGGCGTCGCGGGCGCTGCGCACGATGCCGTCGCCGAGCGCCCGGGCCGCCTCGTTGCAGAGCGCCAGCGAGAGCCGCTCCGCCACCTCCGCCCGCGGCACCCGCCTTCGCCGCCGGACGCCGGGGAGCAGGTCGTAGACCGTCGGGTCCACCTGCTTCCTCTTGCCGTCGTAGGTGTAGAAGCCCTTGCCGCTCTTGCGCCCCAGCCGGCCGGCCGCCACCAGGGCGTGGAGCGCCTCGGGCGGCTTCATGCGATCGCCGAAGCCGGCGTGGAGGATCTTGCCGACCTTCTCCCCCACGTCGAGGCCCACCTCGTCGAGCAGCGTCATGGGGCCGACCGGGAAGCCATAGCCGGTGAGCGCGCCGTCCAGGTCCTCGATGGCGGCCCCCTCGGCCAGGAGCCAGGCCGCCTCCGCCATGTACGGCCCGAGGATGCGGTTCACGTAGAAGCCGGGCGCGTCGCCCACGCGAATGACGGTCTTGCCCTGCCTCTTGCCGAGCGCCACCGCGGTGGCGATCACCTCGGGCGAGGTGGCCGCCGAGGGGATGATCTCCAGCAGCGGCATCCTGTGGACCGGCGAGAAGTAGTGCATCCCGATGACCGCCTCGGGGCGCCGCGCCCCCATGGCGATCTCGGCGATGGGGATGGACGAGGTGTTGCTGGCGAAGATGCCGCGCGGGTTGACCGCCTCGAAGGCCCGCACCATCTCCCGCTTGAGCGCCAGGTCCTCGAAGACCGCCTCCACCAGCACGTCCACCGCGGCCAGGCCGTCCCAGCCGGTGGTGGTGGTGAGGAGCCGCGCCGTGGCGAGCCGCTCCAGCCGGTCGATGGACCGGCGCTTGACCCGCTCGTCCAGGATGGCGCCCACGCTGGCCAGCGCCCGGCCTCCGGCCGCGTCGTCCTTCTCGCGCAGCCGGACCGGCAGGCCGGCGGCCACGGTCACGTAGGCGATGCCGCCCCCCATGAGGCCGCCGCCCAGCACCCCCACGCGCTCCACCGGCCGAGCCCTGACGGCGGGGTCGTCCACGCCGCTGTCCTTCTTGAGCGCGGTCGTGGCGAAGAAGATCTCCACCAGCCGCCTGGAGACCTCCGAGACCGCCAGCTCGCCGAAGGCCTTGGCCTCCAGCGCCAGCCCGGCCTGGAAGCCGCGCTCGTAGCCGTGGCGCACCGCCGCCAGGGCCCGCTCGGGCGCCGGGTAGTGGCCGTGCGTCGTCCCGAGGAGCTGCTGGCGCGCCTGCGTGAAGAGCAGGGCGCGCCCCACCGGGTTGTCCTCCAGCAGGGCCTGCTGCAGCCGCGCCACGCCGCTCGCCTGGTGGCCGGCCGGCCGCTGCCGCCGCAGCTCGCCGCTCGCCAGCGCGCGGGCGCGCGCCACCGCCACCTGCCGGAGCAGCGGCGGCGGCACCGCCTCGTCCACCAGGCCGAGCGTGAGCGCCTTCCTGGCCCTGACGCTCTTGCCCGCCAGGATGAGGTCGAGCGCCGCGGCGATGCCGATGAGCCGTGGCAGCCGCTGCGTGCCGCCGGCCCCCGGCACCAGGCCGAGCTGCACCTCGGGCAGGCCGAGCGTGGTCTTCGGGTCGCTGGCCGCCACCCGGTAGTGGCAGGCCATGGCCAGCTCCAGCCCCCCGCCCAGGCAGGCGCCGTGGATGGCGGCCACCACCGGCTTGTGGAACTTCTCCAGCCGGTCGAAGCCCGCCTGGGCCTTGCGCGAGAGCGCCTCGGCCTCGGAGGCGCTGGCCACGCCCCGGATCATCTCGAGCTTGGCGCCGGCCACGAACCCCTCCCGCTTTCCGCTGGCGAGGACCACGGCCCTGACCGCCGGATCCTGCTCGAGGCGGGTCAGCAGCCGATCCAGCTCGTCGCCCACCTCGGCGGAGAGCGTGTTGACGCTCTCGCCGGGCACGTCGAGGAGGAGCGTGGCGACGCCGTCCGCCACCTCGACCGTGAAGCACCTGCCCGGGACCGCGGTCGCCGCGCCCGCCGTGGCCTCCCCCGGCGTCGCCCCCCCGGCGCTCCGCTCGGGGTGCGCGGCCGAGCTGCTGGCTTCGTCCATGCTCATGTGCCGCTCCTTGGCTACTCGCGCTCGAGGACCACCGCGGCGCCCAGGGCGCCGGCGGCGCAGATGGTGAGCAGCGCGTACTGCTTCCCGCGGCGCCCGAGCTCGCGCAGCACCTGGGTGATCATGCGGGCGCCGGTGGCCGCGAAGGGGTGGCCGAGCGCGATGGAGCCGCCGCCGACGTTGAGCCTGGCCGGATCCACCTCGCCGAGCGGGGCGGCGCGGCCGAGCTGGTCCGCCGCGAAGGCGCGGGAGGCGAAGGCCTGCAGGTTGGAGAGCACCTGGGCGGCGAAGGCCTCGTGCATGTCGACCAGGTCCATGTCCTGCAGCGTGAGCCCGGCCCGATCCAGCGCCACCGGCGCGGCGTAGGCCGGCCCCTGCAGGAGCTGGTCGCGCGGATCGAGCGCCGCGTAGGCGGCCGAGCGGATGTAGCCGAGCGGGGTGAGGCCGAGCGCCTTGGCCTTCTCCTCGGCC
>JANNKC010000440.1:0-2781 GCA_031396105.1 Anaeromyxobacter sp.
CACCGGCCAGGAGAGGCCCAGCGACCACCCGAAGAAGGCCGGGTTGACGAGGTGGACCAGCACCGCGGCGAGCGCCGCCCCGCCGGTCAGGCCGAGGGCGAGGCCGAAGAGCGCGATCCCGACGCCGCGCCCCAGGAAGACCCGGAAGACCTGCCCCCGGGTGGCGCCCAGGGCCCGGTAGAGCGCGATCTCCCCGGCCCGCTCCCGCGCCTGCACCAGGAGCGAGAGGGCGATCCCCGCCACGGCGATGAGCAGCCCCATGCCCTGGAGCAGCCGGGTCACGGCGAAGGTCTCCTCGAAGATGGCCAGCACCTCGGCGCGCAGCGTCCGGTTGGACCGGATGACGAGCGGCGCCTCGCGCAGCGCGGCGCGGAGCCCGGCCACCGCACCGTCCACCTCGACCCCGGGCGCGAGGTAGAGCGCCACGCTGGAGGGCGGCCCGTCTCCAAAGGCGCGCGCGAAGGGGGCGAGATCCATGAGCACCCCGCCCCGCTCGTTGCCGTAGTCGCGGTAGACGCCGGCCACCGGGAAGGGGCGCTGGCCCGAGAGCGTGGCGAGGAAGACCTGGCCGCCCGCCGCCAGTCCGGCCCGCCGCGCCAGCGGCTCGGAGACCAGCACGGCCCCCTCCTCGCGGAGCCGCCGGAAGGCCTCCCTGACGTCGCCGGCCAGGAGCGCCACCCGCCCCTCGGCCCCGGCCACCGCGGCGTCGAGCCCTGCCACCGAGGCGGGCCGCCCCGCCGCCAGCCCCTCCACCTGCCGGAGCCGATCGACGGCGCGCACGCCGGGCCAGGCCACCAGCCGCGCCACCAGCGCGGGGTCGAGCGTGGCCTCGGCGCGGGCCCGGCGCCAGGACGGCGTGGTCACGTAGACGTCGGCGCGCAAGGTCTGGTCGAGCCAGCCCGCCACGGTGTCGCGGAAGCTCCCCACCATGACGGTCACGCCGGCCAGCATCGAGACGGCCACCGCGAGGGCGCCGGCCGCCAGCGCCGCGGCCGGCAGGCGCGCCGAGAGGGTGCGCACGCCGTGGAGCACGCCCAGCCTGCGCGGCCGGGCCAGGCGGCCCGCGGCCCGCAGCGCCAGCGGCGCGGCGAGCGGCACGGCGGCCAGGATGGCGAGCGCCACCACGAACCCGGTGGCGCGCCAGGCCCCGCCGGCCAGGGCCTGCAGGGCGAGTGCCGCCGCGACCCCGAGGAGGCCGGCGGCGGCGAGGCCGGCCGCGCCCCGCTCGCTCGCCGCCGTGAGGGTGATGGGCGCGAGGAGCGCCTTGGGGTCGCGCCGCGCGGCGTCGAGCGCCGGCAGCAGCGCCCCGAGGAGCGCCCCGCCCAGCCCGGTGAGGAGCGCCAGCGCGAGGAGCGCGGGCGTGAGGCGGACCTCGTCGATCCCCTCCAGCAGGTAGACGGTGCGCAAGGTGCCGGAGACCGCCCCCACGCTGGCCCGCGCCGCCAGCCACCCGAGCGGCACGCCGACCGCGGTGCCGGCCAGGCCGAGGAGCGCCGCCTCGGCGAGCACCAGCCCCGCCACCTGCCCGCGCGTGGCGCCCACCGCGCGAAGGATGCCCAGCTCCTCGCGGCGCCGCACCAGCGAGGCGCGCGCCGTGGCGTGGACCAGGAAGCCGCCCACCAGCAGCGAGACGAGCGACAGGGCGGTCAGGTTGAGGCGGAAGGCGGCCAGCAGCCCGGCCGCCTCCACGGTGCGCTGGTCCGGCGAGGCCACCCGGGCCCGCTCGCCGAGCCGTGCCGAGAGCCGCTCCGCCAGCGCCGCCGGCGCCACGCCGGGACCGGCCGTCACGTCCACCTGGTGGAGCCGGCCCGGCGCGCCGAGCAGCCCCTGCGCCTGGGCCAGGTCCATCACGGCCAGGCGGCGGGAGGCGAGCGGCGCGACCTGGGAGAAGTCGACGAGCGCGCCCACCCGGAGCACGGCCCGGCGCGAGCCCGAGCTCACCGGCACCTCGTCCCCGACGCGCCAGCCCTGCTCGGCCGCCAGCGCCGGCGTCACCGCCACCCAGCCCGGCGTGCCCAGGGCGGCGGCGAGCGCCACCCCGGCCTGCGCCCAGGGGCGGCGCGCCGGCGCGAGCAGGTCCGCGCCGACCACCTCCAGGGTGCCGGACCGCCCTTCGAGCGCCACCTCGACGCGGTAGAGGGGCGAGGCCGACCGCACGCCCGGCGTCTCCAGGATCTCGGGGAGGAGCGCCTCCGGCAGGTGCCCGGCCACCCCGAGCACGGTGAGGTCGGCCTCGCCCGAGACGGCGCGCACCGTGCCGGCGAAGGCGCCGAGCGCGCTGCCGTTGAGGAGCTGGATGGAGAGGACGGCCGCCACGCCGAGCGCCACCCCGGCCACCGCGAGCGGCAAGAGCGCCTTGCCGGCGGAGAGCTCCTTGGCCACGGCGCGGGTGAGGTAGCCCCTCACGGCGCCGCTCGCTCGGCCCGGGGCGCGCTCACGCCGGCTCCAGGCGCCCGGCGTGGAGCCGCCAGGTCCGGTCGGCGCGGCGCGCCAGCTCGGGGCTGTGGGTGACGACCAGCACGGCGCTCCCCTCCTCGAGCGCCAGCGCGAGCAGGAGCGCCATGACCTGCTCGCCGGACGCCTCGTCGAGGTTGCCGGTCGGCTCGTCGGCGAGCAGCAGGCGCGGCTCGCCGGCCAGCGCGCGCGCGATCGCCACGCGCTGCTGCTGGCCGCCGGACAGCTCGGCCGGGTAGTGCTTCATGCGCGAGCCCAGTCCGACCCGGGTCAGGGCCTGCTCGATGCGGCGGCGGCGCTCGGCGGCATTGAAGCCGCGGTAGCGCA
>JANNKC010000451.1:0-2421 GCA_031396105.1 Anaeromyxobacter sp.
GAGAAGGCGCCGGCCAGCGCGGCGACGCGCCAGTCGATCGACCAGGTCTCGGCCGCCTTCCGCTCGGGCGGGCGCGAGGGCTGCCTCTCGGCGGCGGGGGCTTCCTTCGGCGCGGCGGCCGGGGCCGGCTGGGCCGCGGCGGGGACGACGGCGAGCAGCGCAGCAGCGAGGGCGGCGGTTCGGGTCATGGTCATGGCGCTCAGGGGCAGATGCAGCCGTTGGTGGTGGCGTAGGCGCGCGCCAGGCCGGGGTAGGTGCTGGCGGCATAGGCCGGTTCGGCGGCCACCAGCGCGTCGAGCGCGGCCACCGCGCCGCAGGCGGTGGTGGGCGGCGGCCCCACGGCGGCGGCCGGCAGGCAGGCCGGGCCGGGGTCCACGTGCACGTAGCACTTGGCCAGGTAATAGAGCGCGTTGTCGGCATAGATCGCGGGCGGCCGCACCGTGCCGAGGTCGGCGATGGCGGCCGCCAGGTCGGCCTGGTTCTTCACGCCGCCGGCCGCGGCGAGGAAGGCGCGCGAGTACCAGGCCTTGGCGCGCCAGTAGCGCGCCCCGCCGACGTACGGACTGGCGGGCGTCCCGATGACCTGGCCGAAGAGGGCGATGGCCTTGTCGACGTTGGCGACGCGCTTCGCCTTGGAGTCGGTCGCCGGGACGGGCGTCGCGGAGGTGTCCACCGGCTCCTCGAACCAGGCCTTGCCCTGGTAGTAGAGCGCGTTGTCGAGGTAGGTGCTGGCGGGGAAGGCGGAGACCAGCCTGGCCAGCTCG
Organism: Anaeromyxobacter sp.; assembly: GCA_031396105.1. GTDB lineage: Bacteria > Myxococcota > Myxococcia > Myxococcales > Anaeromyxobacteraceae > JADKCZ01. The sequence continues at coordinate 765 of JANNKC010000451.1, forward strand.
ACCTCGGCATGTTGCAGGTCGTCCTTGGCCGCCACCCAGTTCGGCGAGCCGAGCGCCGGACCCGGCACCACGTTGACGAGGCGGTAGCCGTCCTCGAACCAGCTCCGACCCAGGTAGTACTGCGCGTTGTCGGCGAAGGTGCCGGCGGGCTGGAGCGCCAGCGCCCGCGCGAACTCGTTCCGGGCGGCGGCGAAGCTGTCCTGCGCCGGCGCTGCGTCGGCCAGGTAGAAGCGGGCGCGGCCGAGGACGTAGGCCGCCGGGTGGCCGAAGCTGGAGGCCGGCCAGGTGGCGGCGAAGGGCGCGAGGCGGGAGCGCGCCTCGGTGAAGCTGGCGGTGGCGGTCGCCTGGTCGGCGGCGAGCTTGCTGTCATCGGCCTTGACCTGGTCGATGGTGCCGTTCTCGTAGCTGCAGCGGCCCGCCAGGTAGGCGGCGTTGTCGCGCCGGATCGACTGCGGGTAGAGGCTGGCGAGCTGGTCGAAGATACCCTGTGCCTGGCCGAACTCGGCCCGGGAGGTGGCGAACCGGGAGGCCTCCGCTGCGGCGTCGCCCGCCTTCCGGGCCGCGAAGGCGTCGGTCTGGGCCAGTGTCGCGGCGTCGTAGCGGGTGACTCCGGACTGGAAGAGGAGGTCAGCCGGGTTGCCGGGGTCGATGGGCGGGGGGCCAGGCGGGGTGCTGCGGCCGCCGCCGCAGGCCGCCAGCAGGGCGAGCGAGGCGGCGAGGGCGGGGAGCGAGGCGGCGTGGCGCATGGGGATCTCCAGTGGCCGGCTCAGGGCCGGGCGGTCGCGGGTGGAACGGCGGCGCAGCGGGCCAGCAGCGTGCGCAGCGTGGCGTCGGCCGGGACCTCGGCCTGCAGGCGCCTGGCGATCGCCTCGCAGCCGGTGCGGTCGCCCTCCAGCGCGGTCAGCTCGGCCAGCGCCACGCGCCCGGCCAGGTCGCCGGGTACGGCGTCGAGCAGCTCCTGCACGGCCTTGCGCGCCTCCGGCAGCCGGCGCGCGGCGAGCTCCAGCTCGGCCAGCTCCCGCAGCGAGCCCACGTGCCCGGGGTCGGCCTCCAGCGCCTTCAGGAGCGCCTGGCGTGCCTCGTCGGTCCGGCCCAGCTTGACCAGCGCCAGCGCCAGGTCGTGATGCGCCGTGACCATGCGCGGGTCGACCTCCAGGGCCTTGCGGTAGGCGGCCACCGCCTCGTCGAGCCGGCCGGAGCGGGCGTACACCACGCCCAGCGAGACCTGCGCCGCGGTGGAGCCGGGCCGCAGCTCCATCGACTTCCTGAGGGCCGCCTCGGCGTCGGCCCAGCGCTGCAGGCCCGAGCGGAGCTGCCCCAGGTAGAGCCAGCCGTTGGCGTGGCGCGGGTCGAGCTCGAGCGCCTTCTGGTAGGCCGCCTCCGCCTCGGCCGGCTGGCCCTTCGCCTCCAGCAGCTTGCCGATGTTGAGCCAGGCGGCGGGGTAGGCCGGGCGGAGCTTGAGCGCCGCGTCGTAGGCCGCCCTCGCCTTCACGAAGTCGCTGGCGTTCCGCTCCAGCACGCCCAGGTTGAGGTAGGCCTCCGGGTAGTCGCCCCTGGCCGCGACGATGGCGGCCTGGTAGGCCCGGCGCGAGTCGTCCTTGCGCCCGTCCCGGTCCGCCACCAGCGCCGCCAGGAAGTGGTGCTCCGGCACGGTCGG
>JANNKC010000057.1:0-3604 GCA_031396105.1 Anaeromyxobacter sp.
GCGGGCTCGATGCTCGGCACGGTGGGCGACTCCGGGTCGCTGAAGGGGGCCTACCTCTACTTCGAGCTGCGCGAGAAGGGGAAGCCGGTGGACCCGAAGCCGTGGCTCGCGGAGTAGGGCGCGCGCTACACTCCCGTGATGCGCCAGAACTTCGCCCGGCCCCTCCTCACCGCGCTGCTGGTGGGGCTCGCCTTCTTCGCCGGCCTCTCCGTCGACCACGCGGCGCAGGCCGCCCGGAAGGCGGAGGCCTACCGCCCCCTCGACGTGTTCGCCGACGTGCTGGCCCACGTGGAGAACTCCTACGTGGAGGAGGTGGACGAGAAGGAGCTGGTCTACGGCGCCATCGACGGGCTGGTCGGGCGGCTCGATCCGCACTCGGTCTTCCTGCGCCCCGAGGTCTTCCGCGCGCTGCGCGACGAGACCACCGGAGAGTTCGACGGGCTGGGGCTGGAGCTCACGGTGCGGGACGAGCAGCTCACCGTCATCTCGCCCATGGCCGACTCGCCGGGCGAGCGGGCCGGCATCCAGCCGGGCGACCGCATCGTCTCGCTGGACGGCACGCCGACGCGCGAGCTCACGCTGGCGGAGGCCTCGCGCCGCATGAAGGGGGCGGTGGGCACCAAGGCGGTGCTGGAGATCATGCGCGAGGGCTTCAGCGCGCCGCAGACGCTCACCCTGGTGCGCGACCGCATCAGGCTGCAGAGCGTGGAGTGGCGCGTGCTCGACGCCTCGCGCCGCTACGCCTACGTGCGCGTCAAGGCCTTCCAGGAGCGGACCGACCGGGCGCTCAGGAAGGCGCTCGACGACGCGCGCGCCGCGCTCAAGGGGGACCTGCGCGGGCTGGTGCTGGACCTGCGCAACGATCCGGGCGGCCTGCTGGACCAGGCGGTGCGGGTGGCCGACCTGTGGCTCGCCTCGGGGGTCATCGTCACCACCGAGGGGCGCGCCAAGCGCAACGTGGAGGTGGAGAAGGCCCGCGAGAAGGGCACCGAGCCGGGCTACCCGCTCATCGTGCTGGTCAACAAGGGGACCGCCAGCGCCAGCGAGATCGTGGCCGGGGCGCTGCAGGACCACCAGCGCGCCGTCATCATGGGGATGCAGACCTTCGGCAAGGGGTCGGTGCAGTCCATCATCGAGCTGGAGGACGGGGCAGGCCTGAAGCTCACGGTGGCCCGCTACTACACGCCGCGCCACCGCTCCATCCAGGAGCGGGGCATCACGCCGGACGTGGTGGTGGCCGACGCGGCGCCGCCGCTGCGCGAGGACGGGCCGGGCGAGCGGGACCTGAAGCGCCACCTCCGCAACGAGGCCGCGGAGCGGCCGGCCGCGCCGGCGCAGGGGCCGGGCGAGGACTACCAGCTGCGCACCGCGCTCGACTACCTGAAGGCGGTGGACATCCTCAAGGCGGGGAGCGAGGCGGGGCGGGCGCCGCCCGGGGAGGGGAGCAAGCCGAGGTAGGGCCTCCAGGCAGGGACGCTGGCCTGGAGTCCGGCATCCCGGCTAGGTTGGCGGAGGCATGCCAGGGACGACGAAGAAGAGGGCTCGCCGCCGGCCCGGCCCGCGGCGCACGCCACCGTGGGCCCGCCTGCCCGACGAGGCGCTGCTGGAGGTGAGGCTCTGCGACCTCGACCTCAGGCTCGAGGGTTCGACCGTCGAGCGGCCGCTGGCGCGGCTCCACCGCGAGCTGGTGCGCCGGGAGCTCGCCTTCCGGCCTCACGCCTGGGTCGCGCAGGAGTGGTTCTCCCCCGACGGCGTGCCCGGCATCGCCATCCCGTTCTACCTGCTCCACCCGCGGCTCGAGCGCCTCGAGCGGCGCTTCATGGGCAAGGCCGAGGGGGGCAACGCCGAGTACCTCATGCGCATCCTGCGTCACGAGGCGGGCCACGCGCTCGACACGGCCTACCGGCTGCGCCGCCGGAAGGGATACCGCGAGGTGTTCGGCCCCGCCTCCACGCGCTACCCGCGCCACTACCGGCCACGGCCCGGCAGCAGGCGCTACGTGCAGCACCTCGATGCCTGGTACGCCCAGAGCCATCCGGCCGAGGACTTCGCCGAGTCCTTCGCCGAGTGGCTCAAGCCGGGGGCGGCCTGGCGGCGGCGGTACGCGGGCTGGCCGGCGCTCAGGAAGCTCGAGTACGTGGAGGCCACGATGGCGGCGCTGCGCGGCGTGCGCCCCGCCGTGAAGACCCGCCAGCACGTCGAGCCCCTCAAGGGCGCGCGGCGCACGCTGCGGGCGCACTACGCGGCGAAGCTGCGTCACTACGGCCGCTACGGCGCCGACAAGGTCGACGAGGTCCTGCGCCGGCTGTTCACGACCCGGCGCAGCCACCAGCGGCAGATGCGCGCCAGCACCCTGCTGCGGCTGAACGGACCGCGGCTGCGCCGCCGCGTCGCCGGGCGCCTGGACGCGAGCGAGTACCTCGTCAAGGAGCTGCTGGACGAGCTCGTCGAGCGCTCGCGGTCCCTGCGGCTGCTGGTGCGCGGGGAGCGGCGCCTGGCCGCGCGGCGCGCCGAGCGGCTGCTCGTCGTCCTCACCCGCAAGGCACAGAGAGGGGCTGGGCCATGGCTGGCGCTGTGAAGAGGCTGCGCGTGCTGGTGCTGGTCCACGAGTCGCTCGTGCCGCCGGACAGCATCGACCACCTGACGGACCAGCAGGCGGACGAGTTCCGCACCGAGTTCGACGTCATCCAGGCGCTCCGGAAGCTCGGCCACGACGTCCGGCCGCTCGGCATCGGCGACAGCCTGGCCGGCCTGCGCACCGGGATCACCGAGTGGAAGCCGCACGTCTGCTTCAACCTGCTGGAGGAGTTCGGCGGCATCGTCACCTACGACCAGTACGTGGTGGCCTACCTCGAGCTGATGCGGCAGCCCTACACGGGCTGCAATCCGCGCGGGATGATCCTGTCCCGCGACAAGACGCTCTCGAAGCAGCTCCTCACCTACCACCGGATCCCCACGCCGAAGTTCGCGCTCTTCCGCCGCGGCCAGCGGGCCCGGACCGCGCGGCGGCTGCGCTACCCGCTGTTCGTCAAGTCGGCGACCGAGGACGCGTCGCTCGGCATCGCCCAGGCGTCGGTCGTCGAGGACGAGGCGCGGCTGCGCGAGCGCATCGAGTTCATCCACGAGCAGACCCGCTCGGACGCGCTGGTGGAGGAGTTCGTGGACGGCCGGGAGATCTACGTCGGCGTCATCGGCAACGAGCGGCTGACGCTGTTCCCGCCCTGGGAGCTGACCTTCGGCTCGCCCGGAGCGGCGGCGCTCGGCATCGCCACCCGCAAGGTGAAGTGGGACCGCGCGTACCAGGCGCGGCACGCCATCGCCACCGGCCCGGCCAAGGACCTCCCCGCGGGCGTGGCCGAGGTGCTCGGGCGGATGACCCGGCGCATCTACCGCGCGCTGCACATGTCGGGGTATGCCCGCATGGACTTCAGGCTGCGGGCGGACGGCTCGCTGTTCGTGCTCGAGGCGAACGCCAACCCGAACCTCGCGGCGCAGGAGGACCTCGGCCGCGCCGCGGAGCACGGGGGCGTCGGCTACCGGCGGCTGGTGGAGCGGATCATCTCGCTCGGCATGGGGTACCAGGCGGAGTGGAGGGACTCGCTGG
>JANNKC010000059.1:0-8265 GCA_031396105.1 Anaeromyxobacter sp.
GGCACCTGAACAACAACGACGCGGTCCGGGTACAAACCAACCAGCAGTGTCTTGCCTCCAGCAAGGACTTGAATGTCATCCGCAACGTAGATGAAAACTTCCATGGTGCTAGCCTCGAACCGAAGGCGCGTCGCAGGTCGAGCGAGTTTCTACGATCGGTATGCCGATTGCGCTTGCACCAGTCGTCGACTGAAAGTGCGTTCCGGGACCGGCAACTGGCGCCACAAAAACCGCCCCAGCCTGGGCAGGGCGCGCCGGGCCACCTTGGCGGCGGCCCGGGTGCGGCGGCGCTCCACCCGCTCCTGGAGCCAGTCGAGCGCGCCGCGGTAGGGCGCCTGAAGCTGCTCGCGCGTGCCGTCGAGCCAGGCCAGCAGCACCTCGGCGTCGCGCGCCGGGCCGGTCAGCCGGGCCGCCTTGCGCAGCCGTCGCAGGTCCTTCTCCGGCAGGGGCTCGCCCAGGACCGGGGCCAGCGCGCGCAGCGCGCCGCGCAGCCGGCGCAGCGCCACCCGCAGGTCGTGCAGCGCCTCGGCGTCGGCGGGATCGGCCAGGCGGCCGGCCGCCTCCTCGACATCGGCGCAGCGGGCCAGGGCCATGACCCGCGCGCCAGCGCCGGGTGGGCCATCGAGCAGCTCGGGGTCGAGGCGCATCCCCCGATGCTAGCCCTCCGTCAGTGCTCGTGGCGGATGAACCGCAGGGCCCACATGAGGGCCAGGCCAGCCAGCAGCGCGCCGGTGAGGCGCCACTTGGAGCCGCCGCGCCGGTGCAGGTCGGGGAGGATATCCGAGAGCGAGAGGTGCAGGAAGGTGCCGCCGCTGAAGGCCAGCGCGTAGGCGGTGAACCTCTCCATCGGCACCGCGCGGTACAGCGCCAGGTAGATGCCCGCCCCCAGCGGCACCATGAGGGCGAAGAAGGCGTTCATCCAGAGCGCCTTGAGCCGCCCGTATCCCTCGCCCCGGAGGATGGCCGAGAGGGAGAAGGAGGAGGGGACCTTGTGGGCCAGGATGGCGATGAAGACCAGGAGGCCCAGCCCCTCCTGGTGGTTGGCGGCGCCCAGGGCGAAGCCGTCCACCACGGTGTGGATGGACATGCCCACCCAGGCGGCCAGCCCCAGCGTGTGCACCTCGCAGCCCGCCTCGTCTCCGTGGACGTGGCCCGGGTGGTCGTGCGGCTGGTGCACCGTGGCGTTGGAGAGGGCCTGGTTCATGCCCGGCTCGCCGCAGATGTGGATGAGGACGAAGCGCTCCAGCAGGTAGAGCACCAGGAAGCCGAGCAGCACGGCCGGCAAGGTGCCCACGCCGCCCAGCTCCACCGCCTCGGGCAGCATGTGGAAGAAGCTGGCCCCCAGCATGACGCCGCCGGAGAAGGAGAGGAGGAGGTCGCTGCGGCGCTTCGGGCCCACCAGCGGCAGCACGCCGCCGGCCACGGCGCCGGCCAGGATGGCCACGGTGTAGAGGAGGAGCGACTGGAGCTCGGTCATGATTCCTCGCCAGCGTCGGCGGCGGGGTGGAAGGCAGGATCCAGCTCGAAGGGCTGGTCCGGCTGGAAGTGGAGGTCGATGAGCGCCGCCACCTCGGCGGCGGTGGCCACCCGCACGGCGTCGCGGCGGAAGGAGACCCCGCCGCGGCGGCCGCGGGTGTACCAGAGGAGGTGCTTGCGCAGCTCCTTCACCGCCAGCCGCTCCACCTCGTCGAGCGGCACCTCGGGGCGCTGCCGGGCGCGGTGCTCGACCTGCATGGCCAGGTGACGCAGCACGGTGTCGCGCCACTCCTGGCGCGACGGCGGCGGCGGGGCCGGCGCGCCCGCCTCGGCCGCCTTGAGCTCCCTGAAGATCCACGGGTTGCCGCAGGCGCCGCGCGCCACCAGCACGGCGTCGCAGCCGGTCTCGGCGCGCATGCGCTGGGCGTCGGCGGCGGTCCAGACGTCACCGGAGCCGAGCACCGGGATGCCCACCGCCGCCTTCACGGCGCCGATGAGGTCCCAGCGGGCCTTCCCCGAGTAGCCCTGGGCGCGGGTGCGGCCGTGCAGGGCCACCGCGCTCGCGCCGGCCCCCTCGGCGGCCCGCGCCACCTCCACGCAGTTGACCAGGCCGTCGTCCCAGCCGGCCCGGATCTTGATGGTGACCGCCACGCCCGGCACCGCGGCGACCACCGCGGCCACCGCCGCCGCCACCGCGGCAGGATCTCGCGCCAGCGCCGCGCCCGCCCCGGAGCCGCACACCTTCTTGACCGGGCAGGCCATGTTGAGGTCGACGATGCCGGCGCCGGCCGCCACCGCCGCCACCGCGCCGCGGGCCAGCACCTCCGGCTCGGCGGCGAAGATCTGCACGGCGAAGGGGACCTCGTCCGGATCGCGGTCGAGGTAGCTCAGCGTCTGCGCCGTGCCGTGGAGCAGCCCGTGGGCGCTCACCATCTCGGTGTAGGCGAAGGCCGCGCCCATCTCGCGGCAGATGGCGCGGAACGGGCGGTCGGAGACGCCCGCCAGCGGCGCGAGGAAGTAGCGGCCTCGGAAGGTGTGTGGCCCGATGCGCATCGGTGGAGGAGGGCCCTGGAGCCCGGCCGCGAGTACCTAGCACGCTGGCCGGCCGCGGGCAGCACCCCCGATTTCCCTCGAGCCGCCGGTTCCGGTAGTTTCGACGGTCAATGCGCCGCGCCCTGCTCACCGCCGCTCTCCTGCTCGCCGCCGCCGCCCGCGCCGAGCCCCCCGCCACCGCGGCCACCGCGGCCACCGCGGCCACCGCGGCCGCTCCCGACGTGCCCGAGACCGGGCCGCAGGGGGCCGAGATCGACGAGCAGTCGGCCGAGCTGGAGGCCATCCGCGAGGCGGAGCAGGCCGCGCACGTCCAGGACGCCCCGTCGCTCGAGTCGCGGGCCGCCGAGGCCGCCGAGGGGCTGGGGCTCGGCTCGCCGCTGCGCCAGCGGCTCCAGGAGGCCCTGTCGCACGAGGTGGTGCCGCCGCCCAGCGAGGCGCGGGGCCGCATCGCGCTGGTGCCCGAGCTCGACCACGGCCTGGACCAGCTGCAGGCCGAGTACGACATCCCGGTGGACGTCAACGACGCGGTGGTGGGCTACCTGCGCTTCTTCCAGTCGAGGCAGATGCGCCCCCACTTCGTGAAGTGGCTGGGGCGGTCCCACCGCTACCTGGATCGTTACCGCCAGATCCTGCGCGAGGAGGGGCTGCCGGAGGACACCGTCTACCTCGCCATGATCGAGAGCGGCTTCGCCAACTTCGCGCAGAGCCGCGCCAAGGCGGTCGGGCCGTGGCAGTTCATGGCCCCCACCGGCAAGAGCTTCGGCCTCAAGCAGGACTTCTGGGTGGACGAGCGGCGCGACCCGGAGAAGAGCGCGCGCGCCGCGGCCCGCTACCTGAAGGAGCTCAAGGGACAGACCGGCGACTGGCGGCTCGCCTGGGCGGGCTACAACGCCGGCGCCGGCACCATCTTCCGCGCCAGGGCCAGGGGCTACCGGGACTTCTGGGCCATGGCCGGGACCAAGGGGCGCAAGATCCTGCGCGCCGAGACCAAGGGGTACGTGCCCAAGCTCATGGCGGCGGCCATCCTGTCCAAGCACCCCGAGGCCTTCGGCTTCATGCCCGAGGAGATCGAGCCGGAGCGCTGGCCCGACTACGTCGAGGTGACGATGGAGGAGGCCGCGCCGCTGGCCGCGGTGTCCCGCGCTGCCGGGGTGCCGGAGCACGTGCTGGTGGACCTGAACCCGGAGCTCCGCCGCGCCTGCACGCCTCCGCGCCGCTACCAGCTCAAGCTGCCGCGCGAGGCGGCCCCGGCCTTCGCCGCGGCCTGGCCGGACATGGCGCCCAAGGTGCGCACCACCTTCGACGGCCACGTGGTGCAGCGCGGCGACACGCTCTCCGGCATCGCGGCCCGCTTTGGCGTGCCGGTGCAGGGCATCCTGGAGATGAACCCGCGCATCAACGCCCGGGCGCTGCGCCCCGGCACCGAGCTCATCATCCCGGGGGCCGGTGGCGCCCGCGGCGGGGGCGCCTCCGGGGCGCGGTCGGCCAAGTCCGCCAAGGCCCAGCGCGGCTGACGGGCGGGTGGCCCGCCCGCGTCAGGAGAGCGTGCGGGCCGGATCGACGCGCGCCGCCGCGTCCGCGGGCCCCAGCGCGCCGAGCACCGCGGCCCCCGCCGCCACGAGCAACCCGGCCGCCAGCAGCCAGCCCGGGAAGTGGAAGAAGGTCTCCGGCCGGTAGGGGAAGTCCGGCAGCAGGCGCCGCCAGGCCAGGTCGCCGGCCAGCCCGGCCAGCCGCCCGAGCGCCACCCCGGCCAGGCCGCCAGCGCCGCCGAGCAGCGCGGCCTCCAGCAGCACCACCGCGCGCAGATCGCCCGGCGAGGCCCCCAGCGCCTGCAGCAGCGCCAGGTCGCGGGCCCGCGCCGCCACGCTGGCGGCGCGCGAGCGGGCGATGGCCAGCGCCGCGAGCGCGCTCATGAGGAGCGCCAGCACGGCCAGCGCGCTGGTGGTGACCGCCACCACGGTGCCAACCCGCTCCGCCGCCGACCGCTCCGAGGCGTCCACGCCGAAGCCCATGCGCCGCGCCGCCGCGGCGATGGCCGGCACGTCGTCGGGCCTGGCCGCCAGCAGCGTCACCTGCCCGTACCCCGGATCGCTGCGGCGGTAGAGCGCGTGGAGCCGGCGCACCGTGTCGAGCGGCACCGCCATGGCGTAGAGCGGCACGCGGTCGGAGAGGCCGGCCAGCTTGACCCGCGAGTCGAGCACCAGCCGCTCGCTCCGGCTCGGCACGATGGAGACGCCGAGGCGCACCGGCAGCTCCAGCCCGACGGGATCGAAGCCGCGCGGCAGGCCCGGCACGCCCCAGGTCGGCGCGATGGTCTTGTCGTAGATCTCGAGCAGGCGGCGCGACAGGAAGACCGGGATGGGCCCGTCGCCGGTGGGATCGGCGAAGGAGACGCCGGGCCGGGTGTCGGCCGCCACCAGCCCCGGGTCGATGCCCACCACCGGGATCTGCAGCGTCATGCCGGGCGCCCAGGCCGCCTCCAGCCCCCTGGGCGCCTCGGGCGCGGCCACCGGCACCTGCAGGTTCTGGCGCGGCCACGCCGCCTGCACGCCCGGCAGCGCCGCCAGCCGGGCCCGCGCCGCCTCGTCGAGCCGGCCGCCGCCGAGCAGGCCGGAGAGCGCGCTGGGGCCGGGCACCACCTCCACCAGCCGGTCGTCGGCTGGGAACATGCGGCGGGCCGCGTCGCCCACCCCGAGCCCGAGGCCGACGAAGAGGACCAGCGCCGCCGCGCCCAGCGCCGAGGCCACCGCGTCGACCACCGCCGCGCCCGGCGCGGCGCGCAGGGAGGCCAGGGCCAGCGCCAGGAGTCCGCGCCCGCTCACGAGAGCCTCCCGTCCCGGAGCGTGAGCACGCGCCCGGCGGCGCAGGAGACCCGCTCCTCGTGCGTCACCACCAGCACCGCCGCGCCGCCGCGCGCCAGCTCCTCGAAGAGCGAGATGACGGTGGCGCCGGTCACGGCGTCGAGGTTGCCGGTGGGCTCGTCGGCCAGCAGGACCGCCGGCCGTGCCAGCAGGGCGCGGGCGATGGCCACCCGCTGCCGCTCGCCGCCGGAGAGGCGGGCCGGGTCGAGGTGGGCCTTGTCGGCCAGGCCCACCCGCGCCAGCGCCTCCTGGCCTCGCGCCCGCAGCGCGGCCCGCGGCTCGGCCGCGCCGCGCCGCAGCAGGCCGGGCAGGATGACGTTGTCCAGCGCCGGCAGCCCGCTCACCAGGTTGAAGGCCTGGAAGACGAAGCCCACCTTCTCGTTGCGGAGCGCCGCCAGCCTGGCCGGCCCGAGGCCGCGCAGCCGCAACCCCGCCACCGTGACCTCGCCGCCGAACCCGGCGTCGAGGCCGCCCGCCACGTAGAGCAGCGTCGACTTTCCAGAGCCCGAGCCGCCCACCACCGCGGTGATCTCGCCGGCCGCCACCTCGAGGTCCACCCCGCGGAGCACCGGGACCTGGCGGTCCCCGTCGCGGAACGCCCGGGTGACGCCGGCCAGCGAGATCACGGGACCTTCGCGGCTGGAGGGGGCAGCTCCACGTCCAGCGTGAGCCGCAGCGCCCCGGCCGGCAGGTCGGCGCGCAGCGAGACGGTGCCGCCGCCACCGGGCAGGGTGACCTTCTCGGCGAGCGAGCGGAGCACCACCGCGTCCGGTCCGGCGCCGAACGCCTCGGGCGGCAGCGCCTTCACGGCCTTCACCAGGTTGGCCCCGTCGAGCACCGCGCCGCCCAGCCCGCCCGCCAGCGCCTCGGCGGCGGCCGGGGTGGGCGCCTTCCAGGCCGTGCCGCTGGCGCGCGCCAGCAGGTCCTCCAGCCCTCCGGCGGGCCCGGCCGCCACGAGCAGCCGCGGGCCCGAGAGCGTCCAGGCCACCTCGGCCTGGCCGGCGGGCACGCGCCAGCGGCCATCCTTGCCGCCGCCACCGGCTCCCGCCGCGAGCTCGTCGAAGAGCGGCGCGAGCGCGGCCCCGGCCCGGACGGTGGCCACCGCCTCGGCGCGCACCACCCGCAGCGGGTCGAGCTGGCCACGCGAAGCGAGCGCGGCCGCCAGCTCGGCGCGCGGCGAGAGACCGAGCCCCAGGTCGAGCGGCGGCTCGAGCGCCGCCACCACCTGCCGGAGCAGCTCGGCCGGCCGGCCACCATCCATCCCCTGGCCGGCGAGCGCCAGGAGCGCCGCCGGGCTGGCCGACATCCTGAGCACCGCCACCGTGGCCGGGTCGAGCGGCGCCTGGCCGGCGCGGCCGGGGCCAGGGCCGGCCAGCGGACGGAGCCGCGACTCCTGCGGGCCGAGCAGCGCGACCGCCACCAGCCTGGCGCTGCGCGCGCTGGCCGAGAGGCCCGCCACCGCCCCGTCGTTGGACAGGGCGACCAGCAGCCGGCCGGCGGCGGGCGGCACGAAGTAGAGGACGGACGAGCCGTCGCCCAGCGCGGCGCGCGCCCGCTGCCAGGCCGGGCTCTTCTCCAGCGAGAGGGCCGGGTCGAGGGCCAGGGCGGCGCGCAGCGCGTCCGGCCCGCCCGGCCCGGCCGACACGAGCGCGGTCCGCTCCACGGTGGCCACCGCCAGCAGCGCCGGCTCTCCGGCGGCGCGGCGCCACACCTCGATGGGCTTCCCGTTGGCGTTCTCCAGCCCCTTCTCCGTGGCCCCGAGCCGCTCCCTGGCGAGCCGGGTCACCAGGGCCTCGAACTTGCCGGCGTCGCCCACGGGGATGACCAGGAGGACCGCACCGTCGGCCTCGCCAGGGCGCGGCGCGAGCTCGGCCACCGCCAGCCCGCGCTCGACGTCGACGCCGGCGCCGACCATGGAGGCGGGGTCGAGGGGGTCGAACGAGAGCTGCGCGCCCAGCACGGTGCGGAGCTGGCCGAGCTCCTCCTGGCCGGGCAGGGCGGCCACGGTGGCGTGGAGCGCGGCCGCCTGGCGCGCCGCCTCGGCGATCCGCGGGACCAGCACCACGCCCGCCACGCCCGAGGCCACCAGCCGCTCCGGCGGCGGGCCTGCCGGCGGGGCGCCGCAGCGGCCGCAGCCGGCGGCGGCGAGGAGGACGAGGGCCAGCAGGGCGGCAGCGGTCGGGCTCGGTCGGCGCACGGTCCGTTTTTATCATGGTAGATGGGGCGCGATGATCTTCTCCGGCTGCGACGACGGCCCCCTGGCGCTCGACCGCCTGCCCGACTGGCGCGCCCGCTTCGGCGACGCCGCGGCGCGGCTCGAGCTGGAGATCGGCTGCGGCCACGGCGGCTACGCGCTGGCCTTCGGCCGGCTCCGCCCGGAGCGCGCGCTGGTGGGCATCGAGCAGCGCAAGAAGTTCGCGCGCCTGGTGGCCGAGAAGGCGGAGCGGCGGCAGCTCGGGAACGTGCTGCTGCTGCAGGGCGACGCCCGGCTCCTGGCGCCGCGCCTCTTCGCGGCCGGCTCGCTCAGCGCCATCCACGTGCACTTCCCCGACCCGTGGTGGAAGCGGCGCCACGTGCGGCGCCGCCTGGTGGACGACTCCATGTCCAGCCTGCTCCTCGGCCTGCTCGCGCCGGGCGGCCTGCTCGACTTCCGCACCGACGTGGAGCGCTACGCCGTCGACGCCGTGGCCCGCCTCGAGGAGGTGGGCTTCGAGAACGAGGCCGGCCCCGGCCGCTTCTGCGACGCGCCGGCCGACGAGATCCCGTCCACCCGGGAGAAGCGCTACCTGGAGACCGGCCAGCGGGTCTGGCGGCTCCGCCTGCTCCGGCCGGACCGCGAGACCCGGCCGGATCGCGAAACCCGGCCGGACCGCGA
>JANNKC010000076.1:0-36916 GCA_031396105.1 Anaeromyxobacter sp.
CGACACACCGACATCGCCGCCTGGGCGCTAGGGCGCTTAACCCTCCAACGTGGCGGCGACTGTAACCTGCAGGTTGCCGAACACCTCGTCGACAGCCACACCGATGGCAACTATGCCGTGTTGCGCCTCACCGGCATCTGCCCTTCCGGCACGCAGGCGCTGGCACTGAATTACCGGCTACTCTTTGAGATCGACCAACTGCATCGCGGGCTGCTGCGACTCGATCTGGATGGTGTCTCGCACTCGGCGGTGCTCGCGCCCAACACCGGCGTGATGACTGTCAAGGCGGGTGAAACATCGCGCCTGGCGCAGTTCGGCCAATACCTGGTGGAGGGTATCTGGCATATCTGGATCGGCTTTGACCACATCCTGTTTTTGCTGGCGCTGCTGCTGCCCGCTGTGCTGTTGCATACGGTATCGCTAGGCGGCACACGGCGATGGACGGGCGTGGCATCGTTTCGCGTCGCGTTTACAGAAGTGTTGTGGGTCGTCACCGCATTTACGCGGGCGGACGGACCGGTGGCGGCGAGGGTGGCGGCCTTCTCGGCCGCCCTGGCCTCGGCGGCCGCCAGGCGCGTGGCCTCGGCGGCAGCCTTCCTCTCGGCGGCGGCGGCGGCGCGGGCCTCCGCCTCGGCCGCGGCCTTGGCCTTCCTCTCGGCCACGGCGGCCTCGGCGGCCGCCTTCTTCTCCGCGGCGGTGGCGACGCGGGCCTCCGCCTCCGACTGCTTGCGGGCGCGCGCCTCCTCGGCGGCGCGGGTCCTGGCGTCGATTCTGGCCTGCGCCTCGGCCGCTCGGGAGGCCTCGGCGTCGGCGCGAGCCTGCGCGGCGGCCTGGGTCTTGGCCTCGGCGGCGGCGCGCGCGCTGGCGGCGGCCGCCTCCTTGGCCTGGCGCTCCGCCTGGGCGGCGGCGACCTTGGCGGCGGCGTCATCGACCGGCGCGGCGAACGGCGCGGCAGGCGCCACCACCACGCCCTCCTCGCCCAGCTTCTCGCCGGCGGGCGCGTCGCCCGTCTGGGCGGCCGCCCTGGCCTTGATCTCGGCGTTGCGCGCCTCGGCGGCGGCGCGAACCGCCTCCTCGGCCTGGGCCTGGGCGGCCGCCGCCTGGGCCTCGACCGCGGCCCTGGCCTGGGCCTCGGCGCGGGCCTGCGCCTCCGACTCCTCGCGGGTTCGGAGAAGGGCCTCGGCCTGGGCGTTGTTGGTGGCCTGCGCCTGGGCGCGGGCCTCGGCCTCCAGCTGTTCGCGGGCTTGGGCCTCGGCCCTGGCCTGCGCGGCGGCCTCCTGCTTGTCCTTCCGGGTGGCCTCGGTGGCCAGCACCGCGGCGGCGGCGGCGGCCGGCTTGGACAGGCGCACCAGCAGGTCGTTGCCCACCGTCTGCACGTCCGGCGGCTCCACGTCGGCCACGAAGGCCACCATGACGCGCGCGATGGAGGTGGCGCCCGAGCCGTAGGAGAGGTTCTTCACCACCGAGATGACGCCGTCGTCCACCGCCATGTTCTCGGGCACGCCCTGGAAGCGCGACTCGGACAGGTCGATGACGAAGCGCGGCGGGTCGGCCATCGAGAAGGTCGTGAAGTTGGGGGGTTTGGTCCCCTTGACGGAGACGACCACGGACGTCCCCTCGTCCTTCACCTCGACCGCGGAGATGACGTTGAGATCCTGCGCGCCGGCGGCGCCGGCGAACAGGCAGAGGAAGGCCAGGAGGTGGCGGGTACGCATCGGAGGGCTCCGTCGCTGAGGCTGCTGCCGCGAAAAGATAGCACGCGGCCTGGGAGGGTCGAATTATCGGGCCTCGCCGATATCGCGGCGGCCCTGGGCCAACGGGCGGCGGCTGGCTTGACGGCCGGTCAGGGCGCGCCCAGCAGCGTCCGCGCCTCGCCCACCAGGTAGAGCGAGCCCGCCACCACCACCAGCGCTCCGTCCGCTGCGGCGGCGCGCGCGCAGCCGAGCGCCTCCCCCACCCCGCCGTGCAGGTCGGCCGGGAGTCCGAGCGCCCGCGCCTGGGTCGCCACCTCCGCCGGCGGGCGCGCCCGGGTGGAGGCCGGCGCCACCAGGTGGAGCCGCCGCGCCACGCCGGCCAGGGCGCGCAGCATGCCGAGGTGGTCCTTGTCGTCCAGCACCCCGAAGACCAGCTCGGCCGGGCGGCCCGGGTGGAGCGCGGAGAGCGCCGCCGCCAGCGCCGCCGCGCCGTCCGGGTTGTGCGCCCCGTCGAGCAGCACGCCCCCCACCCGCTCCAGCCGCCCCGGCCAGTGGGTCGTGGCCAGGCCCGCCGCGATGGAGGGCTCGTCCACCGGCACGCCGGCGCGCCGCAGCGCCCGCAGCGCGGCGGCCGCCAGGCCGGCGTTCCCCTGCTGGTGGGGACCGAGCAGCGCCAGCGGCCCGTCCCACCCGGCCTGCGCCACCTGCCACGGCGCGCCGCGCCGGGTGGCCTCGGCGCCCAGCACCTCCAGCACCCCGGGCGGCTGCACCGCGTGGAGCACGGCCGGCACCCCCGGCTTGAAGATGCCCGCCTTTTCGCGCGCCACCGCCGCCTCGGTCTGGCCGAGCCAGCGGGTGTGGTCCAGCCCGATGCGGGCCACCGCCGTCACCGCCGGTGACACCGCGTTGGTGGCGTCGAGCCGGCCGCCCAGCCCCACCTCCACCACCGCCACGTCGACCTGGGCCGCGGCGAAGTGGACGAAGGCCGCCAGCGTGGCCACCTCGAAGTAGGTGAGCCGCTCCTCCGGCGCGCCACCCTCGTGCCAGGGACAGGCCGCGCGCACCGCCGCCACCGCGCCCGCCAGGGCCGCGTCGTCGAGCGGCACCCCGTCAACCTGGATGCGCTCGTTGAAGTGGCTCAGGTGCGGCGAGGTGTAGAGGCCGGTGCGCAGGCCGGCGGCGCGCAGGGCGGCCGCCGCCATGGCGCAGGTGGAGCCCTTGCCGTTGGTGCCCGCCACGTGGAGCACCGGCGCGGCGCGCTCCGGCCGGCCCAGGGTGTCGAGGGCGCGCTCGACGCGCTCCAGCCCGAAGCGCACCGACAGGGGCGAGAGCGACTCCAGGTAGCGGTGGACTTCGTGCATGCGGCGCCTCCGTGGCGCCCGCCGGGTGCGCTGCTACCCGAGCAGCCCCAGGAGCTGCGCCAGCCGGCCGCGCAGCTCGCCCCGCGGCACGATGGCGTCGATCATGCCGTGCTCCAGCAGGAACTCGGAGCGCTGGAAGCCCGGCGGCAGCTTCTCGCGGATGGTCTGCTCGATGACGCGCGGGCCGGCGAAGCCGATGAGGGCCTTGGGCTCGGCGATGACCACGTCGCCCAGCCAGGCGAAGGAGGCGGCCACCCCGCCGGTGGTGGGGTGGAGCATGACCGAGACGTAGGGCTTGCGGACGGCCCGGAAGCGGTTGAGCGCCGCCGAGGTCTTGGCCATCTGCATGAGGGAGAAGATGCCCTCCTGCATGCGCGCGCCGCCGGTGGAGCTGAAGACGATGCAGGGGATGCGCCGCTCGTAGGCGCGGTCGATGACCCGCGCCACCTTCTCGCCCACCACCGAGCCCATCGAGCCGCCCATGAACTCGAAGGCGAAGCAGCCCAGCGAGACGGGCTGGCCTCCGATGGCGCCCACGCCGGAGATGAAGGCGTCGCGCAGCCCGGTGGTCTTGTAGCTGGACTTGAGCCGGTCCCGGTACTTCTTGGCGTCGGTGAAGCCGAGCGGGTCCTGCGGCGTCAGGTCGGCGTCCAGCTCCTGCCAGCTCCCCGGGTCCAGCAGCATCTCGAGGCGGCGGCGCGCCGGCAGCATGTCGTGGTGGCCGCAGAGCGGGCAGACGTTCCAGTTCTTCTCCCAGTCGGACTTGTAGGAGACCTCGCCGCAGCCGTCGCACTTGTTCCAGATGCCCTCGCCCTTCTTGGCGGCGGGAGGCGGCATCTCGGGCGTGGTCGCCTTCGACTTGAGCTTCTTCTCCTTCGAGAACCAGGCCATGGGCTTCCTCTCCAGTGCGTCCGTCCGTGCCCGCGGCGGCCAGCGCGTGAGACCCGCTGGCTCCCGGCCCTTGATCGGCACGCGGGCACCTGGCCATCGACGGAGCGATGGCCGGGTGGGCATCGAGGCGGACCTGTTTACACCGAGCGGTGGGGTTTCGGAAACCGCGGATGGGTACGGCGGGATGACCGGGCGCGTCATGCCGGCCCGCCGGCGGCACGGGAGACGCAGGGCGCCCCGCCCCACCCACTCAGAACGTGAACTGGTCCCCGACCTTGAGGATGCGGACGCCCGGGAGCTTGAGCGCCGCCACCTCGCGGCGCAGCGTGGCGGCGTAGGCGGGCTTCAGGTGGTAGAGCAGCACCGGGAAGCCGTTCCGCTCGAGCTTGGCGAGCTCGGTGGCCAGGGTGTTGGGCGTGAGGTGACCGGAGACGTCGGCCAGCCCCTGCAGATCGTTGGGGAAGGAGAGCTCCACCAGCAGCGCGCCCAGCTTCCTGGCCGCGTTGACCTTCTTCCAGAACTCCACCGTCGGGCCGGTGTCGCCGGAGACCGCGATCTCGGCCGTGCCGTCGGAGACCACGAACCCCACCGCCTCCACCGGGTGGCACACCGGCGCGGGGCGGAAGGTGTAGCGGCCGGCCTTGAAGGCCCGCCGCGGATCGAAGGGGCGGATCTCCAGCACCGGCCGCTTCGGGTCCGGGATGCGGGTGAAGTCCGGCCAGAGCTCGCCGTTGAAGACGCTCTCGCGAAGCGTGCGGGCGCACTCGGTGGAGGCGTGCACCTTCAGCGGCGTGCGGCGCCGCCCCACCAGCAGGTCGGCCAGCAGCGGCACGTCCTTGACGTGATCGAAGTGACTGTGGGTGAGGACGATGTCGTCCACCTTGAGCAGCGCCTCGAGCGGCAGCGAGGCGGTCAGCGCGCCGGCGTCGATGGCCAGGCGGTCGTCCACCAGGAAGCAGGTGGTCTTGTGGCGCGGGAGCTCCCCGCCCGAGCAGCCGAGGACGCGGAGCTTCACGCCAGGTCCCCGAACTGGGCCTTCATCTGCAGGAACTCCAGGAAGTGGCGCAGCTTGGCGACGTCGGGGACCACGAAGCCGTCCGGGTGGACCGAGATGAGCTTGGCCTTGAGCAGCTTCATGAGCGCCTCGTCGGCCTGCTCCGGCCGGACCCCGACACGCCCCGCCAGCTCCCTGGGGAGCATGTCGATCTTCGGGCCGGCCGGCGTCCTGCCGGCGCGGTCGGCGGCCGTGGCCAGGTAGTGGACCACCCGCGAGGCCGCGTCGGTGAGGAGCAGGTTCTCGATCTGCTCGTTGGCCTCGGCCAGCCGGTCCGAGAGCTTCTTGATGAGCCGCACCGCGATCTCCGCGTTGGAGCGGATCATGGCCTCGAAGGTCTTGGCGTCGATGACCAGCAGCCTGGAGTCCTCGGCGCAGGTGGCGGTGGCGGAGCGGGGCCGGTTGTTGAGGATGGCCATCTCACCCAGGAACTCGCCGTTCCCGAGGGTGGAGAGGATCTTCTCCACCTCCCCCACCTTCTTGGTGATGGTCACCCGCCCCTGGTGCACCACGTACATCTCCTTGCCAGGCTCCCCCTCGCGGAAGAGGACGGCTCCACGCGGGAACTCCCTGCCGAAGCGCTGGAAGAGGGGATCGTCTGCCATGAGGGCTTTCTGCTCGAGGTTCCTAGCCGAGAGGTCCGCGGCCTGTCAACGAATGGTCCGGCGCTCGCGGGGCGTGGCACGCCGCGCCGCTACTTGGTCTTCATCTCGTAGGCGCCGTCCCACCCCGGACCCGGCGGAGCGCGCCGCATCTCCTCGCAGCGGGCCAGGTAGACCCTGGCGCAGGCGTCGCCGCCTCGCAGCCGGTCCGCCTCCTGGAAGCTGGCGGTGGCCTCGTCCCAGCGCTGCGCCTGCCAGGCCGAGAACCCCCAGGCGAAGGCCCGCAGGAACGGCTCCAGCTCCGGCGGGCCGGGCGCCAGGGCCAGCAGCTCGAAGATGCGCACCCCCTCGCGCTTGCCCTTGACCCTGACCAGGTCGAGCGGCCGCGCCACCACGTGCGCCTCGACCTGCCGGTAGGTCTCCGGGCCGATGATGATGCGCGTGCCGTACTGCGTGTTGGCCCCCTCCAGGCGCGAGGCCAGGTTCACCGCGTCGCCGAGGATGGTGTAGTTGTAGAAGCGGTCCTGGCTGCCCACGAAGCCCACCGACATGGGGCCGGTGTTGAGGCCGAGGCGGATGTCGATGTCCGGCAGCCCCTGCGCCCTCCAGCCGGCGCGCAGCCGCTCCA
Organism: Anaeromyxobacter sp.; assembly: GCA_031396105.1. Taxonomy (GTDB): domain Bacteria; phylum Myxococcota; class Myxococcia; order Myxococcales; family Anaeromyxobacteraceae; genus JADKCZ01. Next base: position 6,231 of record JANNKC010000076.1, read on the forward strand.
GCTCCTCCAGCATCGCCAGCGCCGCCCTGCAGGCGCGCAGCGCGTGGTCCGGCTGGGCCCGGGGCGCGCCCCAGAAGGCCATGATGGCGTCGCCCATGTACTTGTCGAGCGTGCCCTGGTGGCCCGAGACGATGATGTCGGTCATGGGCGTGAGGTACTGGTTGAGGACGCCCAGCAGCACGTGCGGGTCGAGCTGCTCCGAGATGGCGGTGAAGCCGCGGATGTCGGCGAAGAGCGCGGTGAGCTCCCGCTTCTCGCCGCCCAGCCGGAGCGAGCCCTCGTGGCGGAGCACCTCGTCCACGATGGCGGGCGCCAGGAAGCGGCTGAAGCGCTCGCGCGCCTTGCGCTTCTCCCGCTCCTCCGAGAAGAAGCGGTAGGTGGTGGCGGCCAGGGACATGGAGAGCACCTGCATCAGCGGCAGGCCGCTGGCCAGCACCAGGTTGAAGCGGCTCAGCGCCAGCACCGAGACGGCCGCCCAGAGGGCCATGACCGCCACCAGCGCCGGGGCCGCCGCCAGCGAGCTGACCCGCGAGAAGAGGAAGGCCAGCGCCACCGAGGCGGCCACCATCATGAGCACCTCGCCCAGCACCACCCACTGCGAGCGCTCCAGCAGCTGCCCGTGCAGCACGTTCTCCACGAAGGTGGCGTGGGTGATGACGCCGGGCGCGATGGCGTCGAAGGGCGTGACCCGCTGGTCCCAGGTGCCCGGGGCGGTGGTCCCCACGATGGCGATCTTCCCCTGGAGCTGCTCGCGCGGGATGCGGCCGTGCAGCAGGTCGGTGGCCGACCAGGTGGGGAAGTCGCGGTAGCTGCCGTAGTAGTTGAGCGGCGCGCGGCCGTAGTCGTCGGTGGCGATCTCCAGCGAGCCCACCCGGAGCCCCACCAGCACCTGCGAGCCGGCCACCCCCACCGGCTGCACCGGCGCGGGGATGCCGCCGCGCCCCTCCACCCGCGCCAGCAGGGCCAGGCCGAGGGCCGGGTAGGTGGCGCCGCCGGCGCTGGCCAGCGCGTGGTAGCGGCGGATGACGCCGTCGGCGTCCGGCGGCACCGTGAAGAAGCCGCCGCTGTCGGCCACCTGGACCACCTCGTCGACGGGCGGCACCGCGCCGGGGAAGGAGCGCCCGACCGGGCGCTGCCGGCCGCCGGGCTCCGGGACCAGCCTGCCGCCGGCGTCCTGCACCCGCACCGGCTCGGTGCGGAAGAAGCGCAGCGCCTCGGCGCCGCTCGAGCCGCTGCCCGTGGCGTCGGCCGCGGAGCGGAACATGAAGCCCACCGTGACGTTTCGGGCCCGCTCGATGGCGTCGGCGAGCTGGCGGGTCGGGTCCACGTCGGGCGGCACCCCCGGCTCGCCCGCCGCGGCGAGCGCCCAGGCCTCGGCGAGGGCCCGGGCCACCGCCGGCTCGCTGGACAGGGCGCCCGCCGCCTTGAGCCGGCCGGCCAGGTCGGCCAGGCGCCGCCCCTGCACGTCGTCGTCCGCCCAGACGACGTCGAAGCCCACCGCCGCCACGCCGCCCTGCGCCAGGGCGTCCACCAGCCGCGCCATGCGCGCCCGGCTCCACGGCCAGAGGCCCTCGGCCTCGATGGCGCGCTCGTCGATGGCCACGATGACCACCTGCCCGGAAGGGAGGCGCGGGCCGCGCAGCGTGGTGAGCACGTAGTCCTGCGCGGCGTGCTCGATGCGGGAGATCACCGGCAGCTGCGACCCCTTCTGGGCCCACAGCACGTCGAGCACATGCAGCGCCGTGGCCACCAGCCCGACGTAGAGCGCCAGCCGGAACGCGTCGATGCGCAGGAAGGCTCGGCGTGCGGAGTGCATCGGGCGCCGGGATGGTAGCAGAGGCGCCGCGCTGACGGAGGGATCTGGCGGCTTGCGGGGCCCACCCCGGCCGCGGTACAGGGGGCCGCATGTCCCTCACCTACCGCGACGCCGGCGTCGACATCGACGAGGGCGACCGGCTCGTCGAGCTCATCAAGCCCTACGCCAGGCCGACCATGCGCCCGGAGGTCCTGGCCGGCATCGGCGGGTTCGGCGGCCTCTTCGCCCTCGACGTCTCCAGGTACAAGCAGCCGGTGCTGGTCAGCGGCACCGACGGCGTGGGCACCAAGCTCAAGGTGGCCTTCGCCGCCAACCGGCACGCCACCGTGGGCATCGACCTCGTCGCCATGTGCGTCAACGACATCGCGGTGGTGGGCGCCGAGCCGCTCTTCTTCCTCGACTACTACGCCACCGGGAAGCTCTCGGCCGAGCAGGGGGCCGAGGTGGTCAAGGGGATCGCCGAGGGCTGCCGACAGGCCGGGTGCGCCCTCATCGGCGGCGAGACCGCCGAGCTGCCCGGCTTCTACGAGCGCGGCGAGTACGACCTGGCCGGCTTCGCGGTCGGCTGCGTGGACCGTCCCAGGATCGTGGACGGCACCACCGTCACGCCCGGCGACGTGGTCATCGGCGTGGCCTCCTCCGGCCTCCACTCCAACGGCTACTCGCTGGCGCGCAAGGCGCTCCTGGAGAAGCACCGGCTCGACGCCCGCTTCGAGTCCTGCGGCGGCCAGACGCTGGCCGACCTGCTCCTCGAGCCGACCCGCATCTACGCCAAGGACGTGCTGGCGCTCCTCGAGGTGGTCCGGGTCAAGTCCCTGGGCCACATCACCGGCGGCGGCCTGCCCGGCAACGTGCCGCGCAACCTGCCCGAGGGCACGCGGGCCGTGCTGGAGGAGCGGTGCTGGGAGCGGCCGCCCATCTTCGACCTGGTGGAGCGCGAGGGGCAGGTGCCGCGCGACGAGATGTACCGGACCTTCAACATGGGGCTCGGCCTCACCGCGGTGGTGGCGCCCGGCGACGTGGCGGCCACCCACGCGGTGCTGAAGCAGCGCGGCCTGGCCGCCTGGACCGTGGGCACCATCGAGCGGGGCGCCGGCGAGGCCACCTGCGAGGTGCGCTGGTGATGCGGATCGGCGTCCTCGCCTCCGGGTCGGGGACCAACCTGCAGGCGCTGCTGGACGCCGGCCGGGCGGGACGCCTGGGCGCCGAGGTGGCGCTGGTCCTCTCCAACGTGCCGGGGGCGAAGGCGCTCGATCGGGCCGCCGCGGCAGGTGTGCCGCACGCCTGCCTGCCCTCCAGGGGCGTGGCCGACCGCGCCGCCTACGACGCCGCGCTGGTGGAGCGGCTGGCCGCGGCCGGCGTCGAGGTGGTCTGTCTGGCCGGCTACATGCGGCTCGTCACGCCGGCCTTCCTGCGCGCCTTCGGCCCCACGCCCGCCACCCGCGGCTGCCCGCGCGTCGTCAACGTCCACCCGGCCCTCCTGCCGGCCTTCCCGGGGCTGCACGCCCAGGCGCAGGCGCTGGCGGCCGGCGTCAAGCTGGCCGGCTGCACCGTCCACTTCGTCGACGAGGGGACCGACACTGGCCCCATCATCGCGCAGGCGGCGGTGCCGGTGCTGGACGGCGACGACGAGAAGAGCCTGACCGCCCGCATCCTGGCGGAGGAGCACCGGCTCTATCCGGAGGCGGTGGGCTGGCTCGCCGCCGGGCGGCTCTCGCTCTCCGGCCGCCGCGTCCTCCTCGACGGCGCCCCGGCGTCCGCCGGCTCGCTCCGCGTCCCCACCGTGCCGGCCTAGGGCCGCGCCGCCCCTCCCCCTCCACCGAGCGTCCCAACTGGCCACCACCTTCAAGCCCCCCGCCACCCAGCGCCTCTTCGACGTGTGCGTCCTGGGCGGCGGCGTGGGCGGCGCGGCGGCCGGCGCGCTGCTGGCGCGGCGCGGCTTCCGCGTCCTCCTCATCGACGAGGGCGGGCGGGCGCCCCGGTCCGACGGGGGCTGGCTCCTCCCGGCCGTCCCCACGCTGCAGCCGGCGGTGCGCCACCTGCCCGCCGCCGAGGCGCTGCTCGCCGAGGTCGGGCTGGTCTCCGACTCCGCCCGCGCCCAGGAGCCCCTGGTCCCCGACCTGCAACTCCTCCTGCCTCGCCACCGGCTCGACCTCTCGCGGGAACCGGCCGCGCTGGCCGCCCAGCTCCGCCGCGAGTGGCCCGCCGACGCTCCCCGCCTCCTCGAGGCGCTGCACGGGCTTCAGGCCGACGCCGACGCCGCCGGCCGCTTCCTGCAGGCCGCCCCGCCGCTGCCGCCGGGCGGCTTCTTCGATGGCTTCGCGCTGCGCAAGGCGCTCCGCCTGGCGGCGCTGGCCTCTGGCCCGGCCGGTGCCGGCCTGGCGAAGCGGCCGCCCCTGGAGCCGCTGAGGGGCCACCCACTCGGCACGGCGCTGGCCGCCCTGCCCTGGCTGCTCGGCCACCTCGACGGCCCGCCCGCACCGCTCGCGGTGGCGCGGCTCTGCGGCGTGGCGCTCCGGGGCCTGGCCCGCACCGCCCCGGCCTCCCCCTCGCTCGAAGAGGCGCTCCGCCGCAAGGTGGCCGAGACCCGCGGCGAGCTCCTCGGCAGCCCCGCCGAGCCGGCGCGCGTCGAGTCGCTCGGGCTCGATGGCAAGCGGCTCGCCACGCTCCGCGTCGCCGGGTCGACCGACGGCTACGGGGCGCGGGCCTTCCTCCTCTCGGCTCCGCTCGCCTGGCTGCTGCCGCTCCTCCCCGGCGACGCCTCGCCCCGCGCCAGGAAGGCGGTGGAGCGGCTCCGCCCCGGCCGCCGCCTGGCGGCCCTGCACCGCGTGGTCCGCCCGGCGGCCTTGCCGCCCGGCCTCGGCTCGGCCGCCCTGATCCTCGGCGCCGACGCGCGGCCGGACGACGTGGTGCTGGTCGAGGTCCTGCCGGCGCGCCGCGACCTGCGAAAGGGGGCGGCCCCGCCGGGCGAGGAGGCGCGGCTCATCTCGGCCTGGACGCTCGCCGGTGCCGGGAACGCTGGCGCCGCCGCGGCCGTGGCGCGGCTCGAGGCGGCGCTCGCCGAGGCCGTGCCCTTCCTGGCCAGCCACCTCATCCACGCCGCCAGCCCGATCCTCTCGCCGCACCTCTTCGAGGTCGATGCGCCGGCCGTGGGCGTGGCCGGGCTGGCGGCGCACGGCCCGTGGGAGAACCTGCTCCTGTGCGGGCGCGAGGTGGTGCCCGGCCTGGGCGTGGAGGGGGAGCTCTACGCCGGGCTCCAGGCGGCCATCCAGGTCGAGGCCCTCCTCGGCGCCAAGGAGAAGCCCAGGTAGGGGTCGACTCGCTTGCTTTCTGGGCGCGGATGCGTAATATGCCGCGCTCTTTCGGTTTTCGGAGAAGAAGACTATGGCACGCCGCTGTGAAGTCTGTGGGAAGGGGCCGCTCGTCGGCAACACCGTCTCCCACGCCAACAACAAGAACAAGACCCGGTCGCTCCCCAACCTCCGCTCCGTCCGCGTCAACATGGCCGGCGAGGTGAAGCACATCCGGGTCTGCACCCGCTGCCTGAAGGCCAACAAGGTGACGAAGGCCGGACGCGGGCGCACTGCCACCGCCGCAGCCTAGGTCCCGACCGCGCGCCCTCGCCGCGCCCCGGCGCGAGCGGGCGCGTAGCGCGCCCAGGTCGAGCCGGCCACCGAGGCACACCTGATGGCCAAGGATCCCGTCAAGGCGCTCACGCCGGCCGAGCTCGCGGACGTGCGCGGCCGGCTGGCCCACGTCACCGGCAAGCGGCGCCTCGACCTCATCCTGGACGCGCGCGACCCGGGGGCGCTGGTGCGGGCCCTGCCCGCCGACGAGCTCTACTTCACCATCCGCGAGATCGGCCTGGGCGACGCCGTCGACCTGGTCCAGCTCGCCTCGGCCGAGCAGTTCAAGATCATCCTGGACCTCGACGCCTGGCGGCACGGGCGCTTCGAGCCCCGGCGCGTCCTGCCCTGGCTGCGGGCCGCGCGGGTGGGCGCGCTCGACGATCCGCGGGTGGCCGCCCGCCTGGCCCGCAAGCTGCGGGCCCTCGATCCGGAGCTGGCCCTCCTCATCTTCCGCGACGCGCTGGTGGTCCACGACCTCAAGGTGGAGGAGGACCCCGAGATCACCAGCGACCGGACCTTCCAGACGCCGGACAACGCCTACCTGGTCGAGTTCCAGGTGGACGGGAGCGAGTACGTGGCGGTGCGCGGGCTCATCGACGACCTGCAGGCCGAGGACGCCTTCAAGCTCTCCCGCCTGCTGGCCTCGCTGGCCTGGGAGCTGCCCAGCGAGCTCGAGGAGTCGGCGCTGCGCTGGCGCACCGGGCGGCTCGCCGACCTCGGCTACCCGTCGCTCGAGGAGGCGCTCTCCTGGTACGCCCGGCCGCCGGCCCGCCCCTCCGAGGCGCCCGGCACCGCCTCGCGCGCAGCGGGCTTCTTCCTGGCGCCGCTCCCCGAGGGCTCCCTGCTGGCCCGCGGCGCCGCCGGGCTCGAGCCGGAGGACCGGCTGGCCCTCGACCTGCAACTGGTGGGCGCCGGCAACGCCGTGCTGGTGGCCGACGGCATCGACCCCGTGGACCTGGACCAGGTGCGGACCGCCGTGGCCGGCGCGCGCGCCATGGTGGAGCTCGGCCTGGCCCGGCTGGCCGGGGGCGACGTGGCCCGGGCCACCGAGGCGCTGGCCGGCACGCCGGTCAAGCGGCTCTTCCAGGAGGGGTTCGGCCGGGTGCTCCAGCTCTGCTGGCGGGCCGAGCGGCTCTTCAAGGCGGGCGGCGCCGGCACGCGGCGCGCTCCCTCGCTCGACGCTCCCCTGGGCGAGCTGCTCTCCGCGCTCTCCGGCCGCCGTCCCCGCTACTGGCCAGGGGTGGAGCGCCCGGTGGACGAGTGGGGCACGCCCGCGGCCGCGTCCGCCGAGGGGCGCCGCTTCCTCTCCGAGGCCGATCTGACGCGCACCGCCGCCGCGCTCGACCTGGCGGAGGGGCTGGCCGCCCTGGCGCTCGACCTCGGCCTCGCCACCACGCGGGCCGAGGGGGCGGCGCCGCGCCTCTCGGCGCTCTACCTCACCGCGCTCGCCAACGAGCGGCTGGGGCGCCCCTTCGCGCCCACGCCCGTGCCCGCCGCCGACCTGCCCCGCCTGCCGCCCCTCCTCGAGAACCTCGTGGACCCGCGACTCGCCTCCCGCGGCGAGGCGGGGGCGCTGCTCCTCTCGCTGGCCCGGCGGCGCGTCGAGGAGCTGGCCGCCAGCGCGGAGGAGGCGGCCACCCGGCCCGACCTGGTGGAGGCGCTGCTGGTGGCGCCGTAGCGCCGCCCGGTCCTGGCGGGCGAGCTCAGGGCCCGCCAGGGACTCCCCGGACCGAGCCGGCGACGGGAGGGGACCTCTTCACGGGCCCTCAGGCTTCGGCCTGGATGAAGGTGGCCTCCCGGGCCCAGCGGTGCGCCTGGTCGAGCTGCTCGTCGGAGAGGAGCCCGGCGTCGCGCAGCAGCTTCACCTCGCCGCGCATCGAGGTGTCGAGCAGGTAGGGGCCGTCGGTGTTGATGGTGAAGCGCACCCCGTGCTCCCAGAAGGTGGCGAGGATGCGCCCCAGCTCCTCGAGCGAGCCCACCGCCCGGGTGGCCAGGTTGGAGCTCGGGCAGACCTCCAGCGTCACGCCGCGCTCGCGCAGCAGCGCCATGACCCGCGCATCCTGGGCGGCGCGGATGCCGTGGCCGATCCGCTCCGGCTCGAGCTGCTCCACCACCGCCCGCACCCCCCCGGCGCCGGTGCCGGCGGTCTCGCCGGTGTGGACGGTGGTCTTCAGGCCGCTGGCCCGGGCGTGCCGGTAGAGCTCCCGGTAGTGCGGCACCTCCCTGGGATCCAGCTCCAGCGCGTGGCGCTCGGTGCCGGCCAGGTCGATGCCCACCACGCCGCGCCGCCGGTAGCGGATGGCCTTCTCCACGATGATCTCGTTGAGGCGCGGCTCGAACTCGCGGGCCAGGCAGAAGATGAGCCCGGCCTGCACGCCGTACTCCAGCACCGCCCGGTCCATGCCGCGCAGCGCCGCGTGGATGATGTGGTCGAGATCGCGCTCACCGCCCAGGTTGCGCTTCATGGGGTTGAAGCGGAGCTCGATGAGCGAGACCCGGGAGGAGCGGTACTCCTTGCCGATGATCTCGTAGACGCTCCGCTCGATGGCCTGCGGCGACGACTGGATCCTCTCGGTCCAGGTGTGGAGCACCGCCAGGTACTCCTCGAGCGACTTCACCTTGCCCGGGCGCGCCGAGACCAGCTCCTTGAACTCCCAGTAGCTGGGCACCGGGAGCTTGAAGCCCTGGTCGTGGGCGATGGACCAGAGCACGTGGGGCGCCACCGCGCCGCCCACGTGGATGTGCAGGTCCGCCAGCTCGCGCGCCATCAGCAGCCGCCCATCAGGAGCGCCCGGCCTCGGTCTCGCCGGGCACGCCTTCGCCCACGCCGAGCGAGAGGCCGCACTCCGGACAGTCCGGCAGGTCCGCCGAGACGGTGAAGCGATGGCCGCAGGCCGGGCAGGCGATCTCTCCGCCCACGTCCAGGTCCACCGCCGCGGCGCCGCGCTCGGCCGCCGCCGCCGCCTCGCCGCCACCGACCAGGGCGGCCCAGTCGCGCCGCAGGAAGGCCTTGCCGGCCTCCAGCTCCGCCTTGGGGATGTAGAGGTTCCACTTCGGGTGGTGGCGCTCTTCCCTGGTGGTGGGCGGAACCTGCTCCATCTCCGCCCCCAGCCCCTGCCCTTCCAGCAGGGTCATCATCTCGCGCACCTGGGCGAAGCCGCTGCGGGCCAGCGGCACGAGCCCCTCGGCCACCGCGGCGCAGGTGACGCAGGCGCCCGCCTCGTCGATCGGGGTGCCACACGTCGGACACGTCGTGACCATGACCTCCTCCTTCCCAGCAACCGACCCGGATCATAGCCTCGCCGCCCCGCCAGCGGGGCGCCCCGAGGGGGCGCGCTTTGGCTATACTGCGCCCCCCATGATCATCGACGGCAAGGCAGTGGCGGCCCGGGTGCGGGCCGAGGTGGCGGCGAAGGCGGCGGTCCTGAGGCGACGGGGCGTGACTCCCGGGCTCACCGTGGTGCGCGTCGGCGAGGACCCTGCCTCCGCGGTCTACGTCCGCAACAAGATCAAGGCCTGCGCCGAGGTGGGCATCGTCTCCACCGAGCACCACCCGGACGCCGGCATCAGCCAGGCCGACCTGCTCGCGCTCATCGCCCGGCTCAACGCCGACCCGGCCGTGCACGGCATCCTGGTGCAGCTGCCGCTGCCCAGGCAGATCTCCGAGCAGGTGGTGCTGGAGGCCATCTCGCCGCTCAAGGATGCCGACGGCTTCCACCCCTTCAACGTGGGCTGCCTCTGGACCGGCAAGGCGGCCCCGCGGGCCTGCACGCCCTCCGGCGTGATGCGGCTCCTCGACGAGGCCAAGGTGGACCTGAAGGGCAAGCACGCGCTGGTCATCGGCCGCTCCAACATCGTGGGCAAGCCGCAGGCCTGCATGCTGCTGGAGCGCCACGCCACCGTGACCATGGCCCACTCGCGCACGCCCGACCTGGCCGCCGAGGTGGCCCGCGCCGACGTGCTGGTGGCCGCGGTGGGCAAGGCCGAGATGGTGAAGGGCGCCTGGGTGAAGCCGGGCGCCGTGGTCATCGACGTGGGCATGAACCGCACCGCCGAGGGAAGGCTGGTGGGCGACGTGGAGTTCGCCGCCGCCTCGCAGCGCGCCTCCGCCATCACCCCGGTGCCCGGCGGCGTGGGCCCCATGACCATCGCCATGCTGCTCGCCAACACGGTGGACCTGGCCGAGCGGACCCCGAGGTGAGGCGCTCCGGCGCCGCCGCGACCGCCCCGCTGGCGCTGCTCCTCCTGGCGGCCGCCGGGTGCGCCGCCTGCGCCGACACGAGCTACACGGTGCGGCGCGGCGCGGCCCTGGCCCCCGCCGCAGCGCCGGCCCCCGTCCCCGGCGCGCTGCGGGTCCTCCACCTGGCCGACTTCGGCGAGGTGACCGGCCAGCAGGCCGCGGTGGCCGCGGCCCTCTCGGCGGCGCACCGGCGCGCGCCGTTCACGCTGGCCGTCTTCCCCGGCGACAACATCTACGAGTGCGGCCCGGACGCGGCCCGCCCCGGCGTGGAGCGCTGCGCCTTCGGCGCCGACGGGAACACCGTGGCCGTGCCACCCGAGGGGACGGATCCCGCCTTCGAGCGGCTGCACGAGGGGCCGCTCGAGGGCCTGGCCAGCCCCGGCCCCGCGCCGCGCGTCTACCTCTCGCTCGGCAACCACGACGTGGCCGCCTGGCCCGGCTGCGGGGTGGACGGCGTCGGGGCCGCCGAGGTGTCGCGTCGCCGCGCCTGCGCCTCGGTGGCGCACCAGGGGCCGCGCTGGTCCATGCCGGCGCGCCACTACCTGGTGGACGAGGGGCCGGCTCGCTTCATCTTCGTGGACAGCAACGCCGTCTACGCCGACTACGCCGGCTTCACGCTGGAGGGCGAGCTCCGCTTCGTGGCCGAGGCGGCGGAAGGCTGCGCCGAGCGGGCCTGCTTCCTGGTGGCCCACCACCCGCCCGCCACCGCGGGAGGCCACGCCCGCGACTTCGACCGCGGCGACCGGGGCGAGCGGATGCGGCGGCTGGTGGCCGCCGCCGGGCCGGCGCTGCGGGCCTGGCTGGCCGGCCACGACCACGACCTGCAGCACCTGCGCACCGCCGGCGGACTCGACGTGCTGGTCTCCGGCAACGGCTGCCGGGCCCGCCCCCGCGAGCGCTTCGAGGAGACCAGCGACGGCGGCCCGCTCCTCTTCGCCTCGGTCCGCCCCGGCTTCGGCGTCCTCACCGTCCACCCGGGCGGCTGGGCCTACCGCTTCGAGGACACCGCCAACCGCCCGCTCTACTGCTGCGCGGCGGCCGGCGCGGGTCGCTGTGAGCCGGTGGCCTGCGGGCCCTGAGGTCGGGGGCGACCGTCCCACCCGCGCAACAGTCTGGTGCCCCAACCCGCCCTTGTTCCCTGGCCTGGGACGGTTATCTCAGGGGCCGAGGTGACCGCCATGATCGAGAGAGCCCTGCAGGACGTCGTGACCCCCATCGCCACCAGCGACGGCGCCGGGGTGCGTCTCAAGCGCAGCATCGCCACCCGGACGCTCGAGCAGCTCGATCCGTTCTTCCTCTTCGACCACTTCGGCTCGGAGGACGCGGGAGACTACATGGCCGGCTTCCCCATGCACCCGCACCGGGGCATCGAGACCATCACCTACATGCTCGACGGCAGCGTGGCCCACAAGGACAGCCTGGGGAACTCGGGCGTCATCCGCGCCGGCGACGTGCAGTGGATGACCGCCGGGAGCGGCATCCTGCACGAGGAGATGCCCAAGGCCGGCCCGCGCCGGCTCGACGGCTTCCAGGTCTGGGTCAACCTGCCCGCCAAGCTCAAGATGACCAGGCCGCGGTACCAGGACGTCCCCGCGGCCAGCATCCCCGAGGTGACGCTCCCCGACGGGACCCGCGTCCGCGTGGTGGCCGGCGAGGTGGGCGGCGTGGCGGGGGCGGTCAAGGAGATCTTCGCCGGCCCGAGCTACCTCGACGTGGCGCTGCCGGCCGGGCGCACCTTCGAGCAGCCCGTGCCGCGCGGCCACACCGCGCTCCTCTACGTGTTCCAGGGCGAGGTGACCGTTGGAGGCCCCGGGACGCCGCGCGGCCCCGCGGTGGGATCCCCTCGCCTCGTCATCCTCGCGGACGGCGACGTGGTGCGCGTCCACGCCGGCGCCGCTCCGGCCCGCTTCCTCCTCCTCTCGGCGCAGCCCCTCCACGAGCCGTACGTGCGCCACGGGCCGTTCGTCATGAACACCCGGGAGGAGATCGCGCAGGCGCTGCAGGAGCTCCGCGCCGGCACCTTCATCAAGGGCTGACTCGGGGAGGCCGCGGCGGGCGGGCAGACTTCGCTTGATTCCCGGGTCACCCTCGTTAGAATCCGCCCGCCTCCCCCCGCCCTCCCCCGAGCGTCCCCACATGGCCCTCCGCACGCCCCTCCACGACGCCCACCTCCGTGCCGGGGGCCGCATGGTCGAGTTCGCGGGCTGGGTGATGCCGGTGCAGTACGCCGGCCTGCTCGCCGAGCACGCGGCGGTGCGGACCCGGGTCGGCCTCTTCGACGTCTCCCACATGGGCGAGGTGGTCTTCCGCGGCCCCAGGGCGCTGGCGGCGCTGCAGGCGGTCTTCACCAACGACCTCGGAAAGGTGGCCGATGGGCAGGCCCAGTACGGCTGCCTCTGCCGCGAGTCGGGCGGCATCGTCGACGACGTGGTGATCTACCGCCGCGGCGCCGAGGACCTGCTGGTCTGCGTCAACGCCGGCAACCGCCAGAAGGACTTCGAGTGGCTGGCCGCCCACGCCGGCGGCGCCGACGTGAAGAACGAGTCGGATGAATGGGCCCAGCTCGCGCTGCAGGGACCGCTGGCCGCGCAGCTCCTGCAGCGGCTCTGCGACCTCGACCTCTCGCTCGTCAAGACCTACCGCTTCGCCGCGGGCAAGGTGGCCGGCCGCCCCTGCCTGGTGGCCCGCACCGGCTACACCGGCGAGGACGGCTTCGAGCTCTTCTGCCGCGCCGAGGAGGCCGTCGCGCTGTGGGACGCGCTCCTCGAGGCCGGCAAGCCCGAGCAGCTCCAGCCCTGCGGACTGGGCTGCCGCGACTCGCTGCGGCTCGAGATGGCCTACCGGCTCTACGGCTCCGACATGGACGACGAGACCACGCCGCTGGAGGCTGGACTCGGCTGGGTGGTCAAGCTCGACAAGGGCGAGTTCGTCGGCCGCGCCGCGCTGCTGCGCCAGAAGGAGGCCGGCCTCTCCCGCAAGCTGGTCGGCTTCCAGCTCTCGCAGTCCGGCATCGCCCGGCACGGCTACCCGGTGGTGCAGGACGGCCGCCCGGTGGGCCTGGTCACCAGCGGCACCCGGAGCCCGAGCCTGGGCACCTCCATCGGCCTGGCCTACGTGCCCCCGGCGCTGGCCGCCGAGGGCTCCACCTTCGCCGTCGACATCCGCGGCCGTCCGGTGGCCGCCACCGTGGTGAAGACCCCCTTCCACACCCGCACCCACCGCTGACCGTCGAGGAGCGCGCGCCATGACCTTCCCCGAGGACCTGAAGTACACCCGCGAGCACGAGTGGGCCCGCCAGAAGGGCGGCCGCGTCCTGGTCGGCGTCACCGACTTTGCGCAGGACCAGCTCGGCGACGTGGTCTACGTGGAGCTGCCCGCCGTGGGCGACCAGGTGAAGCGCGGCGAGTCCTTCGGCGTGGTGGAGTCCACCAAGGCCGTCTCCGAGCTCTTCGCCCCCGTCAGCGGCAAGGTGGTCGAGGTGAACGACCCGCTGGTGGAGGCGCCCGAGGCCATCAACGAGGATCCCTACGAGGAGGGCTGGATGATCGCCATCGAGCCCACCGATCCCAAGGAGCTCGCCGAGCTCCTCGACGTGAAGGCCTACGCGGCCTTCGTCGCCGAGCAGGCCTAGCCGCTCCCTCTCCCGTCGCGGCGCCGCAGGGCGCCGCCGAGGCCGCCCGTTGCGCTACCATCCGCACACGCCCGAGGACGTCCGCGCCATGCTGGACGCCATCGGGGCGAAGTCCGTCCCCGAGCTGTTCCGCTCCATCCCGGAGCCGCTGCGGCTCGCTCGCCCGCTCGACGTCCCGCCGGCGCTCGACGAGATCGCGCTCTTCGCGGAGATGCAGCGGCTGGCCTCCCGCAACCAGGTGGCCCACCCGCCCTTCGTGGGCGCGGGGTGCTACCCGCACCACGTGCCGCCGGTGGTGGATCAGCTCCTGCTGCGCGGCGAGTTCTTCACCGCCTACACGCCCTACCAGCCGGAGATCTCGCAGGGGACGCTGACCGCCCTCTTCGAGTGGCAGACCTTCGTCTGCCTGCTCACCGGCCTGGACGTCTCCAACGCCTCCATGTACGACGGCGCCACCGCCACCGCCGAGGCGGCCCTCATGGCGACGCGCGTGACCGGGCGCCGCAAGGTGGTGGTCTCGGCCGCGGTCCACCCCGAGTACCGCAAGGTGCTCGACACCTACCTGCGCTCCACCCACGACGAGGTGGTCACCGTCCCCTTCGGCGCCGACGGCCGCACCGACCTCGCCGCCCTGGCCGGGGCGGTGGAGGGGGCCGCCGCCGTCATCATCGGCTGGCCCAACTTCCTCGGCGTGGTGGACGCGCTCCCCGAGGCGTCGGCGCTGGCCAGGAAGGCCGGCGCGCTCACCATCGCGGTCACCGCCGAGGCGGTGGCCTTCGGCCTGCTGGAGGCCCCGGGCGCGCTGGGCGCCGACGTGGCGGTGGGCACCATGCAGAGCTTCGGCAACCCGCCCTCCTTCGGCGGGCCGGCCCCGGGCTTCTTCGCCATCCGCGAGCCGTACCTGCGCCAGCTGCCGGGGCGGGTCTGCGGCGCCACGCTCGACAAGCACGGGCGCCGCGGCTTCGTGCTCACCCTCTCCACCCGCGAGCAGCACATCCGCCGCGAGAAGGCCACGTCCAACATCTGCACCAACGCCGGCCTGTGTGCCCTGGCGGCCACCATGCACCTCGCCTTCCTGGGGAAGCAGGGGCTCTCCGACCTGGCCCGGCTCAACCACGGACGGCTCCGGCTGCTGCGCGACGCCCTGGCGGCGCGCGGCGTGAAGCCGGCCTTCTCCGGCCCGGTCTTCAACGAGCAGGCCTTCGAGGTGGGCGACGCCGAGGCGGTGGTGTCGCGGCTCGCCAAGAAGGGGATCGCGGCCGGCGCGCCGCTGGCGCGCTGGTACCCGGACCACCCGAAGGCCAGGGGCGCGCTGCTGTGCGTGGCCACCGAGCTCCACTCGCCCGAGCTGATCGACCTCTTCGCCAAGGCGGTGCAGCCGTGAGCAACCCCACCGGCTGGAAGCCGAGCATGGAGCAGGGCGCGGCGGCGGCGGGGCCCATGGGCCCGGGCGCCGGCGGCGCGGTGCAGGGCATCGCCTACGAGGAGCCGCTGGTCTTCGAGCACGGCTCCAGGGGGCGCTGCGGCGTCTCGCTGCCGGCCGCGCCGGGTCCCGAGGTCGCCTCGGACCTCCCGCCGGCGCTGCTGCGCGGCGGCATCGAGGGGCTGCCGGAGCTCTCCGAGCTGGAGACGGTGCGCCACTTCACGCGCCTCTCCGCCTGGAACTACGGGATCGACACCGGGTTCTACCCGCTCGGCTCCTGCACCATGAAGTACAACCCCAGGTCGAGCGAGGCGCTGGCCCGCCTGCCCGGCTTCGCCTGGCTCCACCCGCTGGCGCCGGCCGAGCTGGCGCAGGGGGCGCTCGAGCTCATGTGGCAGCTGGAGCGGGCGCTCTCCGAGATCGCCGGCCTGGACGCCACCACCCTCACGCCGGCCGCCGGCGCGCAGGGCGAGCTGTGCGGCCTCATGGTGATCCGCGCCTGGCACCAGGCGCACGGCAACCCGCGCAAGAAGGTGCTCATCCCCGACACCGCCCACGGCACCAACCCGGCCTCGGCGGCGCTCAACGGCTACACCTGCGTCGAGCTTCCGAGCGGCCCGGACGGCCGGCTCCACCCGGAGACCGTGCAGCAGGCGATGGACGAGGACGTCGCCGCCATCATGCTGACCAACCCCAACACGCTGGGGATCTTCGAGACCCACATCGCCGAGATCGCGGCCATCGTCCACGCCAAGGGCGGGCTGGTCTACGGCGACGGCGCCAACATGAACGCGCTGCTGGGCGTGGCCCGGCCGGGCGATCTCGGCTTCGACGTCATCCAGTACAACCTGCACAAGACCTTCGCCACGCCCCACGGCGGCGGCGGTCCGGGCTCCGGGCCGGTGGCGGTGCGGGCCGCGCTGGCCCCCTTCCTGCCGCTCCCGGTGGTGGTGAAGGAGGGCGAGACCTACCGCCTGGTGACCGACGTGAAGGAGCGGCCCAGCACCGTCGGCAAGCTCCGCGAGTTCTGGGGCAACTTCGGCATGTTCGTGCGCGCCTGGGCCTTCATCCGCGAGTGCGGACCGGAGGGGCTCAAGGCCACCGCCGAGCTGGCCGTGCTCAATGCCAACTACGTGCGGGCCCAGCTCAAGGGGACCTACAACCTGCCCTACGAGACCGACTCGCTCCACGAGGTGGTCTTCGACGACAAGGCGCAGAAGGCCACCGGCGTGACCACCATGGACGTCGCCAAGCGGCTCATCGACCACGGCTTCCACCCGCCCACCATCTACTTCCCGCTGGTGGTCCACGGCGCGCTCATGATCGAGCCGACCGAGAGCGAGTCGAGGGAGACCATCGACGCCTTCGTGACCGCCATGAGAGCCATCGCCGCCGAGGCGGTGGCGGCCCCCGAGGCGGTCAAGGCGGCGCCGCTGAAGCCGGTGCGAGCCCGCCTCGACGAGACGCGCGCCGCCCGCAAGCCGGTGCTGCGCTGGACGCCGGGGATGAAGGTGGAATAGCAGGCAGCTCAGGCCTCGAAGCCATTCCGGTCGCCCCGGGCGCCTGGACCCCAGGTCGACCGGAGCGCATGGCCCCCGGTCGCCCCGAGCGTAGGGGCGCGGTGCGCCCCGGAGTCGAGGGGCGCCCTACCTCGAGAACAGCCGTCGCCACATGAGCAGGGTCCCGATGGCCAGCACCACGGCGGCCAGCAGCGCCCACGGGTTCCCGGGCGTCTCCCTCACCCGCAGCAGCACCGCCGGCTCGTCGGTCACCCCGTCGAAGGAGACCGGCCGGCCGCTCTTCAACGGCAAGAGTTCCCCGGACGTCACCCAGCGATCGCCCACCGCGCCGCCCGGCCCGCTGGCGCGGAGCAGCACCGCTGGTGTGGCCTGCCCCGGGATCGCGCCGAAGGCGCGCAGCTCCACCGGCTCGCCGCCCACCAGGCAGCGCTGCCCCTCGGCGAGCACGCAGCGCGCCTCGCCGGAGGAGAGCCGCGCCACCTGGGCCCGCCCCTGGTCCTGCAGCAGGGCGAGCCGCGCGCCGAAGCCTTCCGAGAGCGGCTGGTTGTAGCCCACCAGGGCCGCCTCCAGCGCGCCGCCCGGGCGCCGCCGCTCCAGGGCCGCGCGCACCTGGCGCGGCATCCCGCCGGGCAGGGTGTCGACCTCGAGCGAGGCGAGCCGCACCTCGCCGAAGCCGGGGAGCGGCTGCCAGCCGGAGGTGACCACCACCGCCCCGCGCTCCTCCGAGAGGAACCCGCCCGCCAGGTGGGCCAGCAGCGCCAGCAGGAAGGCGGCGTGGACCACGGCGATGGCGTAGGCGGACGGGGCGCGCTGCCCGGCCCGCCAGCGGCGCGCCAGGTTGTCGAGCGTGGCCAGCGTGGTGTTGAGCGCGTAGAGCCCCGCCAGCGGGACGAGCAGGTAGAGCCAGAGGTGCGCCAGGCTGGGCCGGACGAAGAAGCCCGTCAGGTCGTCGAGGCCGATGCCGGCCGAGGCGCCGTCGCGGGTGGCCGCCATGACCACCGAGCCCACCGCGAGCAGGAGCACCGTGCCGAAGCCGCAGAGCAGCCCCAGCCCCTGCGACCGGAGCCAGCCCCAGCGGTCAGGCGGCACCGCCGGGCGCGGGGCGCCGAGGCCGACCAGCGGACTATCCGAAGGCATGGCTCCCCTTCCCGAAGAAGAAGGAGGTGCCCACGTAGGCCACGAAGAGCAGGCCGAAGCCGACCAGCGCCAGCGCCGGGCGCACCCAGGGGCGCTGCGCCAGCGACGGCGTGAGCCGCAGGTGGACGAAGGTGGCCGAGTGGAACCAGAGGATGACCGACCAGACCACCTTGGGGTCCCAGAGGAACCAGGCGCCCCAGGCCACCACCCCCCAGACGCCGCCGCAGATCATGGAGAGGGACCAGAGGGCGAAGCCCCAGAGCGCCAGCCGGTCGATGAGCGCGAGCCAGGCGGCGTCACGGTCGGTGAACCAGGCCAGGCCGGCGGCCGCGGCGGCGGTCCAGGTCCCGTAGGCCAGGAAGGAGAGCGGCACATGGGTGGGGTACCAGATGGTCCGCATGAGCGGCGGCGGCCAGTGGAGCGCCTGCGGGAAGGCCAGGGCCGCGGCCAGCGCCGCCCCGAGCACCAGGAGCAGCGGCGCCAGGTAGGCGCGCGAGGCCCGGAAGGCGATGCTGGCGACCAGGCCGGTGGCCAGGGCGGCGGCGGCGAAGGACTCGGCCTTGTTGGTGAGCGGGAAGAACCCGATGAGCAGGCCGCGCCACACCGCCCAGCCGAGCTGGAGCGCCACGCCCGCCAGCAGCGGCCAGCGGGCCAGGCGCGGACGGAGCAGCACCGCCAGGAAAGCCACCGCGTGGCACGCAGCGGCCGCCTGGAGCAGCAGCACCAGGGCATCGGGCGTCGGAGGGCCGTTGAGTCCGGGGGGTCCCATGAGGCCGCGCAGGATACCCGAAGAGCGGGCGGGAGGCGCCCGGGTTGGTGGAGCGCCCCGCGACCCCGGCCTACCTCCCCAGCCGCTCCTTCAGGAACGCCTGCCGCACCGCCGCGTGGTCCTCCACCTGGCGCTCGTAGGGCTCGTGGAAGAGCGGCGCCGCCACCAGGAAGTCGGCGGTGGCCCGGTTGCACGCGGTGGGGATGTTGTAGAGCACCGCCAGGCGGAGCAGCGCCTTCACGTCCGGATCGTGCGGCTGGGGCTCGAGCGGATCCCAGAAGAAGATGAGCACGTCGAGGTCGCCCTCGGCGATCTTGGCCCCCACCTGCTGGTCCCCGCCCAGCGGGCCGGAGCGGAACTGCGTCACCGGCAGGCCGGTGCGCGCCGCCACCATCGCGCCGGTGGTGCCGGTGCCGAAGAGGTCGTGCTCCTTCAGCACGTCCTTGTTGTAGTCGACCCAGGAGAGCAGGTCGGGCTTGCGCGAGTCGTGGGCGATGAGGACCACGTGCTTGCGCTCGCGCATGGGGATTCGCGCCGTGGCGCTCATGGTGACCTCGGGGCTGCGCGGGACCCGCCGCGCGGCGGTCAGAAGGGGGCCGGACCGCGGTAGATGCGGAGACCCGGTCCACCCATCTCCAGGTAGAAGCCGAAGTGGAACTTGATCTCGCCGCTCCCGTCCACCACCCCGGACGGTGGATTGGCGAAGGGCTGCGCCTTGCGGAAGGACTCCATCGCGGTGCGATCGAGGAAGTCCACGTTGCTGGACCGGGCCACCGCCAGATCCTTCAGGCGGCCCTGGTCATCGAGCGTCACCGCCAGGAGCGTGTAGCGGTCCTTGAAGGCATAGATGGTCCGGTCCGGGTCGCGCTGATCGAGGACGCGTCTGGGATTCCAGGTGGTCCCGACCGACTCCTTGATGCGATTGAAGTAGCTGGCGTACTTCCAGGAGCGGGTGTTGAGGAAGGTCCCGTCCCCTTCCTCCACGCCCTCCAGGTGGTCGGGCGCGGCGAGGCCCGCCAGGCGAGCCAGCGTCTGGGGCGGGATGGCGAGGCGCGGGTCGCCGCGGCGCTGCTCCCCTCCATCACCGGCGCCCTGCGTTCCGGGGGCCTCCGGCCTGGCCGCGGCCTGCTCGCCCGGCGCGGGCGGCGGCGTCTCGGCCCGCGGCGCCGGATCGGGCATGGAGGCCCGCGCCACCTGGCGGCCCTTGGACCCGGGCGCCCCAGGAGCGGATCGATCCGACGAGCCCTTCTCTCCGTCCAGCAGCGCGGCCACCGGCGTGGGCTCGACCCTCCGGACGGACGGCCCGGTGACACGGGCGCGCGTCTCCTTCTCCACCACCCGGTCGTGCTCGGAGACGTAGCGGGTCGGCCTGGGCGGCGGCCGGTCCGAGATCGGCTGGTTGCCGAGGTCCACGACCTGGCCGGGCGCCTCGGCTGGTGCCGGCACGAGGAATGGCGGCGCCCTGGGCCTCGGGTCGGCCTTCGGGTGAATCGCCCGGTTGGCCTCCCAGTCGGCGGCCGCCAGCGGCGCCATGGTCACCTCGCGCCGCTCCGGGAGCTGGCCCACGCCGAGCCAGCCCGCGTCGAGCTGCGTGAGCACGAGCACGTTGAGCGCCGCGGAGATGGCGAGCGCGAGGAGGGCCCTCCAGGCCGGGTGCTCCCTGCGCCGCGTCCTCCGGAGGGTGGGTCCGAGGTGTGCCATGGCGTCCAAGGGATCTTAACAAGTTCTGGGGCGTTCGCCTTCCCGGAGCCTGCGGTTGCTCCCTGGCGGGCCGGGGGATAGACCAGCCCCCTGGCATGGACCCCGCTGGAGCCCCGCCGCCCTCGAGCCGCTTCGCCCCCTGGCGCCGTCCCGCCGGTCGGGGCGCGGCCGTGCTCGCCGGCCTGGCCCTCCTCTGGACCGCCGCCCACGCGCTGGCCGACCGGGTCTCGGTACGCGCCCGCATCCGGGACCGGGCCGAGGCCGTCCTGGCCGCCCGCCTCCCATCGGCCGCGCTCGGCGACCAGGTCTCCGTCGACTGGCTCTTCCGGGCCTCCGTGGGGCCTCTCACCATCCCGGCGGTCGCGCCCGGGGCCCCGCCGGTCGTGGGGATCGAGCGGGTCAAGGTCCGGGTCGCCTGGCTGCCGCTCCTCACCGGCCGCATCGAGCCGGCCTCGGTGCGTCTCTACGGGGTGCGCCTGGTCCCCGGGCCCGGCGGGCGAGAGCTCCTGGGCCTGCTGGAGCAGCTCCGTCGCGCCCGGCCCTCGCCCGCGCCCGGCCCCGCCGTCGATCGGCGCGCCCCCGACCCGGTGGTCCACCTCCGCGCGCTCACGGTCCAGCTCGCGCTCGGCGCGCGCACCGTGGAGCTCGGACCCTTCGACCTGAAGCTGGAGCGGACCCGCGACGGCGACGCCGAGACCCTGGCCGCCGAGCTCGGCTTCCCTGGCGGCGGCCATGCCGAGGCCACGCTGCGCCGTACCCTGCCGCCGCAGCCACCTGCCGGCGCGGCGGCCGGCGCCCCGGGACCGGACGGACCTTCCACGTCGCCTCGCCTGGCGGCCAAGGGCGGCGACGCCGAGGGGGCGCGCGGCACCGGCCCACGCTCCACCACCGCCCGCCCCGACGCCTCTCCCTGGTCCCTCACCGCCCACCTCGCCGCCACCGCCGCCGACCTGCCGGCCATGCTGCGCGGCCGGTCCATCGCCGTCATCGGGGGGGCGCTCGCGCTCACGGCCGAGGCCGAGGGCACCTCCGCGGGCGGCAGCGCCACCTTGCGCGGCGGGCTGGCCGGCCTGGTGCTGAAGAGCGCGGCGCTCGGCCCCGAGCCGGTGGGGCCGCTTCAGGTGACCGGCGAGGCCACGCTGGAGGGCTCAGTGGCCGGGCGCCGGCTCCGGCTGCGCCGCGCCGTCCTCCAGCCCGCCGGGCCGCTCGTCATCGAGGCGAGCGGCGCCCTGACGGCCGCTGGCGAGCTGCCCTTCGAGCTCTCCGTGCTGGTCCCGCCGGTGGACTACGAGGAGCTGCTGACCGCCCTGCCTGGCGCCCTGGCCCCGGGTCCCGACGCGCCGGCCCCCGGCGGCGCGGTGGGCGGCACGCTGTCGCTCTCCGGCCCGCTCCGCACGCCGGCGGCCTGGACGGTGCGCGCCGAGGTGGACCTGGCCGGCCTGCGCGAGGCCGCCCGGAAGGCGCCGCCCTCCCCCCTGCGCGCCCCCTTCACGGCGCACCCCGCCGGCGACGACGGCCCGGCCATCCTGCTCGGCCCCGCCAACCCCGCCTTCGTGCCCGTCGCCGGGCTCCCCGAGCACGTGGTGCGCGCCGTCACCACCAGCGAGGACGCCGGATTCTTCGCCCACCGCGGCTTCGACTTCGACGAGCTCCGGAACGCCATGGTGGCCGGGGCGCGGGCCGGGCGGATGCAGCGCGGCGGGTCCACCATCACGCAGCAGCTCGCCAAGAACCTCTTCCTCTCGCGCGACCGGACGCTGGCCCGCAAGGCGCGCGAGGCGCTCATCACGGTGGCGCTGGAGGGCACGGTGCCCAAGGCGCGGCTCCTCGAGCTCTACCTCAACCTCATCGAGTGGGGGCCGGGGCTGCACGGCATCGGCCCGGCGGCGCGCCACTACCTCGACAAGGACGCTCGCCTGCTCACTCCGCGGGAGGCCTGCTTCCTGGCCACGCTCATCCCCAGCCCCATCCGCTCCCACGCCGCGCTGGCCGGCGGCGTGCCGACCCGGCGGTGGGCCGAGCGGATCGACGACCTGCTGCGGAAGCTCGGCGCGGCGGGCGTGCTCGACGAGGAGACCCTGGCGCGGGAGCTCGCGGCGCCGCTCACGCTGGCCGCCTGGGTGCCGCGGGTCGTCGGCGGCGAGTGGCCCGAGCCGATCGAGGAGCCTTCGGAGGACCCCGCCCTCGACGAGGCGGACGGCTCGAACCCGGCGCCGCCCCCCGGCGAGGCTCCGGACGCCCCGAGCGGAGGACCGAAGGTCCGGGGTCGAGGGGCCGCTCCCGAGCCACCGCCCGAGCCGCCGTCAGGCGGGTGAGGGGCCCACGGCAGCGGCGACCGCGGCGAGCCGCGCCTTCTCCCAGCCGAGCCACGCCTCCCAGGCCAGGCAGGCGACCCAGGTGACGGCCACCATCGCCACCATCGACCAACCCAGCGCGGGGAACGCCAGCCCCTTCATGAGGCCGAGCCCGGCCGCCGGGCCGCCGTAGGTCAGGAGCACGGAGAGGATGTAGCCGGTCAGGGACTGGCGCCCCATCAGCGTGAGCCAGCGCAGCGCCGGCTCCACCAGGTCCGGCAGGAGCTGCAGCGCGCCCGTCAGGCCGACGTGGAGGGCCAGCCGGGTGAGGAACCAGCTCGGCGCGTTGCGCCACCAGAACGTGTTGTCCGGGTCGGGCAGCACCACCCACGGGGAGATGAGCCTCCCGATGCCGTACAGGCCGAGGGCCAGGATCAGGAACGTGAACGGGCGGCTCCGGCCGGTGGCGAGCGGCGCCACCGCCGCGCCGGCCAGCAGGAAGGCCACCCAGTTGAGCAGCATGAACTGCGCGCGGGGCGGCACGCCGTAGACGTAGGCCAGCGGCACGTCGAGCAGCTTGGCGACGGGTTCGACGGCCAGCGTGGCGAGGAAGGGGGCCTGATCGCGGTGCTGCAGCGCCGCGGCGATCCAGGGCGTGGCGAAGACCACCAGCAACGCGGCCCCGGCGGTGAGCGCCACGCCCACCGCGCGCGGGCGACCCACCGAGAGCCAGGCCGAGAGCATCATGCCCAGCGCCAGCACGTTGAGGACGTCCACCTTGACGAGGTCGTGCCAGGAGGGCCCCTGCCAGGCACCGCGCCAGAGGAAGGAGGCGAACACCAGCGCCAGGCCGCCCCAGACCGCGGCCCGTGGCCTGCGCGGGTGCCAGGCCCCCAGCTTCACGGCCATGGTCATGCCGAAGCCGGCCACGGTGAGGACGTCGACGCCGAGGACGTATGGGAAGCCCCAGCTCGGGCTCCCGAAGGCGTGGCCCGTCACGTAGGGGAAGAGCCGGAAGAGGTAGCTCACCCCCAGCAGCCAGAGGCCGCGCTCCACCGCCGCCCTGCGCCGCGCCACGGGGTCCAGCCCCTTCCGCGCGTGGGCCTCGTCGGCCAGCGCCTGGGAGAGGCCGGCCATGAAGAGGAACCCTGGCGCGGCGAGGCCGCCCAGGAACATGAGCACGTCGAAGAGCCGCTCGTGGCCCACCCGGCCGCCGGGCACGATCCAGGCGTCGAGGATGTGGACCTCGATCATGAACAGCACGGCGAGGCCGCGCTGCCAGTCGAGCCAGTACTTTCGCTTGGGGGGGGTCACCGCGGCGCCTCCCGCCGGCACGCCGGCCGGGCCGGCCGCGGCTCACTTGTCGCGGTAGGTGATGCGCCCGCGAGTCAGGTCGTACGGCGAGAGCTCCAGCTTGACGCGGTCGCCCGGGATGATGCGGATGTGGAACTTCTTCATCTTGCCCGAGGCATAGGCCAGCACCACCGGCCCCTGGTCCACCTTGACCCGGTACATTCCGCCCGCGAGGGCTTCGTCGACCGTGCCCTGGACCTCGATGCCTGCTTCCTTCTCGCTCACTCAGTCTTCCCTTCCATCGCCGGGCCCGGTCCTGTCCGGGTTCCCGATACACCAAGAGCGGCCTCGGTGGAGTCCGAGGCCGCCCGAAGCCCTTCAGTGACCCCCTTATTACTACAGAGGACGGACGCATGCCGTCTGAAGTCCCAGTCCCCTCAGGCCCCTCGCGCCATTGAACCACTTCACGGCACGTTTCGCCACCACGGCGCTGCTCCGTGGGGCGTTACGCCAGTTCAGCCCACATGGGGCGTCAATCAGTATCTGCCCGAATCAACAGGCGTTTCAGATACTTCACCGGTTGGTCTCGGCCTGTGCTGCTCCCCCGATGGCGGCAAGGAGCGCCCTTGCCCGCGCGCCGGCCTGGCACGGCTCGGCCGCCACCGCGGCGAGCAGCGTCCGAGCATGGTCCCGCTCCTCCGGGAAGGGCAAGAGCCCCTCGGCGCGGGCCAGCTTGGTGTCAGCGGCCGCCGGGTCGAGCGACCCGGCCACCTCGGCGCAGAACCTGGCGGCCAGCGGCTGGCCCAGCGCCCGGTGGACCCGGGCCAGCAGCATCCAGGCCGCCGAGCCCCTCGGGTTGGCCACCACCAGCCCCTCCAGGATGACCCGCGCCGGACCGGGCCGCCCCGCGTCCAGCTCGTCCTCGGCCACCCTGGCGATGGCCTCCGCCAGCTCGTCCGTCACGCCGAGCGCTTCGGCCAGCGTCCCCGCCTCTTCCAGCTCGTGCGGTGCCATGGCGCTCACCGGATGTTCTGGATGGAGGTCATGCGGGTGTCGTGCATGGCCTTCAGCATGTTGGAGAAGAGCGTGAAGAGCTCCTTGTCCCGGTCCTGGAGCCGCTGCAGCTCCATGAGCTGCGCCTTCTCGCTGGTGGCGCCCTCGGCCGGGCCAGCCTTGCTGGTGCTGCCGCCACCGCTGGGGCTCGTCGCGCCGTTGCTCGAGGTCCCGCTCGAGCCGTTCGTCCCGCCCGTGAGCGCGGCGACGTCGAGGGAGATGTCACGGGTGAGCACCCCCACCAGCGTCGGCCCGAACTTGGCCGCCAGCGGGGCGAGCTGCGGCAGGCCGACGGCGGTGGCGGCGGCGGCCAGCACCGGGCCGGAGACCTGCGTCACCAGCGCCTTCAGCTTCGCGTCGCCGAGCAGCTGCGAGGCCAGGTTGAGGGGCGGCAGGAGGGACTTGGCCAGCCCCCACAGGCTGAGCTTGGTGGACTTGGGGGCCGCGGCGGCCGAGCCCGCCGCCCCGCCCGCCCCGCCCGCGGTGGAGCCGCTCCTGGACGCGCTGGCCGCGGTGCTGCCCGGCGCCATCTTCTCCATCTGGGCGAGCAGGTCCCGCTCGGACTTGGCCATGAGCAGGCCGATGAAGCGGGAGAGCTTCTCCTCGATGGAGAGCTTGGGGTCCCGCAGGAAGCCGTAGTCGGCCGGCAGCCTGGTGGCGTAGCCCGTGGACTTCCTGGCGGTGGTCTTCTTGGCGGTGGCGGCCTTCGAGGACGTCGCCTTCCTGGCCGAGGTGGCCTTGGAGGCGCTCCCCGCCGCGCCGGTCGTCGCGGTCCGCGCGGCCAGGACGCGGGAGGTGGCGCCGCTCCCGGCGGCGCGCGACGCCGAGGGGCCGGGGCCGGCCGCGCCGGTGAGGAGCTCGAGCGGCAGCGGGACGCCGCCGAGGGTGACTGAGGTGGTGCTGGGCATGTGGTCCTTCCTCCGTGGATGGGCGGTCGAGCCGCCGAGCTCCGGACAGAGCGCGCCGCGTGCCAGCCTCGGATCCCGTCGCGCCGCGGGGTTGCGCCGCCCCGTCGGTCCGCCGCCAGGCCGGCGGGCCGCGGCGCGGCCGATTGACGGCCTCGGGCCGCGACCCTAGATTCGCCGGCCATGCGCTACCTCGGCCTCGACCTCGGGCGGGCCCGCATCGGGCTGGCCCTCGCCGATGAGGTGCTGCGCACGGCGCGCCCCCACTCGACGGTGCACCGCCGCAGCGATGCGGCGGACCTGGCGGCCATCGCCGAGGTGGCGCGCCAGTTCGAGGTGACCTGCGCGGTGGTGGGGCTGCCGCTCAACATGGATGGGAGCGAGGGGGCCTCGGCCCGCTTCGCGCGCGGCTTCGCCGGCAAGCTCGGCGCCGCCCTGGGGGTCCCGGTGGAGCTCCACGACGAGCGGCTCTCGACCTTCGAGGCGGAGGGGCGGCTGCGCGAGCGCGGCGTGCCGGCCCGTGAGCAGCGGGCGCTGGTGGACGCCGAGGCGGCGGCCGTCATCCTGCAGGCCTGGCTGGATCGGGGCACGACGTGAGGCGCCTCCTCTCCGTCCTCGCCGCGCTCCTCCTCGTCGCCGTGGCCGCCGCGGGCGCCTTCGCCTTCGTGGCCTGGCGCCAGCTGGAGGCCTTTCGCGCCACGCGCCACGGCGGCGACGAGGAGCAGGTGGTGGAGATCGCGCCCGGCAGCTCACCCCGCGCCGTGGTGCGCGCGCTGGCCCGGGCCGGCGTCCTGGCCGACGACGAGACCGCCTGGCGCTACGTGCGCTGGGTGAAGCGGGAGCCGCGCCCGTTCAAGGCGGGCGAGTACGCCTTCGCCGGGCCCCTCACCCCCGACGAGGTGCTGGAGCGAGTCTACCGGGGGGAGATCAGGCTCTACCGCTTCACCGTGCCAGAGGGGCTGCGGGTCGAGGAGACCGCCGGGATCGTGGGCCGGAGCGGCCTCGCCTCCGAGGAGTCGGTGCTGCTCCTGGCGCGGGACCCCGCGGTGGCGCGCGCGCTGGGCGTCCCCTTCGACTCGCTGGAGGGCTACCTGTTCCCCGACACCTACGCCTTCGCCAAGGGGGTCACGGCGCGCCAGATCGTGGAAGCCATGGTGCGCCGCTTCCGCGAGGCGTTCACGGCGGCGGCGGCGGCGCGCCGCCCGGGCGTGGCGCTCGGCGAGGCCGAGGCGGTGGTGCTGGCCTCCATCGTGGAGAAGGAGACCGGCCAGGTGGCGGAGCGGCCGCGCATCAGCTGCGTCTTCCACAACCGGCTGCAGCGGAAGATGAGGCTGCAGACCGACCCCACGGTGATGTACGCCACCTTCCTGCGCACCGGCCGCTGGTCGAAGAACATCAGCAAGGCCGACCTGCTCACGCCGCACCCGTACAACACCTACGCCATGGCGGGCCTGCCGCCCGGCCCCATCGCCAGCCCCGGCGAGGCGGCGCTCGAGGCGGCGCTCGCCCCGGCGGCCTGCCAGGACCTGTTCTTCGTGTCGAGGAACGACGGGAGCCACGTCTTCTGCCCGGACCTGGCCTGCCACGAGGCGGCGGTGCGCCGCTGGCAGGTGGAGTACTTCCGCCGCCGCGGACCCTGAGGGCCCGCCAGGACGTCCCCTCCCGGCGCCAATCCGGGAATTCCTTCACGGCGATCGATCGAGCGCTGGAGCCCTGGATGGGTCCCGCCGCCGGCATCGTTGCGGCGGCAGCCCTGCGGCCGCGTTATGTGCCGCCCTGGAGGAGGTGCACGGTGGCCGAGGCAACGCAGAAGAGCTGGGTGTCGCAGATCGCGGCGATGCAGGACCGCAGGACCTTCTCGGAGCAGCACTGGGAGGGCTCCTTCGAGGAGTACCTGGCGCTGGTGCGGCGCGACCCGCGCGTCACCCGCAACGCCTACCAGCGGCTGCTCGACATGCTGCTCTCCCACGGCAAGCGCGAGTACCTGGACGGCAAGAAGCGAATCACCCACTACGACTTCTTCGACGATCCGGTCTCGGAGGGGCGGGATGCCATCTTCGGTCTCGACCTGCCGCTGCAGAAGCTGGTCGCCGTGCTGCAGAGCGCCGCCCAGGGCTACGGCACGGAGCGGCGCGTCCTGCTGCTGCACGGCCCGGTCGGCTCCGCCAAGTCGACCATCGCCCGCCTCCTCAAGAAGGGGCTGGAGGCCTACTCGCGCACGCCGGAAGGAGCGCTCTACACGTTCGCCTGGGACGTGAACCGGCCGGGCCTGGACGGCGCACCGCACCACGAGCTGCAGCCCTGCCCCATGCACGAGGAGCCGCTCCACCTCGTGCCCCTGGAGTGGCGCGAGCGGGTGGCGGCCGAGCTCTGCCCGAAGGGAGGGGACTTCGCCATCCCGACCGGCGGTGAGCTCTGCCCGGCCTGCCGCTTCACCTACCAGGGGCTGCTGGCCGAGGCGGGCGGCGACTGGGCCAAGGTGGTCGAGCACGTGCGGGTGCGGCGCCTGGTCCTCTCGGAGAAGGACCGGGTCGGCATCGGCACCTTCCAGCCCAAGGACGAGAAGAACCAGGACTCCACCGAGCTCACCGGTGACGTCAACTACCGAAAGATCGCCGAGTACGGCTCCGACTCCGACCCGCGCGCCTTCAACTTCGACGGCGAGTTCAACGTGGCCAACCGCGGGCTCATCGAGTTCGTGGAGATCCTCAAGCTCGACGTGGCCTTCCTGTACGACCTGCTCGGCGCCACGCAGGAGCACAAGATCAAGCCGAAGAAGTTCCCGCAGGTCGACATCGACGAGGTCATCATCGGCCACACCAACGAGCCCGAGTACCGCAAGCTCCAGTCCAACGAGTTCATGGAGGCGCTGCGGGACCGCACCGTCAAGATCGACGTGCCCTACATCACCCGGCTCTCCGAGGAGGTGAAGATCTACCTGCGCGACTACGGCACCGGCCGGGTCCGCGGCAAGCACATCGCCCCGCACACCCTGGAGATGGCCGCCATGTGGGCCGTGCTGACGCGCCTCGAGGAGCCCAAGAAGCCCAACCTGACGCTGGTGCAGAAGCTCAAGCTCTACAGCGGCAAGACCTTGCCGGGCTTCACCGAGGACAACGTCAAGGAGCTCCGCAAGGAGGCGGTGCGGGAGGGCATGGAGGGCATCAGCCCCCGCTACGTGCAGGACAAGATCTCCAACGCCCTGGTGAGCGAGAAGGGCGACGGGTGCGTCAACCCCTTCATGGTGCTCAACGAGCTGGAGGCCGGGCTGCGCCAGCACTCGCTCATCTCCTCCGAGGAGCAGCGCACGCGCTACCGCGACCTGCTGGGCGAGGTGAAGCACGAGTACGAGGACGTGGTGAAGAACGAGGTCCAGCGGGCCATCGCCGCGGACGAGGACGCCATCACCAAGCTCTGCGCCAACTACGTGGACCACGTGAAGGCCTTCACGCAGCGCGAGAAGGTGCGGAACAAGTACACCGGACAGTACGAGGAGGCCAACGAGCGGCTGATGCGCTCCATCGAGGAGAAGATCGACATCCCGGAGAGCCGCAAGGAGGTCTTCCGCGGCGAGCTCATGAACTTCCTCGGCGCGCTGGCGGTGGAGGGCCGGATCTTCGACTACCGGACCAACGAGCGGCTCCACCGGGCGCTGGAGCTCAAGCTCTTCGAGGACCAGAAGGACACCATCAGCCTGAAGCACCTGGTCTCCAGCGTGGTGGACCGGCAGACCCAGGAGAAGATCGACGTGGTGAAGCAGCGCCTCGTCAAGGGGGCCGGCTACTGCGAGATCTGCTCCACCGACGTGCTCAACTTCGTGGCCTCCATCTTCGCGCGCGGAGACGCCAAGGAGGCGCGCTGAGCGGCGCGCACCGGGCATGCCGTACCACATCCACCAGGACCAGGCGCGTTACCGCGAGATCCTCCGCGGGCACCTCAAGGCCGACCTGGGCCGCTACATCCAGCGCGAGGAGCTCCTCGGCCGCCGCGGCAAGGAGCTGGTCTCCATCCCGGTGCCCAACATCCAGCTGCCTCGCTTCGCCTTCGACGACCGGCAGAAGGGCGGGGTGGGCCAGGGCGAGGGGCAGCCGGGCGAGCCGCTGCCAGGGGTGATGGAGGGCGGCGGCCGCGCCGGGGACGCCCCGGGCCAGCACATCCTCGAGGTGGACGTGGCCCTCGACGAGCTGGCCGACCTGCTCGGGGAGGCGCTCTCCCTGCCCTTCCTGCGGCCCCGCGGCAGCGAGCGCGCGGTGGCCACCCGCCTGCGCTACCGCAGCGTGGCGACCGCCGGGCCCGAGTCGCTGCGCCACTTCAGGCGGACCTTTCACCGGGCCCTGCTGCGACAGGTCGCCTCCGGCACCTACGCCCCGGGCCGCCCGGTGGTCGTGCCGGAGCGGGTGGACCGCCGCTACCGGACCTGGCGCGAGGTGCCCCGCCAGGAGTCGAACGCGGTGGTCATCTACATGATGGACGTGTCCGGCTCCATGGGCGACGAGCAGAAGGCCCTGGTCCGCACCACCTCGTTCTGGATCGACACCTGGCTGCGCCGCCACTATCCCGGCCTGCTGGCCCGCTACCTGGTGCATGACGCGACGGCCCGTGAGGTGGACCGCGAGGCGTTCTTCCACACCCGGGAGTCTGGCGGCACGGTGATCTCCAGCGCCTACCGCCTGGCCCTGCAGATCATCGAGGCGGACTACCCCGCCGAGATCTGGAACGTCTACCCGTTCCACTTCTCCGACGGCGACAACTCGGGCGACGAGGACAACCAGGCCTGTCTCGAGCTCCTGCGCAGCCGGCTCCTGCCCGCGGTGAACCACTTCTGCTACGGGCAGGTGGTGAGCCCCTATGGCGGCGGCCAGTTCCTCAGCACGCTGCGCGCCGCCCTGGGCCAGCGGCCCGACCTGGCCACGGCCGCGCTCCCCGATCGCGAGGCCGTGGTCCCGGCCATCCGGGCCTTCCTGGGCACGGGCCGGTGAACCGTGCAGCGCTCCGCCACCCTGCCGCCCGACCTCGAGCTGCTCCGGCAGCAGATGCTCGGCTACGCGCGCGGCCACGGCCTGGACGGACGCGAGACCGTCTTCCAGGTCCTGGGGGTCGACGCGCTCAACGCGGTGGCCGCCTACGGCGGCTTCCCCACCCGCTACCCGCACTGGCGCTTCGGCATGGAGTACGAGCGGCTCTCCAAGTCCCACGAGTACGGACTCTCCAGGATCTACGAGCTCGTGATCAACACCGAGCCGGCCTACGCCTACCTGCTCGAGTCCAACATGGC
>JANNKC010000106.1:0-10308 GCA_031396105.1 Anaeromyxobacter sp.
GCCGCCCCGCACCGCCCGCCCGCCGACCCGGACGCCATCCGCGAGGTTGGCCGCGCCGGCCCCGCCGGGCGCCACGCCTCCGGCCGGGCCATGGGCCACTACCTGGCCGCCCGCCAGAAGGCGGCCGCCGGGGATCTCATCGCCGCCGCCGAGGAGCTCCGGCTCGCGGTGGCCTACGACGACGCCAGCGCCGAGCTGCGCGCCGCCCATGCCGACGCGCTCGCGCTGACCGGCCGGCTCGAGGCGGCCGAGGCGCAGGCCAGGAAGGCGCTCGAGCTCGACGGGGAGGGGCGCGCCGCCACCGCGGCCCACCTCTTGCTCGCCCGCATCCACGCCGCCCGGCGGGAGCCGGGGCTGGCCTCGCAGGCGCTCGACGCCGCCATGGCGGTGGAGGCGGGGCGCTCCGCCGGAGGAGAGCGGGGCGACCCGGAGCCCTGGCGGCTCGCCGCCGAGCAGCTGCGGCAGGCCGGCGACGCCGAGGGGGCCTTGCGCGTGCTCGACGACGCGGTGGCCCGCATCGGCACCGACGGGGTGGGCTACCGCGAGCTGGGGCGGGCCCTGCTGGAGCAGAAGGACCTGGGGCGCGCCGAGCGGGCGCTGCGCCTCTCGGTGGAGCGGAGCCGGGTGGACGGCGAGGCGTGGCGGCTGCTGGCCGAGGTGCACGAGGCGCTGCACCGCCCGCGCGAGGCGCGCGAGGACCTGCTGGCGCTGCTCCGGCTCGAGCCGGACGATCCCGACGCCCAGCTCGGGCTGGGCCGCCTGGCGCTCCTGGAGGACGACGTGGCCACGGCGCGCGAGTGGTTCGGGCGCCATCTGGGCGGGCCGGGCTCCGGCTGGGAGGCCCACCTGCGCATCGCCTTCGAGTGGCTGGAGGCCCGCCACGCCGAGGAGGCGCTGGCGACGGCGCGCCAGGGGCTGGCGCTTCCCGCGGCCGGACCGCGGCTGCGGCTCGCCGAGGGGCTGGCCCTGCAGGCGCTGCGCCGCTGGGACGAGTCGGCGGCGGCGCTGGAGCAGGTGCCGGTGGGCGCCGGTGACGCCTGGTTCTCGGCTCGCGCCGCGCTGGCCCACGCGCGCTCTCGCGCCGGGCGCCACGCCGAGGCGCTGGCGGCTCTCCAGCCGGCGCTGGCGGCCCGACCGGGCGAGCCCAGGCTGGTGGTGGCCCGCGCCGAGGCGCTGGGGCGGGCCGGGCGCGGCGCCGAGGGGGTGGGTGAGCTCGAGGCGGTGGTGGCCGAGCGCGAGAAGCTGGGCGACGTGGCCGGCTTGCGTGAGCTCTACCCGGCGCTGGCCGAGGCGCTGGTGGGCGCGGGCCGGGCCGACCAGGCCGTGGCCGCGCTGCAGCAGGCGCTCTCCGCCCGCCCGCGTGACGAGGCGCTGCTCTACGCCCTGGGGGCCGCCTACGAGCGGGCCGGGCGGGGCGAGGAGGCGGTGGCGCAGATGCGGGCGCTCCTGGCCCTGGCCCCGGACCACGCCGAGGCGCTCAACTTCGTGGGCTTCTCCTGGGCCGAGCAGGGCGTGCGGCTCGACGAGGCCGAGGAGCTGGTGCGCCGGGCGCTGCGCCTCTCACCCCGCAGCGGCCACATGGTCGACTCGCTCGGCTGGATCCGGTTCAAGCGGGGCGACCTGCGCCAGGCGGTGGAGCTGCTGGAGCAGGCCGACCGGCTCATGGGACCGGACCCCTCGGTGCTGGACCACCTGGGCGACGCCTACCGCGCCGCGGCCCGCCCCGCCGACGCCCAGGCCGCCTGGCGCCGCGCCCTGAAGAGCGTGGGCGAGGAGCCGCCGGCCGAGCAGGTGGCCGTCCGCGCCACGCTGGAGCGGAAGCTGAAGGAGCTGGGGGCCGCGGCCGAGCGGCGCCCGGTGGCCCGCTGAGCGGCGCCCCGGCCCGGCCCCGAGCGGCGCCCCGCGCAGGACCGGCCGCGCCGGCGGCGCCACGCCCGCGGACCATCCCGATTGACTCGGAGCGTCACCCGCGCCTAGCTTCCCGCCACCATGCCGGTTCCGGCGTTCCCCTCCGCCACCGAGGCGTCCCACCAGGAGGGCTTCCTCAACTCGGGCGACCACCTTCGGCTCTACTGGCAGCGCTACAGGCCGCCAGCGCCCAGGGCCACGGTGGCGATCCTCCACGGCGGCGGCGACCACTCCGGGCGCTACCCGGCCCTCACCGCCGGCCTGGTGCGAGCCGGCTTCGAGGTGGCGCTGCTCGACTTCCGCGGCCACGGCCAGTCGGACGGGCGGCGCTGGCACGTCGACACCTTCGACGACTACCTGGCCGACATCGACGCCTTCCTGGGCCGCCTCTGCCAGGACGGCTACGCCGGCAAGCTCTTCGTGGCGGCCCACAGCATGGGCGCGCTCATCGCGGCGCGCTGGGGCGTCGACCACTGGCGCGAACCGGCCGGCTTCGTCCTCTCCTCGCCGTACCTGCGGCTGGCCATGCGCCCGCCGCTGGTCAAGGTCTGGGGGGCGCGCCTGGTCGGGCGGGTGGTCCCGTGGTTGCCGGTGGCCACCGGCCTCCAGGCCAGCGCGCTCACCAGCGACCCCGAGCTGCAGACCTGGACCGACCACGACCCGCTCTACGGCCGAAAGACCACGCCGCGCTGGTTCGACGAGGCCACCCGGGCCCAGGAGGAGGTGCTGGAGCGCGCCTCGGAGTTCCGCGCGCCGGTGCTGGTGCTGGCCGCCGGCGCGGACACCATCGCCGACGCAGCCGCCTCGCGCCGCTTCCTGGAGGCGGTCCGCTCCAAGGACAAGCAGTTCGTGCTCTACCCGGGCTTCCGTCACGAGATCTTCAACGAGGTGGAGCGCGAACGCCCCATCGCCGACGCGACGGCGTGGCTCCTGGCGCGCTGTGGGTGAAGGTGGCCTTCCCGGCCGAGGGGTGAAAGCCGTTGACGCCGTGCGGAGGTGGCCCGTATCCTCCCCGTCCATCCCCGCTCAGGTGTTCACGCGGCGCGTCGCGCCGCCGCCTGTGCGAGGAGACCGCTCTCTGGAGGTCACCTAGGCCATGGCAGGTATCGAGAAGGCGAGCGCGGCCCGCAGCGGCGCTCACACCGTCATCGGGAGCTCGATCGTCATCGACGGCGAGATCTCGGGGGACGAAGACCTGGTCATCCAGGGCACCGTCAAGGGACGCATCAGCCTGAAGGAGAGCCTCTTCGTGGAGGCCTCCGGCGTCATCGAGGCCGACATCGAGACCGCCAACGTGGAGGTCTCGGGCAACGTGACCGGCAACATCGCCGCCAGCGACAGGGTCGAGCTCAAGGCCGACTGCAAGGTGGTGGGCGACATCCGGGCGCCGCGCATCCTCATCGCCGACGGAGCCGTCTTCAAGGGCAACGTGGACATGGACGTCAAGGAAGCGAAGGGGAAGTGACCATGGCCACCACCGAAGGCACCACCATCATCGGCGAGTCGATCCTCATCAGCGGCTCCCTGGCCGGCGACGAGGACCTGACGGTCCGCGGCCGGGTCGAGGGCACGCTGACCCTCACCCGCACCCTCGTGGTCGAGCCCACCGGGCAGGTCAAGGCCGAGGTGCAGGTCAAGAACTGCATCATCGCGGGCGTGGTGGTCGGCAACGTGACCGCCACCGAGTCGGTCGAGATCACCAAGGAAGGGCGCATGGTCGGCGACATCGCCGCGCCTCGCGTCATCATCGTCGACGGCGCCTCCTTCCGCGGCCGCATCGACATGGGCGAGGTGGACGTCGGCGGCGACCGCCGTCCGGCCGTCCAGGCCCGCCAGGCCGGGCCGGCCAGGCCGGCCGCGCGCCCCGCGATGATGGCCCGCCCGGCGCCGCGCCTGGCCGCCTCGGCGGCCAAGGTCGAGGAGAAGCCGGCCTCCGTCGCCGCCCCGCGGCCGATGGTTCCGCCCGCCCCGGTCGCCATGGGCGCCGTGAAGCGGAAGGTCCTCGTCAAGACGAAGAGGTAGGTCAGGAGCGCCGTGGAGCTCGTCCCGCGCACCACGGCGCCGCTCCACGCCACCGGGGCGGTCGAGCTCGTACCGATCACCGCCATCTCCGTCGACGCCACCTTCAGGCTGCGCGAGGTGGGGGAGGTGGCGGTGCTGGCCGGCTCCGTGGCCCGGCTCGGTCAGCTCTCCCCCATCGAGCTTCGACCCCTGCCCGGCGCCGGCGACGGCCCGGTCCGCTTCCAGGTGGTGGCCGGGTTCCGGCGCCTCGCCGCGGTCCGGCTGCTGGCCCGCGGCCGCGTGCTGGCCCGCGTCCACGGCCGGCTGGACGACGATGACGCCTGGTCGCTGGCGCTCACCCAGGCGCTGCTGGGCCAGCGCCTGGCGCCGGGCGAGCTGGAGGCGCTGCGGGTGCGGCTCCGCGAGCTGCGCGTCGCCCCCTGGGCCGAGGAGCTGGTCGACGAGGCGCTGCTGGGCCCGCCGGGGGACGGGGGGGCCGCCGAGGACGCCGCCAGCGCCGCCGCCGCCGCCTCGGAGGAGGAGGAGGAGATCACGCCCGAGGCCCTGGCCGCGGACCTGGCCGCCCGGCTCTGGCAGCTCAATCAGGACCTTTCGCTGGCCGTCGACGCATGGGACGTGCTCCCCGACGAGGCCCGGCGCATGATCCTGGAGCAGGCTCGCTACATGGCGGAGCTCCACCCCTACCTCGCCCAAGGACGACCATGAGCCCCGAGACCGATCGCGCCCGCCTCCTCGACCTGCTGCGGACCCTCTCCTTCGAGCGGCGCAAGGTGGTGCTGGCCTCCGGCAAGGTGAGTGACTTCTACGTGGACTGCAAGCGGACGGCGCTCACCGCCGAGGGGCACGTGCTGGTGGGGCGCTGCCTCTTCGCCGAGGTGCGGTCCATCCAGCCGCTGGTGCGCGGCGTGGGCGGCCTGACGCTGGGCGCCGACCCCCTCGCCTCGGCCATCGCGCTCACCAGCTTCCTGGAAGGGGCGCCGGTGGACGCCTTCATCGTGCGCAAGGAGCCCAAGGGGCACGGCACCGGCCAGTGGATCGAGGGGCGCAAGACCATCCCGGACGGCAGCCGGGTGGTGGTGCTGGAGGACGTGGTCACCACCGGCGGCTCGGCCCTCAAGGCCATCGAGCGCTGCCGCGCCGAGCAGCTCCAGGTGGTGGCCTGCCTGGCCCTGGTGGACAGACTGGAGGGCGGACGGGAGGCCATCGAGGCCACCGGCGTGCCGCTGCGCGCCCTCTTCACCCGCGAGGACTTCATCTCATGACCGGACGCCTCTCCGTCGCGCTCCTCTCGCTCGCCCTGGCGGGCTGCGGCGCCGTGCAGGGGGTCAAGGCCCGGCTGCCGCCGCGCGAGCCGCGGCCCGGGCCCGAGGATGGCGTCTACGCCGACCTGCGCGACGCCGCCTCCCGGCGCGCCCGGCTCTACGATGGCCTGGTCCACCGCGCCGACCTGAACGGCGCCTGGCTCTCGCCCGAGGTGCGCGAGGCGGGCGTGCGCCGCATGGCGGCCTGGCAGGGCTGGGGCCAGGCCGAGCTCCAGGCGGCGCTGGACGCCGACCGGGCCGAGGCGGCCAAGGGCGAGGAGTTCGTCCTCTCGCTCTACACCGCCGACCCCAGGCACAACGACCTGGCCGACAAGGGCTCCATCTGGCGGGTCCAGCTCGACGACGGCGCGACCCAGGCCATGGCCACCTCGGTGGAGGTCATGCCGGCCGACGCCACCACGCTCCAGCTCTTCCCGTTCGTGGGGCCGTTCGACAGGGTGTACCGGGTGCGCGTGCCCTGGGCCGGCCCGCCGCTGGCCGGGCGCCCATTCACGCTCAAGGTCCTCGGCGCCCTCGGGCCGCTGGTGCTCGACTTCGCCCCCGGCGGCAAGCAGGCCGAGCGGCCGCACCAGGCGCCCTGAGGTGGGCGGCCGGGGCGGCTACCGCCCCGCCACGTCGCCCACCGCGATGACCGTGTCGCGCAGCTGCCTGTCGTCCTTCTCCGGATAGTCGAGCACGTAGTGCAGGCCGCGCGACTCCTTGCGGAGCAGGGCGCACTCCACCATGAGCATGGCCACGTCGGCCAGGTTGCGCAGCTCGATGAGGTCGGGCGTCACCTGGTACTGCCAGTAATAGTCGCGGATCTCGCCGCGCAGCAGGGCCAGGCGGGTGCGGGCGCGCTCCAGCCGCTTCTGGGTGCGCACGATGCCCACGTAGTTCCACATGAGGCGGCGCACCTCGTCCCAGTTGTGCGTCACCACCACGCCCTCGTCGGGGGCCAGCGCGTCGCCGGGGTTCCAGGGCGGGATGTCCGGGCGCGTGCCGCCCACCTCGGAGAGCTCGTCGGCGGCGCGGATGCCGGCCCGCCGTCCGAACACCAGCCCCTCCAGCAGCGAGTTGGAGGCCAGCCGGTTGGCGCCGTGGAGGCCGGTGCAGGCGACCTCGCCCACCGCGTAGAGCCGCGGCACCGAGGTGCGCCCCACCAGATCGGTGACCACGCCGCCGCACTGGTAGTGGGCGGCCGGCACCACCGGGATGCGCTGCACGGCCATGTCGATGCCGAACTCCTTGCACGTCGCGTAGATGTGCGGGAAGTGCTCGAGCAGGAAGCCCTTGGGCAGGTGCGTCATGTCGAGGAAGGCGCAGTCGTCGCCGCGCCGCTTGATCTCGGCGTCGATGGAGCGGGCCACGATGTCCCGCGGCGCCAGCTCCTTGCGCGGGTCGTAGCGCGCCATGAAGGGCTCGCCGGCCTGGTTGCGCAGGATGCCCCCCTCGCCCCTCAAGGCCTCGCTGATGAGGAAGCTCTTGGCCATGGGGTGGAAGAGGCAGGTGGGGTGGAACTGGAAGAACTCCAGGTTGGCCACCGAGGCGCCGGCGCGCCACGCCATGGCCACGCCGTCGCCGGTCGCGACGTCGGGGTTGGAGGTGTAGAGGTAGACCTTGCCGGCCCCGCCGGTGGCCAGGATGGTGAGGCCGGCCGAGACGGCGGAGATGACGCCGCTCTCACGCTCCAGCACGTAGGCGCCCAGCGTCCGGTTGGGGCCGCCCAGGCCGAGCTTGCCGCTGGTGACGAGGTCCACCGCCACCGCATCCTCGGCGACCCGGATGCCGCGCGCGGCGCAGGCCGCCAGCAGGGCACGCTCCACCTCGCGGCCGGTGGTGTCCTTGGCGTGGGCGACGCGGCGGCGCGAGTGGCCGCCCTCGCGGGTCAGGTGGAGCTGGTCCGGCCCCTCCCGATCGAACTCCACGCCGAGCGAGCGGAGCCAGCGGATGCGCTCCGGCCCCTCGCGGACCGTGACCTCGACCGCCTCCCGCTTGCACAGGCCGGCGCCGGCCACCAGCGTGTCCTCCACGTGGAGCTCGAAGGCGTCGTCGGCCCCGAGCACGCTGGCGATGCCGCCCTGGGCGTACTGGGTGGAGCCCTCGAAGCGCTGCCGCTTGGTGAGCACCAGCACCGAGCCGTGGCCGGCGGCCTCCAGCGCGAAGCTGAGCCCGGCGATACCGCCGCCGAGGACCAGGAAGTCCACGTGCTCGCGTTCCGAGAGGGCGCCCATGCGCCAGATGTAGCATGAGGTGGGGGCCGGAAGTTGTGGGCGCCTGCCACCCCCTGATAGCGTCGGGCTGGCATGACGCTGCCCCGCCTCACCCCCTGGCTGCCCCTGGCCGTCCTCCTCGCCGCCCCCGCGGCGCGGGCGGGCGAGGTCTACTCCTACGTGGACGCCGACGGCGTCATCAACATCACCAACGTGCCCACCGACGCCCGCTTCAAGCGGGTGCGGACCAACGAGGTGGCGGGGCTCTACCGGCCGCGGCCGGCCGGCGGCGAGTCCCGCGAGGTGCCGCGCTCGAAGCGGCGCCAGGCCTTCGACCCGCACGTCAAGGGCGCCGCCGAGAAGTACCGGCTGCCCGAGGCGCTCATCCTGGCGGTCATGGCGGTGGAGTCCAACTTCGACCCGCGGGCCGTCTCCGACAAGGGGGCCATGGGGCTGATGCAGCTCATGCCGGCCACCGCCAGGGAGCTCTACGTGGCCGACGCCTGGGACCCGGCGCAGAACATCGAGGGCGGGGCGCGCTACCTCAGGCTCCTGGCCAACCAGTACTCCGGGGATCTGGTGAAGACGCTGGCCGCCTACAACGCCGGGCCGGACGCGGTGCGCCGCGCCGGCGAGGCGGTGCCCGACATCCCGGAGACGCGCGAGTACGTCCGCAAGGTGGTGGCGCTCTACCAGGCCCTCAAGGCGGGGCGGTGACCTGGTGCCGGGCGTGAGCGACGAGGTCGAAGGGCTCGACGAGGAGTTCGTCTTCCACCTCACCCGCGGGGCCCAGCTGCTGGGGCGCGGAGAGGTGGAGGAGGCTCGCGCCGACCTGGAGCGCGCGCTGACGCTGCGCCCGCGCGATGCCAAGGTGCTGGGCCTGCTGGGCCAGGCCTTCTACCGGCAGGGGCAGTACGCGCAGGCGGCGGTGGCCTGGCAGCGGCTGGTGGACGACAACCCGGTGGAGGCCGGGGCGCGCGTCAACCTGGGGC
The DNA here is from genome assembly GCA_031396105.1 of Anaeromyxobacter sp. Classification (GTDB taxonomy): domain Bacteria; phylum Myxococcota; class Myxococcia; order Myxococcales; family Anaeromyxobacteraceae; genus JADKCZ01. The sequence continues at coordinate 8,437 of JANNKC010000106.1, forward strand.
TGGCCTGCCTGAAGGCGCGGCGGCTGCAGGACGCGGTGCGCCAGCTCGAGATCGCGCTCGACCTCCACCCGGACCACAGGAAGGCCATGGGCTACCTGGGGCTGGCGCTGCTCGAGTCGGGCGACGCCGCCCGGGCGCGCACCTGGTTCGGCAAGGCCGGCAGCGAGCAGATGGTGGCCCGGTGCGACGAGCTCCTGGCGGCGCAGGCCGAGGCGGTGGCCGCGGCGCCCGCCCCGGCGCCCGAGCCGGTGCAGGCGCTGTCGCCGCTGCTCACGGGTGGGGCGCCTAGCGTGACCCCGCCAGCTGGTCCGGACGCCCCGACCCCTTCGACTCCGCCTGGCCCGGGTAGGGCCGGCGACGCCGGCCCGGAGTCGAGGGAGACCCCGGACGCTCCGCCCCCGCAGGCCGTCGAGGCCGCCACGCTGGCCGGCCTCACCGCCGCACCCACGCTGGCGGCCTGGGCCGCCGAACGGGTGCTCCAGCCGCCGCACCCCCTGGAGACCTTCGCCGCCGACGGCCCGGCGCTGGCGTGCGCGGTCAAGGGCGAGGTGCTGTGCCGGCTCGACGGCCTGCTCGCCTGGCGCGGCGACGTCACCTTCACCGGCGAGGTGAAGCGCTTCCGCGGCCGCGCCACCGACAAGCCCTTCGGCGAGGGGGCGGAGCAGGTCCACCGGCTCGGCGGCGAGGGGCTGGTGCTGCTGCGCGTGGCCGGGCGGCGCTTCACCGTGCTCGACCTCGGCGGCGAGGCCGGCTTCTTCCGCGAGCCGGTGGTCTTCGGCTTCGAGGAGCCGGTGGCCTTCGAGAACGGGCGGCTGGCCTCGCCGGCCGGCGACGTGGACCTGGTCCACCTGCGCGGCCGCGGGCGCATCGTGCTGCGCACCGCCGGCGAGCCGCTGGCCATCGAGGTCACGCCGGCCGCGCCGGTGCGCGTGCCCACCGGGGCGCTGGTGGGCTGGGTGGGCACGCTCACGCCGCGGCTGGTGCCGCCGCTGGAGGGCGGCGCGATGGGCGGCGCGGTGGAGCTCACCGGCGAGGGGCGGGTGCTGGTGGACGGCGGGCGCGCCGGCGCGGAGGGGACGTGAACGCCCGCTCCCTCAAGGCGGAGGCCTTCAACCTCCCCAACGCCATCACCGCCGTGCGCATCGCCATGATCCCGGTGTTCCTCTGGTTCACCTACTACGAGTCGCGGGTGGACAGCTTCATCGCGGCCGTCACCTACGCCGCCACCGGGGCCACCGACTTCCTGGACGGCTGGGTGGCCCGGCGCACCGGCAAGATCACCGTCATCGGCAAGTTCCTCGACCCCACCGCCGACAAGCTGATCGTCATGGCGGCGCTGGTGATGCTGGTTCACCTGGGGCGGGTGGCCGCCTGGGTGGTCATCGTCATCATGGCGCGCGAGTTCATCGTGACCGGCCTGCGCACCATCGCCATGAGCGAGGGGATCGTCATCGCCGCCGGCCTGGAGGGGAAGCAGAAGGCGTCCTTCCAGATCGCCGGCATCACCTTCCTCCTGCTCCACTACGCCTACCCGGTGGAGACCGGCTTCTTCACCTTCGAGTTCGACGCCAACCGGGTGGGGACCGCGCTGCTGTTCATCTCGCTCTTCTTCTCGGTCTGGTCGATGTTCGACTACTTCAGGGCCTTCGTGCGGGCGGTCTACCGGGCGCCCGACCCGTGACCGCGCGGCCCGCCGGCGCACCGCGATGGGCTCGGCCCCGAGCGTGGCGGCCGACCGGGGAAGACCCTTGACACCCCTGGCGGAGCGCCTCTATAAACCCCGCCTCGTGACCTTTGCGGGAATAGCTCAGCGGTAGAGCATCGCCTTGCCAAGGCGAGGGTCGACGGTTCAAATCCGTTTTCCCGCTCCAT
>JANNKC010000109.1:0-2966 GCA_031396105.1 Anaeromyxobacter sp.
GCGAGGACGCGGTACCCCGGCTGCTGCTCGATCTGGCAAGATCTGGGCGTAGCTGCTTCTGTTCGACCTCGCATCGGTGTGCTCGTGCCGTCCACCGACACCACGGCGGAGGACGATCTCCCGCGCCTGCTCGGTGACCACGCCTCCGTCCACTTCACGCGGATGAGCCTGCCGGCGGTGACGCCAGCAGGCCTCGCCCACATGGAGGACTCGGCCCGCGCTGCGATCGTGATGCTCGCCGACATCCGACCCGACGTGGTGCTGTTCGCGTGCACGAGCGGATCGTTCTTCCAGGGCGCCGAGCACGAGCGCGAACTCGCCGCCGACCTCGAATCGATCGCCGGCGCCACCGGCCGCGCGTCACCGCCGAGTGGATGCTGCAGAGCAGGACGCAGCACCCCTTCCTCTTCGTCACGCTGACCGCCCTGCTGGGGCTGGCCGTGGCGGGCGGGGCGGCCTACTCCATCTGGCAGGTGCAGCACCCGCGGCCGTGGCCACCGGAGGCCTCCAGCACCGCCCGTCACCAGCAGCCGGTGGCGGTCGCGCAGACGGTGGTCATGCCGGCCGAGACGGTGAAGGGCGAGGCGCCCGCACCGGCCCCGCTGCCGGTCGAGGTGCCGCCCGACGCGCCCCTGGCGCAGCGCGGCGCGGTGGCGCCCCGCGGCGTGGGCGGCCAGGCCGGCTTCGAGTCGGTCGGCGGTGGCGCCGGCGGCACCGACGTGCGCGACAGGCTGCGGCAGCGCAACCTGTCCATCGCCAGGAAGGACCAGAAGCTCCTCGACCTGCTGGACAAGAAGCAGGACTCGGCCCCCACCCGCTCCGGGGCGGTCGAGAAGACCGAGCTCGACACGGGCCGCCCCGAGCTCGACACCGCGGCGGTGCGCCAGACCATGGCCACCTCGGCCAACGCCTACTCGGCGTGCGTCTCGCGGACCATGAAGGAGAACCCCGGTCTCCGCCTGGAGGGCACGCGGGCCACCCTCATGCTCACCATCAGGCCGTCCGGGGTGGTGCGGTCGGCCTGGATCGCCGAGGCCGAGCTCGACAAGAGCCCCCTCGGCAAGTGCCTGGCGGGCGTGGCCCGGCGCATGGTCTTCCCGGCCTTCTCCGGGGACCCCATCGACGTCTCGGCGCCGCTGGCCCTCACCGGCTCGTTCTAGCCGTGGCCCCCCTCCCGCCCGAGGGCGTCCGAAGCCCGCGCGATCTCGCGCCCTACCTCGACCACACGCTGCTCGCGCCGGGCGCCACCTTGGAGCAGGTGCTGGCGGCCTGCGACGAGGCGCGGGCCCATCGCTTCGCCGCGGTCTGCGTGCGCGCCGCCTTCGCGGACCCGGTGCGGCGGCGGCTCACGGGCACGGCGGTGGCCACCGCGGTGGTGGTGGATTTCCCGAGGGGGGAGGCTTCCACGGAGGCGCGCGTGGCCGAGGCGGACGGCGCGGTGCAGCTCGGCGCGCAGGAGCTCGACCTGGTGATCCGCCTGCCCGACGTGCTGGCCGGGCGCTGGGGCGCGGTGCTCGACGACCTCGGCGCGGTGGTGCGGGCGGCGCGGGTGCCGGTCAAGGTGATCCTGGAGACGGCGGCGCTGCGGCGCGACCAGATCGTGGCCGCCGCCGCGGTGGCCCGCGCCGCGGGCGCGGCCTTCGTCAAGACCTCCACCGGCTTCGGCCCGGGTGGCGCGACGCCGGAGGTGGTGGCGCTGCTGCGCGCGGTGGTGGGCGACCAGGTGGGCGTGAAGGCGTCGGGCGGCGTGAAGACGGGCGCGCAGGCGCTCGCCATGCTGCGAGCCGGGGCCAGCCGCATCGGGACCTCGGCGTCGGTGGAGATCGTCGGCGGGACGTTCCCGGCGACCCCGGAACGCTGATCGCCAGCCCGGCGGGGCGGTCGGCTCCGCAGCAGGCCCGGCACGGCGCCGCCGGAGCACACCCCCTCGACGCGGTGCAGGACCAGCGGGCCCGACCCTGGCTGGTCCCGCCGATGGGGGCACACCCATGGTGGGATGCCGGGGCCGGATCCGGGCCTGTACCGTGCGTCGATACCCGGAGGCCAGCTTGGTTCGCGCACCAGAGGCGGGCACGACGACCGCGGAGTCGAGCCGGCTCGCGCCGGGGATGCTGACCCAGCTCCTCGAGCGGCTGGCCGCGGCGCCGCCCGCCGACCTGCCGCAGCGTGGGCCCGGGCCCGGCGACACGCTGGGCCGCTTCCGGCTGGAGCGCGAGATCGGGCGGGGCGGCTTCGGCCGGGTCTTCCGCGCCACCGACCTCGAGCTGGGACGGGAGGTGGCGCTCAAGCTCATCCACCCGGAGCGCGGCGGCTCGACGCCGCCGAGCGAGTGGGTGCGGCGCGAGGCCGAGGCGGCGGCCCAGCTCCGCCACCGCGGCATCGTCACGCTCCACGACGCCGGGCGCTGGGACGGCGGCGCCTACCTGGTCTACGAGCTCCTGCGCGGCGAAACGCTGGCCAGCCGGCTGCTGGGGCGGCGCCTGCCGCGGGCCGAGGCGCGGCGCATCCTCGCCGAGCTGGCGGCCGCGCTGGCCCACGCCCACGCGGCCGGCGTGGTGCACCGCGACGTGAAGCCGGCCAACGTCTTCCTGGAGGAGGACGGCAGCGTGAAGCTGCTCGACCTCGGCCTGGCGCAGGTGGCCGGCGCCATCGGGCTGGCCGCCGGGTCGCCGCACTTCATGGCGCCGGAGCAGGGGCGCGGGGCGCCCGTCGACGCCCGAGCCGACGTCTACGCCTGGGGGACGCTGGGGGGCCTGCTGCTCGACGGGGCGCTCCCCGCCGAGGAGGCGGGGGCGCCGCCCTGGCAGCGCTGCCGCTGGGGGAGCGCCTACAGCGGCGGATCATCGACGGCGAACCGAAGGGCCTCGAGGCCGACCTGGACGAGGCGCTGCAGTCCCGCTCGGGGCTGGACATCATCAACGACGACCTCCTCGCGGGCATGAAGGAGGTCGGCGAGCTGTTCGGTT
>JANNKC010000160.1:0-10421 GCA_031396105.1 Anaeromyxobacter sp.
GCCCGTCGCAGAGCCGCCCCATCCCGCGCGAGGGGCTCCTGCTCGGGCGCGGGGAGATGGTGTTCGACGAGGCGTTCGCCGATCCCACCATGTCACCGCGCCACGCCCAGGTCCTGCTGCGGGGCGCGCAGGCCACGGTCACCGACCTCGGCGGCGGCGGCACCCGCCTCAACGGCGTCGCCATCACCGAGCTCCACGGGCTGGTCGAGGGGGACGTGCTGCGCCTCGGCGACACCGTCCTCATCTACACCCGCGCGGGCAAGGTCACGCCCATCCGCGAGGAGCGCCACACCGCCGAGCCGGAGCTGGCCGGCACCACCGAGTCCATCGAGGCGGTCCGGCGCAGCGTCGACGCCGTCGCCCTGCACCCGCGCACGGTGGTGGTGGCGGGTGAGACCGGAACGGGCAAGGAGATCGTGGCGCGCCTGCTCCACCGCCGCAGCGGGCGAGCCGGACCCTTCGTGGCCGTCAACTGCGGCGGGTTCAGCGAGGGGCTGCTGGCCAGCGAGCTCTTCGGTCACGTGCGCGGCGCCTTCACCGGCGCCATCGCGGACCAGCCCGGCCTCTTCCTGGCCGCGCAGGGCGGGACGCTGCTGCTCGACGAGGCGGGCGACATCCCGCCGGCCCTGCAGCCGATCCTCCTGCGCGTCCTGGAGACCAGGCTGGTGCGCCCGGTCGGGAGCTCTCGCGACGTCGCGGTGGACGTGCGGGTGGTCGCCGCCAGCAACCGCGAGCTGGGCACGATGGTCCAGCGGGGCCAGTTCCGCGCCGACCTCTACGCCCGGCTGGCGCAGTGGAGCATCCGGCTGCCGTCGCTGCGCGACCGCCGCGCCGACATCCCGGCCATCTCCCGATCCCTGCTGGCGCGCCTCGGCGCCGCGGGCCGGACCATGACGCCGGACCTCGAGGAGTCCCTGCTGATCCACCCCTGGCCGCTCAACGTCCGCGGGCTCTTCAACGTCCTGTCCATCGCGGACATCGCCTGCCCGGGGGGCCAGCCGCTCGGCCTCGTCCCGGAGGTGGTGGCGGCGCTGCAGGACAACCGCTTCGAGCAGGCCGAGCCCTTGGCCGTGCACCCCGCGGTGGAGCTCGACCGGGCCAGCCTGGAGGCGCTGCTGGCGCGCTTCCACGGCCGGGTGGCCGAGCTGGCCCGGCACGTCGGGGTGTCGCGGCCGAAGCTGTACCGGCTGATCTGGGCCGCTGGGCTGGAGCCGGCCCAGTACCGCGGCCGCTGAGCCGGCGCGGCCGGGGCCTTCAGTTCCCTGGCAATGCCCGGGGAGGGCGACCCGCGCCAGCATGATCCTGGCGGACGCGGAACTTGGCTGGGTCGAGGCCCGCCGCCCAGAGCAGCCTGTACATCTTGGGCCGGGAGACCCCGGCGTGGCGGGCCATCTCGGCCACCCGGCCGCGGAACCGCTGCAGGAGCTCCTCCAGGTGGGTCCAGTCCATCTCGACGAGCGGCGCGTCCGGCGGGGGCCCGGCGCGCTCGACGCGGTTGTCCTGGAGCGCGGCGAGCACCTCGGGGCCGAGCCCGAGCGGCTGGTCGGCCTGGGTGGCGATGGCCGCGACGGAGAGCACGTTGGAGAGCCCGCGGACGTTGAGCGGCCAGGGGTGGACCAGCAGCGCCTCCTCGAGATCCGGCGTCAGCGGCCGCGGCGACGCGTCGAGCTGCGCCAGCAGGGCGCGCGAGAGCTCCGGGATGTCCTCGCGGCGCTCCCGCAGCGGCGGGAGGCGGATGATCCACTGGGCCAGGCGAGCGTAGAGGTCGGCGCGGAACAGGCCCTGCCGGACCAGGGCGTTGAGCTCGTGGTGGCTGGCGGCGATCACCCGGACGTCCACCGCGACGTCGCGGGAGCTCCCCACCGGGCGCACCAGCCAGGTCTCCAGCACGCGCAGCAAGGTCGGCTGCAGCGCCAGCGGGATGTCCCCCGCCTCGTCGAGCAGCAGCGTCCCGCCCCGGGCGGCGCGGAAGAGGCCCGCCTGTTCCGCCACGGCGCCGGTGAAGGCGCCGCGCACGTGGCCGAAGAGCTCGCTGGCCAGCAGCCCCTCGGTGAACCCGCCGCAGTTGACCGCCACGAAGGGCCCGGTCCGGCCGCTGCAGCGGTGGAGCAGGCGGGCCACGATCTCCTTGCCGGTGCCGGTCTCGCCGCAGACCACCACCGTGCGGGCGTGCGGCGCCACCGCATCGACGCTGCGCCGGACGGCCTCGATGGAGGGCGTCACGCCGGTCAGCTCCGGCTCGGTGGAGAGGTGCGCCGCGTCGGCCGCGCGGAGGCGCGCCAGGCTGGTGTACACCAGCAGCGTGTCTCCCAGGCGGAGCACGTCCCCCTCCACCAGGGCGTGCGAGTCGCGCAGGGGCGCGCCGTTGAGGCGGGTGCCGGCACCGCTGCCGAGGTCCTGCACCACGGCCTGGGCGCCCTCGAGCCGGATCACCGCGTGCCGGGGCGCCATGGCGGGGTCGGCGAAGGGCGCCTCGAAGACCGCCTCGCCGCGCCCGAGCAGGAGTCCCTCGAGCGGGAGGGGGCGGCTCTGGGCCGGGCCGGTGCCGGGGGAAGGGAAGGGGAGCAGCAGCGCCCCCGTGGGCGGCGACTGCGTCTGGCTGGTCTGGGCGGCTGCCTTCATGGGGTCCCCTGGGGCGGTCATGGCTACCCGGCGGCTGCGCCGGACGAGGCCTGGCGGGGCAGCATGACCGTGAAGGTCGCGCCGAGGTCGCGGCCCGGGCTCTCGGCCTGGATGGTCCCACCGTGTTGCGCCACCAGGTCCCGCGCGATGGCGAGACCGAGCCCCAGGCCGGGGGTGTGCCCGCCGGAGCCCTCCTGCATGAAGCGCTGGAAGAGGCGCGGCAGGAACGCCGACTCGATGCCACGGCCCGTGTCGCTGACCACCAGGCGCGCCGACCCGTCGACCGCGTCGACCCGCACGTTGACCCGGCCTCCACCAGGCGTGAACTTGACCGCGTTGGTGAGCAGGATCGAGACGACCTGCTGCAGGCGCACGGGGTCGCCCAGGCAGCACAAGGACTCCCCCTCCACGTCCGCCTCCAGCCGCACCGACCTGGCCGCCGCCCCCGGCCGCTCCGCCTCGACGGCGCCCCGCACCAGGGCGCGCCAGTCCAGCTCCTCCTTGGCCAGCCCCAGCTTGCCGGAGGCGACCCGGGTCACGTCGAGCAGATCCTCCACCAGCCTCACCTGCCGCCTGGTGTTGGCCTCGATGGCGGCCGCGGCCCGCGAGACGGCGCCGGCGTCGAGGTGGTCCCGCTGGAGCAGCTCGGCGTTGAGCAGGATGGTGGTGAGCGGCGTGCGGAGCTCGTGCGAGAGGTTGGCCAGGAAGCGATCCTTGGCGTCGTGGGCCTGCTCGGCCCGCAGCTGGCCGCCCTTGGCGATCTCGAGCTGGTCGATGCGGTGGAGCGTCTCCCGCCGGCGGTCGGTGACGTCCTCCAGCGCCAGCAGGATCATCGGCTGGTTGTCGAGGGACGGGACGGCGCAGCCGGACACCGAGATGGCGCGTCGCCCGGCGCCCGGAATGACGCGCTCCAGCTCCACGGCCTGGAAGCGGCCCGCCGGCAGCACGCCGCCCACGGCCCGGCGCAGCTCCGGCAGGTTCCACGCCCCGGCGCCGATGTTGAAGAAGCCGAGCCCCTCGGTCTCGGCGGGCTTCCCGTGGCCGAGGCGGTAGTAGGCCGCGTTGGCCGAGATGACGTGGAGCTCGGCGTCGAGGACCACCAGCGGGACCTGCACCGCCTCCACGATGCTGCGGGCGTAGTCTCGCCCGAGCTGGGCCAGGACCACCTCGTGCCGCAGCTCGTCGATGTCCACCAGCGAGAGGATGGTGCCGTCGGGGTGGCCGTCGGCGCCTCGGCGGGGCCGCACCTGCAGCCGGTGCCAGCGGCCGGAGCGGTCCTGGATCTGCACCTCGACCAGCGTCGCCGCCTCCATGGACCGCGCGATCCACTGCTCGAGATCGGGGACCTGGATCGGGATGTTGACGTCGGAGATCCGCTTCCCCAGATCGGCCGGGGAGAGCCCCAGGAAGGTCGAGGCGCAGCGCGTCAGGCGGCGGATGCGCCGCTCCGGGTCGAGCATCAGGATGGGGAGCTCGACCGCGTCGAGGAGGTTCAGGACGTCGGTGTTGACCCGCTGCAGCTCCTGGTTGCGGGCGTGGAGCTCGTCGTTCAGCGTGGTGAGCTCCTCGTTGGTGGCCTGGAGCTCCTCCTTGGCGGTCTCCAGCTCCTCGTTGAGGCTCTGCAGCTCCTCGTTGCCCGAGACCAGCTCGTCGTTGGCCGAGGCGAGCGCGTCGTTGGCGCGCCCGTGCTCCTCCAGCAGCACCCCCAGGTGCTCCTTGGTGGAGGCCAGCTCCTCCTCGAGCGCCCGCCGTGCCGCGGTGTTCCGCCTGGGGAGCCGCTCGCCTCGCTCCGCGGGGACGGCGGGTGACAGCTCCTCGAAGAGCACCACGAAGGTCCGCTCGCTGCCGGCGATGGCCGGGAACGGGAGCACCACCAGGTCGCAGCGGCGGCTGCTGGAGCCCCCATCCACGGCGACGGCCTGCGTGCGCACCGGGGCCTCGGACTTGCGTGCCAGGGCCAGCGCGATGCGCAGCGGGGAGGCGAGGCCGCGGCGCGCCATCTTGAGGACGTTGCTCTGGGGCTCACCCTGCGGCTGCTCGAGGTAGGGGCCGGTCTGGCCGCGGAACTGGACCACCTCCAGGCGCTCGTTGACGACCACGCCGGGGGGGCCGTACCGCGCCAGGACCAGCTCATTGGCCTGGCGGGCCATGACGCCGACGGCCGTCAGCGGCTGAGGATGCTCGTGGGTGGCGGGGGGACGCGGCGCCGGCGCCGAGCCGGGGTGGGGCGCGAAGCGGTAGGTGCTCGCGCCGGGCCGCCGCTGGAAGATCCGGCCGTCCTTGCTGGTCGCGGCGAACCAGCGCGGCACTCCGGCGGCGCTCTCGGAGCGGCCGAGGAAGAGGTAGCCGGGCTGGTTGAGGCCGTAGTGCAGCAGCTCCAGCACCCGGCGCTGCAGCGGCTGGCCGAAGTAGATGAGGACGTTCCTGCAGCTCACCAGGTCGAGCCTGGAGAAGGGCGGGTCCCGGGCCACGTCGTGCCGGACGAAGACGCACAGCTCGCGGATGGCCGGGCGGATGCGCCAGCCCCGCTCCTCACGGACGAAGAAGCGCTGCAGCCGCTCCGCGCTCAGCCCGCGCACCGCGGCGTCCGGGTAGAGGCCGAGCCGCGCCACCGCGATGGCCTTCTCGCTGAGATCCGAGCCGAAGATGAGGACCGGGTGGCTGGCCAGGCCGTCGCCGAGGTGCTCGACGAGCGAGATGGCCAGCGAGTAGACCTCCTCGCCGGTGGAGCACCCCACCACCCAGGCGCGAATGGGGGCCCCCGCCGGCTTGTGCCGCAGGATCCCCGGATAGGCGCCCCCCTTCAGCTCGTCGAAGGCCTCCTCGTCCCGGAAGAAGGAGGTGACGTGGATGAGCAGGTCCTCGTACAGGGCGCGGACCTCGGCCGGATCGCTCCTCAGCACCTCCAGGTAGGCCGCCACGTCCTTGGACAGGCGCACCGCGATGCGGCGGGCCAGCCGTCGCCGCAAGGTCTCCGGCTTGTACTCGGCGAAGTCGACGCCGCTGGCCACGCGGACCAGCGCCACCACCTTCGCCAGCACGGCGGCGCCCGCCGGCGTCGGCGCCACCGGCTCGGCATGGGCGAGGTATGGGTGCCGGGCCAGGCGGGCCAGCTCGGCGCCCAGGGCCGGCAGCGGCAGGCAGAAGTCGACCACGCCCGCGTCGATGGCGCTCCGGGGCATCTCTCCGAAGCGGGCGGAGCGAGGGTCCTGCGCGAAGGTGATCCCCCCCTGGGCGCGGATGGCTGCGAGCCCGGCCGTGCCGTCGGAGGCCGATCCGGAGAGGATCACGCCGATGGCCTGGGCGCCCCGCTCGGCCGCCAGGGAGCGGAGGAAGTGGTCGATGGGCAGCAGGGGACGGCGAGCGTCCACCTCCGGCGGGGAGAGGCGCAGCGCGCCCTCGACGATCGCCAGCTGCACGCCGGGCGGGATGACGTACACCCGGTTCGGCTCGACCCGCTCCCCTTGCTCCGCCTGCGCCACCTTCATGGTGGTCGCCTGGGCGAGCGCCTCGCTCAGCAGGCTTGGCTTGGTGGCCTCGAGGTGCTGCACCAGCACGAAGGCGAGCCCCGAGCCCGCCGGCACATGGGCCAGGAGCTGCCGGAAGGCCTCGAGCCCCCCGGCCGAGGCGCCCACGCCGACGATGGGGAAGGATGCCGCCGGAGCCCCCTTGACGTCGGGGCCGGTCCTGGCGCCGGGCGACTTCGCGGCGCGGGCCTTCCTGGCTGGAGCTGCGCGCCTGGCCATGTGGAGGGCCCTCTCGGACAGCGGCGAGGGTCCAGCCTGCGGCCCAGGTCGGTCTGGCGAGCGAGAGTTCATGATGCGCCCTTCCATCGCAACGCGTCCGGGCGAACCCCGCAGGGCCGCTCTTCCGAAGAGAGGACCCGGCGCCGCGAAGCGCCGGTCCCCCGGTCCCACGCCTCTTGGTCCAGCATCGGAGGCTCCCCGATCAGGCTTCGGTGGTCAGTCGCGACCATCACGCTTTCCACGGTCATGCCCATGGCCATCCCCGCGGTAATGCCGGTACTTCCCTGGCGGAGACCGCTCGATCACGGCCGGGACGTACCGACCATCGACGCGGGCCCAGCCGCCGCGGTGCTCCCGGGAGCGGTACCAGTACCGGTCCTGGCGCGCCCAGTAGTAGCCGTCGGCGTAGAACACCTCGTGGTCGTAGTCGCTGACGACGCTGACGCCGGGCTCCACCACGATGAGCGGCGGCAGGAGGACCGGCAGGCTCAGGCTGAAGGAGGCTTCGCTCTCCACCACCCGTCCATCCCTGCCGACCGTCGCGAGGCACCCGGAGAGCGCGACCGCGAGGAAGATGCTCGTGAGGATCTTCATGCAGCACGTCCTTTCGGGCAGCAGGTCTGCACGCTGCGTGCCGGCGTCGCCCGCCCTGACGCGCCCTTGGCGCAGCCCCGTCCTGGGCTGATCCCGCGGCCGCCGCGTGGCGCGCAGCGACCCCTGCGGGTGTTCGCGAACGTTCGCGAACGGATTGCGGCCCCGGTCCGGCCGCCGAGGCCGCAGGCGGAGCGGCCTGTTCGACCGGCGGCGGCCGGGCGCGCTCCGTGCAGTGGGAGTCCCGCAGTCAACCCGAGGTCCCGAGGTGAGTCGAGATGAACACCACCAAGCTGGCCGCCATCCTGCTGATCGTAGCCGGTGCGCTGGGCCTGATGTACGGAGCGTTCAGCTACACGAAGGAAACCCACACGGCCAAGCTGGGTGCGCTCGAGCTCGTGGTCAAGGACCGCGAGACCGTCAACATCCCGGTCTGGGCCGGGGTGGCGGCGCTGGTGGTTGGCGGGCTCCTGCTGGTGGTGCCCAACTGGAAGCGCTGAGGCGGCCGGGCCGGCGGCCCGTCCGCACATGGAGTCCGATGGAGGTCACGTGACGACCGAGAGCGTGGGGCTGGCGGCGCTGCTCCTGGCGGCCATCCTGGTGGGCGTCACCATCCCGGCGCTGGTGCAGCTGCGGGCGACCCTGCGGTCGCTGGATCAGGCGCTGCAGCGCTCCGGAGGCCGGCTCGACGAGGCGCTCGACGCGACCACCGCGGTCGCCGTCAGGATCGACGCGCTGGCGACGCGGCTGGAGGCCGGAGGCCGGCTCGACCAGCTCTTCGAAGGCGTCGCGAGCGTCAGCCGGACGGTCGGGCAGCTCAAGGACTCGGTCCGGGTCGCCTCCGCGGTGGGCGCGGCGGTGGGCCCGGCCATCGCCGCCGCGATCCACGCCTTCCGGGAGGATCGCCAGCCCGCGGCGGCGCCGGCGCCGCACGTCGCGGCCGCTCCCGCAGTTGCACCACCTGAACCAGGAAAGCAGGCCACGTCATGACGCAGCCAGAGCAGCCCCGCAGCGGTGGATTCATGCTGTTCCTCGCCTTCATGGGCGGCGCGGTGGTCGGCGGGGCGGCCGCGCTGCTGCTGGCGCCCCACTCCGGCGCCACCACGCGGCGTCGCCTGGCCGGCGCGGTGGAGGACGGCAAGGACGCCGTCTCGCGCGTGCCGCAGGCCATCCGCGACGCGACGGTGGCGGCGCAGCAGGCGTTCACCGAGGCGCTCGAGCAGGGGTAGCGCCGGCGAGCGGTTGGGGTAGCCTCTGGACCGGCAGCCGCGGCGCCCGGCCTTCGCGCGGGCGCTCCGGGCCGCCTGAGGAGCGACCGCGCCGTGACCACCACCTACCCGCACCTGCTGGCCCCGCTCGATCTCGGCTTCACCACCTTGAAGAACCGGGTGCTGATGGGCTCCATGCACACCGGGCTGGAGGACCACCGGGGCGACTTCCCCCGGCTGGCCGAGTACTTCGCCGAGCGGGCCCGCGGCGGCGTGGGGCTGATGGTCACCGGTGGCTTCGCCCCCAACGTGGAGGGCTGGCTGGCGCCCTTCGGCTCGCGGCTGGCCTCCCGCTGGGCGGCCCGCCCCCACCGCCAGGTCACCGCCGCGGTGCACGCCGAGGGGGGCAAGATCGCCCTGCAGATCCTCCACGCCGGCCGCTACGGCTACTCGCCGCTCTCGGTCGCACCCTCGCGCCTGAAGTCGCCCATCACGCCGTTCACCCCGCGGGCCCTCACCTCGCGCGGCGTGGAGCGGCAGATCCGCGACTTCGTGCGCTGCGGCGTGCTGGCCCGCGAGGCCGGCTACGACGGCGTCGAGGTCATGGGCTCGGAGGGGTACCTCATCAACCAGTTCCTGGCGGCGCGCACCAACCGGCGCAGCGACGCCTGGGGCGGCAGCTGGAAGAACCGCATGCGGCTGCCGGTGGAGATCGTGACCCGGCTGCGCCAGGCGGTCGGCAAGGACTTCATCCTCATCTACCGGCTCTCCATGCTGGACCTCGTGCCCGACGGCCAGAGCTGGGACGAGGTGGTGGAGCTGGCCCGGGCGCTGGAGCGGGCCGGCACCACCATCATCAACACCGGCATCGGCTGGCACGAGGCCAGGGTCCCCACCATCGCCACCAGCGTGCCGCGCGCCGCCTTCGCCTGGGTCACCAGGAAGCTGAAGGGCGACGTCTCCATCCCGCTCTGCGCCACCAACCGGATCAACGACCCCGGGGTGGCCGAGCGGCTGCTGGCGGAGGGGAGCGCCGACCTGGTCTCCATGGCCCGCCCCCTGCTGGCCGACCCGGAGCTGGTGAAGAAGGCGGCCGCCGGCCGCGCCGACGAGATCAACACCTGCATCGCCTGCAACCAGGCCTGCCTTGACCACACCTTCGAGGGCAAGAAGGCGACCTGCCTGGTCAATCCGCGTGCATGCCGCGAGACCGAGATCGTGATCGAAGCCACGCGCGCGCCCAGGCGCGTGGCCGTGGTCGGCGCCGGTCCCGCGGGTCTGGCGTGCGCGACGACGCTGGCCGAGCGTGGCCACCGCGTGACCCTGTTCGATTCGGCGCCGGAGATCGGCGGCCAGTTCAACATGGCCAAGCGCATCCCCGGCAAGGAGGAGTTCCACGAGACGTTGCGCTACTTCCGCCGCCGTATCGAGATCACCGGCGTCGACCTGCGCCTGGGATCGCGCGTCGATCCGGCGGCGCTCGGGCGCGACGCGTTCGACGCGGTCGTGCTCGCGACCGGCGTCGTGCCGCGCGACCCGTCGATCCCCGGCCAGGACCACCCCAGCGTGCTCAACTACCATGACGTACTGTCCCGCGGCCGCACGGTAGGCAGGCGCGTCGCCATCGTCGGCGCCGGCGGCATCGGCTTCGACATGGCCGAGTTCCTCGTGCACGAAGGCCACTCGCCCACCGTCGATGCGCCGCTGTGGCTGCGCGAGTGGGGCATCGACCCTGCCTACCGCTCGCGCGGTGGACTGGCGCCGGCACGGCCCGAACCGCCGGTGCGCCAGGTGTTCCTGCTGCAGCGTTCCGCCGGCAAGCTGGGGGAGCGCCTGAACAAGACCACCGGCTGGGTGCATCGCACCACGCTGAGGATGAAGCGGGTCGAGATGATCGGCGACGTGACCTACGAGCGCATCGATGACCGCGGGCTGCACATCCGCGTTGGTACGTCTCCGCGCACGCTCGAGGTCGACAACGTGGTCATCTGCGCGGGCCAGACGCCGAACCGCGAGTTGTTCGGTGCGGTCGGCGCACTCGGCGTACCGGTGCACCTGATCGGCGGCGCCGATGTGGCCGCCGAACTGGACGCCAAGCGCGCGATCGATCAGGGCACGCGCCTGGCGGCCGGGTTGTAGCCTCGGGCAAGGCCGCGCCCGTGCCGCCTTGCCGGCGCGCGGCGCGTGGTTCACCATCCGGCCGCCATGTCCGACCCTGCTGCGACCTATGCGCGCCTGCGCGCGCTCAGCGCAT
>JANNKC010000166.1:0-17442 GCA_031396105.1 Anaeromyxobacter sp.
TCGGCAGCGAGCTCAGGTCGCCTTGCGGCACCAGGGCGCCGAGGTGGAAGAGGAGGTAGGTGTCCGGGCCGGAGGCCTCGGAGACGGGCTGTGCGCGGGCACCTTGCGGCACGGCCAGGGCGAAGGCGGCGGCGAGCAGGAAGGCTCTCATGGGGGTCTCCTCTGGAGGCTCAGTACCAGTCGAATCCGACCCAGAGCGCCCACATGGAGGAGCGCTCCGGCTTGTCGTTCGAGCTCCCGTAGGCCTGGACCGAGTAGTCCAGGTTGGCGGTCAGGTTGAACTTCTGGCCGAGCCAGAAGGCGTACCCAGCGCCGACGAGGACGTTGCCGCCGCTGATGCTGCTGGAGCCGAAGGTATCCAGCTCCCAGACCATGGCCGAGAGCCCGGCGCCGCCACGCACGAAGAGGCCGGTCTCCATGGGGAACCAGGTCACCATGGCGTCGTAGTTGGTGATCTGGATCGCCGTGTCGATGCCGTCCTGGGCCGCCGCCGACCGCACCGCGGTGATGTCGAGCCCGAGGAGCAGCTTCGGCGTGAGCGTGACGCCGGCCTTGAAGTTGAGGGCGACGTTGGTCGGGTCGCGGCCGGCGTTCATGTCCTTGAAGCTGAGGGTGTCGCCCTGCCCGGACACGTTCCCGCTCCCGGTCCCGAGGCCGAAGCCGATGTACCAGGGGTCGCGCTGATGCGGCTCCTGGGCCAGGGTGAGCGTCGGGACGAGCAGCGCGGCGAACAGCAGCGTCGAGAGCTTCATGTGATCCCCCTCCGGTGAAAAGGCAGCATACACCGGAGGTGCGCCCCCTGGGGCACTCGAAATGACCCCGCAAGATCAGGCTGTTCCGCCCGGCAGGTAGGTCCTCGCCGGCTCCTCCCCGCGCAGCACCCGCAACGCGCCCTCGGCCAGCGCCCGGAGCTCGTCCTCCCCGGGGAAGAGCGCCACCGGCGCGATGAAGGCCACCCGCCGGCGCACCTGCTCCACGAAGGGCTCGAGGTGGCAGAGACCGCCGGTGAGGAGCACCGCGTCCACCCGCCCCTCCAGCGCGGCGGCCAGCCCGCCCGCCGCCTTGGCGATCTGGTAGGCCATGGCGTCGAGGAGGAGCGCCGCCGCCTCGTCGCCGCCCTCGGCGCGCCGCCACACCTCGCGCGCGTCGCGCGTGCCGGCGTGGCTGAAGAGGCCGCCATCGCCGAAGAGCCGCCGCTTGACGGCGCGGGGCTCGGCGCCCGGGGCGAAGCAGAGCTCCATCACGGCGGTGACCGGCACGCCGCCGGCCCGGTCGCCGCTCATGGGCCCCTCGTCCTGCGGGTTGACCACGTCCACCATGCGCCCCTCGGCCAGCGCGGCCAGCGACACGCCGGTGCCCATGTGGACCACCACCAGCCGGAGCTGCGTCAGGGGCGTCGCGAGCGCGCGGGCGTGGCGCCGCGCCACGGCGCGGATGTTGAGGGCGTGGCTGAAGCTGCGGCGGGTCACCCCGGCCAGGCCGGTCACCCGCGCCACCGGCAGGAGCTCGTCCACCGAGACCGGGTCGACGATCAGCGCCGGGCAGCCGTGCTCGTCGGCCACGGCGCGGGCCAGCGGCGCGCCCAGGTTGGAGGCGTGGTCGCCGCGCTCGGCCCGCTCGAGGTCGCGCAGCATCGAGCCGTCCACCGCGTAGGCGCCGGCCGGCAGCGGCGGCAGGAGCCCGCCGCGCCCCACCACCGCGCCCAGCGCCCCGGCTGCGCCCGGTGCGCCGGACGAGGCCGGCGAGCGGGGCGCCACCCCGGCCGCGGCCAGGAAGGCCCGCACCGCGGTGAGCCTCGCCGGCAGCTCGTCGAGCACGCGCGCGGCGGGGCGGGAGGCGAGCTCCGGGTGCTCGAGCCGCGCCTCGCGCTCGGGCGCCTCGCCCCGGTAGAGGGCCAGCTTGGTCGAGCCGGCGCCAGGGTTGATGGCGAGGATGAGCGGGTCAGTCACGGTCGGCTCGCTGGGCCTGGCCGCCGGGCACCCGGGCCGCCTCCGCCCGGGGGGCCCGTGCCGGCCCCGGCCTGGCCGCCAGCACGCCGAGCGCGATGGAGAGGAGCTTGTCCTCGGCCCGCTCGACGCGGCTGGGGATGAGCACCGGAGCCAGCGCGCCCACCAGCACGTGGGCCACGTGGGCGTGGGCCAGGTAGGTGAAGGCCTTGCCGAGCGCGTTGCCGGTCTCGATGGTGGGCGCCAGCAGGATGTCGGCGCGGCCGGCCACCGGGTGGTCGATGCCCTTCTCCCGCGCCGCGTCCACCGAGAGGGCGTTGTCGAGGGCCAGCGGCCCGGAGACCAGGCAGCCGCAGAGCTCGCCGCGGGCGTTCAGCTCCGCCAGGGCCTGGGCGTCCTCGGTGTGGGGCATGGCCGGCGAGACCTTCTCCACGGCGCACAGGCAGGCCACCCGCGGCCGCTCGTACCCCAGCCGGTGGAAGAGCGCCACGGCGTTCTCGATGATGGCCTTCTTCTGGGCCAGGTCGGGCGCCACGTTGACGCCGCCGTCGGTGATCCCGACCAGCCTCGGCTCGGGCGAGAGCGGGTGGTCGGCCACCAGCACGTCGGAGAGGAGCTGGCCCTGCGTGCGCAGGCCGGCGGTGCGGTCCAGCACGGCCCGCAGGAGGTCGCCGGTCTGGAGCCGCCCCTTCATGAGGATGGCCGCCTCGCCGGCGCGCACCATCGCCACCGCCAGGCGCGCCGCCTCGGCGTCGTCGGCGGCGGCCACCAGCTCGAAGAGCGCCGGGTCCTCGCCCAGCTCGCGGAGGCGCCGGCGCAGCGCCACTGGATCGCCGGTCAGGGCCACCTCGGCCAGCCGCTGCCGGCGGGCCATGGCGGCGGCCTTGAGCGCGGTGCCGCTCTCGGCCGCGGCCACCACCAGCCGCATGGGGCCGAGGGCGCGGGCTTCTTCGAGGAGCCGCTCGAGGGTCGGGATGGGCATCATCGGCGGGGTTCACGTAAGATGACGGGCCACGTCGTCGCCAGCCGCCACCGTCCGGGTTCGTAGCCTGGAACGGAGTCGGCCGGCACGCAAGGCCGCTCTCACTCGAGGGGGCGGCGCCCAGGAGCGAACCAGACCATGGAACGAAAGCTCCTGTCGGGTGACGAGGCGGTCGCGGCGGCGGCGCTGGACGCCGGCGTGCACCTCGGCACCGGCTACCCCGGCACCCCCTCCACCGAGATCCTGGAGGCCTTCGACGCGCTCGGCGGCCGGGCCCAGTGGGCCCCCAACGAGAAGGTGGCCCTGGAGGTCGGCCTGGGGGCGGCCTTCGGAGGGGCGCGCGCCCTGGTCACCATGAAGCACGTGGGGCTCAACGTGGCCGCCGACCCGCTCTTCACCGCCGCCTACACCGGCGTGACCGGCGGCCTGGTGGTGGTGGCGGCCGACGACCCGGGCATGGCCTCCTCGCAGAACGAGCAGGACTCGCGCCGCTACGCGGTGGCGGCCGGACTGCCCATGCTGGAGCCCTCCGACTCGCAGGAGGCCTACGACCTGACGCTGGCCGCCTTCGAGCTCTCGGAGCGCTGGGGGCTGCCGGTCCTCTTCCGCATGACCACCCGGGTCTGCCACGGCAAGTCCATCGTGACCCGGCGCGCCCCGGCGGCGCCCCGGGCCGTGCCGCCGTTCAAGCGCGACATCCCGGCCCGCGTCATGATCCCGGCCTACGCGCGCCCGGCCCACCTCAGGCTGCGCCAGAAGCTGAAGGCGCTGTCGGTCTTCGCCGACGGCTCGGCGCTCAACGTCTGGCGCAAGGGCTCCGCCGCGCTCGGCGTCATCGCCAACGGCGTGGCCGCCCTCCACGCCCGCGAGGCGGCGCCGCACGCCTCGCTGCTGGAGCTGAAGACCATCCACCCCCTGCCGCTCGAGAAGCTGCGGGCCTTCGCCGCCTCGGTGGACCGCTGCGTGGTCATCGAGGAGGGCGACCCCATCATCGCCGAGGCCTGCCTGGCGGCGGGCCTGAAGGTGGAGGGCAAGCCGGAGGCCTTCCGCTTCGGCGAGCTCGACGTGGAGCGGGTGCGCCGCATCCTGGCGCGCGACGAGAGCCGGGAGCCGGCGCCGCCCCAGGGGAAGCCCCCGCAGCTCTGCGAGGCCTGCCCCTACCACCCGGTCTACGGGACCCTGCGCAAGCTCGACTGCATCGTGGCCGGCGACATCGGCTGCTACACGCTGGGGGTGCTGCCGCCCTACCAGGGCATGGACACCTGCGTGGCCATGGGCGCCTCGCTGGGCGTCGGCCTCGGCCTGCGCCACGTGCTGCCGGAGGCGGACGCGCGCCGGGTGGTCTCGCTCATCGGCGACTCCACCTTCGTCCACACCGGCATCAACGGGCTGGTGGAGATGATCTACAACCCGCCCGCCACCGGCCACGTGCTCATCGTGCTCGACAACGGCACCACCGCCATGACCGGGCAGCAGGAGCACCCCGGCACCGGCCGCCGGCTCGACCATGAGCCGACCACCAAGCTCTCCATCGAGGGGATCGCCCGCGCGCTCGGCGTGCCCAACGTGGACGTCATCGACCCGGTCACCGACCCGGCCGGCTTCGAGGCGCTGCTCACCGACCGGCTCGGCAAGGCGCAGATCTCCGTCATCGTGGCGCGCCGCCCCTGCATCCTGGCCGCCGCCGACATCCGCACCTACGAGAAGCAGAACGCCCTCAAGGTGGCCGCCTGCGCCGGCGCCTGCGCCACGGAGGAGAACTAGATGGCGGCGCCGGTGGTCAACGTGGTCATCGCGGGCCTCGGCGGCCAGGGGGCCATCAAGGCCTCCGACATCCTGGCCGACGCCGCCTTCCGGGCCGGCCACGACGTCAAGAAGGCCGAGATCCACGGCATGAGCCAGCGCGGCGGCTCGGTGACGAGCGACGTGCGCTACGGCCCCGAGGTGCTCTCCCCCATGATCCCGCGCGGCCAGGCCGACTTCCTGCTGGTGCTGGCGCAGAGCGAGGTGGAGGTGAACCGCTTCAACCTGAGGGCCGGCGGCGTCCTCATCCCGCCCGGCGCGGTGGACGAGTCCCGGCTCCAGAACAAGAAGTCGCTCAACGTGGCGCTGCTCGGCGTGCTGGCGGCGCGGCTCGACCTCGCCGAGGAGCACTGGCTGGCGGCCATCCGGGCCGCGCTCCCGGAGCGGCTCCACGAGCTGAACGAGAAGGCCTTCCGCCTCGGCCAGGAGTCGGCGCGATGAGGACCGGCTGGACCGAGGCCACCACCGCCTTCCACCCGGCCAGCGCCCCCGACTACCTGCCGCGCGCCCAGCTGGAGGCCCTCCAGCTCGGCCGGCTCCAGGCGGTGGTGCAGCGCGCCTACCAGCGGGTGCCGCTCTTCCGCGAGCGCATGGAGCAGCGCCGCCTCCGCCCCGAGTCGGTCAAGGGGCTGCCGGATCTCGCGCTGCTGCCCTTCACCGAGAAGACCGACCTCAGGGACACCTACCCCTTCGGCCTCTTCGCCTCGCCCATGGAGGAGGTGGTGCGGCTGCACGCCTCCTCCGGCACCACCGGCAAGCCCATCGTGGTGGCCTACACCGAGGCCGACCTCCGGGTCTGGACCAGCGTCATGGTCCGCTCCTTCGCCGCCTGCGGCCTGCACCAGGGCGACGTGGTCCAGAACGCCTACGGCTACGGCCTCTTCACCGGCGGCCTGGGGGCCCACTACGGCGCCGAGGCGCTGGGCGCCACCGTCATCCCCATCTCCGGCGGCAACACCGAGCGGCAGCTCATGGTGCTGGCCGACTTCGGCGTGACCGCCATCTGCTGCACGCCGAGCTACATGGTCCACCTCATCGAGCGGGCCAAGGAGGCCGGCGTCGGCTTCGGCAAGCTCAAGGTGGGCGTCTTCGGGGCCGAGCCCTGGAGCGAGGAGATGCGGCAGCACATCCAGTCCGAGACCGGCATCCGCGCCCACGACGTCTACGGCCTCTCCGAGATCATCGGCCCGGGCGTGGGCGTCGAGTGCGTCCACCGCGACGGCCTGCACCTCTTCGAGGACCACTTCTACCCGGAGATCGTCGACCCGGTGACCGGCGCGGTGCTGCCCGACGGGAGCGAGGGAGAGCTGGTGCTCACCACGCTCTCCAAGCAGGCCATGCCCATGCTGCGCTACCGGACGCGCGACCTCACCAGCTTCCACCCGGACGCCTGCCCCTGCGGCCGCACCCTCCGCCGCATCCGGCGCATCGGCCGCCGCTCCGACGACATGTTCATCATCCGCGGCGTCAACGTCTTCCCGTCGCAGGTCGAGGCGGCGCTCCTCAAGGTGGAGGGGACGCTGCCGCACTACCAGATCGTGCTGACCCGGCAGAAGGGACTGGACGAGATGGAGGTGCAGGTGGAGGTGACGGCCGAGTTCTTCTCCGACCGGATCCGCGGCCTGGAGGCGCTGCAGGCCGAGCTGGCGGACGCCATCGATCACACCATCGGCCTCCGCGTGAAGGTGCACCTGGTGCAGCCGAAGACCATCGCCCGCAGCGAGGGCAAGGCCAGGCGCGTGGTCGACCAGCGCAAGATCTGAGCGGACCCGGGCGGCCCGCCGCCGCCCTTCGGCCCAACCCGTGGAGCCACCATGAAGATCCGCCAGCTCTCGCTCTTCCTCGAGAATCGCCCCGGCCAGCTCCGCGTGCCCTGCAAGGTGCTGGGCGACGCCGGCATCGACATCCTCACCATGTCGCTGGCCGACACGCAGCAGTTCGGCATCCTCCGGCTGGTGGTGAGGGACTGGCAGCGCGCCAAGGAGGTGCTGGAGGCGGCCGGCCAGGTGGTCAACGTGACCGAGCTGTTGGCCCTCGACGTGCCGGACCGGGCCGGCGGCCTGGCCGAGGTGCTGGAGGTCTTCGAGAGGACCGGCCTGGGCGTCGAGTACATGTACCCCTTCACGCTGCGTGAGCGGGGCCAGAGCGTCACGCTGCTCTTCCGGGTCGAGGACGCGGACCTGGCCGCGGGCACGCTCGCCGCGGCCGGCGCCTCGCTGGTCAGCGCCGCGGAGCTCTTCCGGCGCGCCGGCGCGTGAGCGGCGGAGCCGGCCCTAGAAGGCGTACCTGGTCGCCACCTCGAGCTGCCCCGAGGTGAGGTCGCGATCCACCGCGCCCACGTACCTGGTGAGGTAGGTGGTGTACTCCACGCCGGCCTGCCAGCGGCTGGTGAGGTCGATGAGCGCGCCGCCGGAGACCTGCAGGTTGCGCCGCGCCACCGTGCCGGGGGCCGGGTTGGCCGGGAGGTCGCTGCGGTTCGCCGCCTCCAGCCCCCCGCCGGCCAGGAGCGAGAGGTACGGCAGCGGCCGCACCACCGCCTGCGCCCAGCCGCCGTAGGCCTCCACGCCGGTGGCCGCGATGGGGCTGCCCGCGCCGTTCAGGCTCAAGGTCACGCCGGCGCTCAGCGTGGAGAGGACGTCCAGGTTCTTGCCGTAGAAGGCGCCGCCGTGGACGGTGAGCCAGGGCAGGTCGAACCGGAGGTCCAGCGCGCCCGCGTAGCTGTCCACGGTGGCGTCCACGTCGCCGGCCGCGCCGGCCAGGCGCCACCTCTCTCGGCCAACGTGGCCGGAGAGCCCCGCCTCGAGCCGCCGCGCGCCGGCGGGCTGCCAGCGCAGCGCCAGCCGCGCCTCCACGTCCGGCAGGCCGGAGCGCTCGCCCACGCTGGTCGGCGGCGGCCGGTCCGGCGCGGCGGCGGTGGCGGCCGGCGAGGTGGCCCGGTCGATGGGCGCGAGCAGCGCCGCCTGCGCCTGGAGCGAGAGCGCGCCGCCCACCTCGGCCGAGGCGCGCAGCTGCGGCGCCCTGCGGTAGAGGTGGCCCGCGCCGCTGAAGCGCGGAACCGCCAGGTGAGCCAGGCTCACCGGCACGCTCGGCCCGCCCACCACGCCCCAGCCCTGCCCCACCAGCACCGAGAAGCTGGCGAGCTCCGGGAAGGACGCCGAGACCCAGCCGTGCCGGAGACGGACCAGCGGGAGCGACTGGTCGCCCGAGGCGGAGCCGCCCATGACGTCGACCTCGACCAGCCCCGCCAGCGCAACCCCGGCCAGCAGCCCGTCGGACGGCAGCCCGAGCGCGGCGCGCAGCCGGCTCTGGCGCACGGTCATGCCAAGGGTCTGCTCGGTGGAGGGCGGCACGGCCGCGCGCGGCAGCTCGTTCGAGTCGAGCCCTCCGACGGTGGCGAAGACGCTCCAGGCCAGCCACCCGCCGAGCTCCATGGTCACGCCGCCAGCGCGAGCGGGCGCGGGCTGCACAGGCTGCACAGGCTGCACGGGCTGCGCGGGCTGCACGGGCTGCACGGGCTGCACAGGCTGCGCGGGCTGCGGCGGCGCGGTCGGCGCTGGCGCCAAGGCCGCGGCGGGGAGCCGTTCGACCGGTGGGACCTGGGCCGGCGCGGCGAGCGGCAGGACCGCTGCGAGGAGGAGGGCGAGGCGGATCATCGAGAGGCTCCAGGAGGTGAGGCGGCGGATGGCCGGGGACTCTAGTACGAGGGCACCCCCGCGGCCCTGATCGGACCGGAGCCGAAGGCCTCGCCGCGGTCTCCCCCCGTCCGGGGGCCATCTCGTGCCTCGAACGGGCCGTCCCGCGCAAGCTTGACGCACGGTGTCGTCGGTCTTTCATTGACTTCAAATCAGGGGAGAACCAAGTAGGAGGGCCCCGCCTTCGCGCAACCGGAGTTCACCCTCCGTCGCCCGCCATCCCCGAGGAGAACAATGATGTCACTCCGCCGAGCCGGTCTCCTGGCCCTGCCCCTCGCGCTCGCCGCCTGTACGGAGGTGACGCAGACGCCGCTCCCGCCCGATCTGGTGTTCGCGGCGTTCGCCTCGCCCAACATCCCGACCCCGAACGACCTGGCGCTGGCTGGCGTGGTGACGCGCCTCCCGTCCGTGAACGCGTGCGGGACCGCCGTCGACCTCTGCGGCGCGCCGCCCAACGCCCAGGTCGCGCTCCTCTGCGCCTTCCGCGCCGCCGGCGGGTTCCCGAGCGACCAGGAGGTGCCCATCTCGATCCCCATCGTGGCCAAGCACTGGGAATCGAGCGTGGCGCCCAACGGCGCCTACGTCGCCGCGGCGGCGCCGCTGGTCGACCTCGCCACCGTCACGGCGCAGACCGTCTCGGTGTTCCGCATCGACGTGACCCCGCCGGTGGCGCTCGTCATGGGGACCGACCTCGAGGCCTCCACCACGGCGGGCAGCTGCGCCGGGACGCCGGCCGTCTGCAGGCCGGGCGTGCTCACCCTGCGCAAGAAGGCGGACGCCACCGGGAGCCGCCGCTGGCCCGCCGGCGCCCGCTTCACCTTCGCCATTCGCGGCGGAGTCGCCGGCGTGAAGGCCGTCGGTGGCGCGGCCATCGAGGCCGACTCGGCCGTCGCGCTCACCATCCCGAACCGCGACCTCTCCAAGAAGGAGAACCAGCCGCTCGGCGCCATCCCCGACTCCACCCCCGCGGGCGCCTGCGGCGCCGGCAGCAGCGCCGACGAGATCGCCCTCCTCAACAACGTCCGCAGCGCGCTCTGGAACCCGCTGCCCTGGTGCTACATGCCGACCGTCCCGGCCGGGAGCACGGCGGGCTGGAATCCGGTGACCTCCCCCGCGGCGGGCGCCCTCTGCGCCAGGCCGCCCGCCGCCGCCAACGGCACGGCCTACGGCGTCATCACCTCCTTCCCGTACGCCGAGACCGCCTCGCTGGGCGCCTTCAGCACCGCCCCCTCGGCCGGCACGGTGGTCCTCATCGACTCCGGCTCGGGCGCGGCGCCGCTGCCCTTCGACCTCATCCGCACCGACGCCGACGGCACGGTGGTGAACAACCCCGCCTTCGGCCCGGCCGCGGCCGGACTCGACACGCTCGACGGCTTCTCCACCACGGCCATGCTGCTGGCCCAGACCTCCGCGACCATCGACGCCTCGACGGTGACGGCGGCCAACGTCTTCCTCTACAGGCTGGGTGGCGCGACGCCGGAGCTGGTCCGTGACCTCGCCGGCGCGCTCGGCGCCGGCTCCCCCTCGGAGGCCCGCTACGTGACGCAGCCGTCGCCCATCGTGGTGACCCAGGCCCAGGGCTGCCCCATCGCCGGCGGCTGCTCCAGCGTCATCGGGCTGCAGCCGGCCATCACGGCCCCGGTGCCCGGCGTCGGCACCTTCTACCTGCCGCCTCTCGAGGACGGGACGAGCTACGCGGTGGTCATCACCAACCGGGTCAAGGACCTGGCCGGCGCCGCGCTCGTGAAGCCCACGGTGGCCAAGATCCTGCTCGACTTCACCGTGCCGCTGGCCGTCGGCGGCGCCTCCACCATCCCGGGCGTCAACGGCGCGACCGCCACGGCGCTCCAGACCATGCGCGCGGAGCTCGAGCCGGTCTGGGCGGTCCTGCCGGCCGGCACCACCAAGGCCGACGTGGTCACGGCCTACACCTTCCGGACCCAGAGCATCACCGAGATCTCGCTGCAGCTCTCCGCCGCGCCGTATCTCATCGAGTCCCAGGCCGGCCCGGGCGGCACGCCCGCCGCGGTCTTCGCCGTCACCAGCGTCGCCGCGGCCACACCTCCGGCCACGGCGCCCGCCGCGCCCAACGTGGCCGGCTTCTTCGACATCACCTTCAACAGCCTCGACGGCATCGACAAGACCACCGGCGCCCTGCGCCCCACGCTGGCGGCCGACCTGGAGAACCCGGCCGCCCTCATCCGGTCGCTCGGGGCCCTGGTGGCGACCCCGCTGGCCGCCAACGTCCCGGCCTGCGCGCCGCCGTTCCCGGCCGGCACGCTCTGCGCCAAGGTGGTGGTCTTCGGCCACGGCCTGGGCGGCTCGAAGGAGTCGCTCTACGCGGTGGCCGACTCGCTGGCGGCCCGCGGCTTCATCGCCGTGGCCACCGACTTCCCGCTGCACGGCGCGCGGGCCTGGTGCAAGGCCAGCGCGGAGTGCGGCGCGGGCGGCGTCTGCACGCCGTTCCCGGGCGGCGCCGGCCAGGGTGACGGGGCCGGCAACACCCCCGGCACCTGCACCACCGGCGCCCCCATCCCGCAGATCTCCGGCCAGTTCTTCGTGAGCGCCAACTTCTTCCGCATCCGCGACGCCTTCCGGCAGAACCTCATCGACCAGTCGGCGCTGGTTCTCGCCGTGTCGCGCCCGCCGGCCTCGCAGGCGCCCCAGCCGAGCTCGGACGCCCGCGCCCTGCTGGGTCTCCCCGCCAACGTGCTCATCGACCCCACGGCGGTCCGCTGGGCGGGCATCTCGCTCGGCGCCATCGCCGGCACCAGCGTGCTCGCCACCAACCCGCGCTTCGACCGCGGCGCGCTGGCCGTTGGCGGCGCCACCCTGGTGGACCTCTTCACCGACCCGCTGAGCGGCTTCGCCCCGCAGGTGGACGCCGTCTTCGCCGGCCTCGGCATCCCGCGCGACCAGATCGCCACCAACCCGGCGGTGGCCGCGGCCTACCTGAGGACCATCAACGTGGCCAAGTGGATCGTCGATCCCGCCGACCCGGCCAACTTCGCCAAGCACGTGGCCCGCGAGCCCCTGCCCAACCTGCTCGCCAACCCCGACGGCTCCGTGCCGCAGGCCGGCAAGGCCACCCTCGGCATGATCGCCAAGGGCGACGCCCTCATCCGCAACCCCTACAACGAGCTGCTGTTCCAGCTCATCGGGTCAGACACCGTGGTCTACCAGGGGCCGGGCGGCGCCGACGTCGCGCACGGCTTCCTCGGCACCTCCGCGGTGGGCCAGGCCGACGCGGCCGGCTACCTCTTCGACGCCAGCCTCATCCCGGTCTCGCCCGTCACGCTGCCCTGAGGACGACCGCCATGAACCTGCTCAAGACCTCCGTCGCCCTCGCCCTCCTCGTCCCGTCCCTGGCCCTGGCCAGCGGGTTCGAGGTCATCAACGTCAACCCTCGCGATCTGGCGCTCTCCTCGTCCGCCGTGGCGGCGCAGCGCGACGCGGCCGCCACCATCACCAACCCGGCCGCCCTCTCCACGCTGCGCGGCCTCAACCTCTCGGTGGGCGGCGCGCTCCTCAGCCTCTCCACCAAGTGGACGGCGCCCAGCGACGGCGGCGCCAGCGGCCTCACCGGCACCTCCACCACCAGGTTCGCCCCCACGCCGCCGGTGGCGCTGGCCGTGGCCTATGGCACCGAGGTGGGCGGGCGCGGCCTGGGCGTGGGCTTCGGCGTCGGAACGCCGGGCGGCGGCCAGATGAAGTGGGAGGAGGACTGGCAGGGGCGCGGCCGCATCATCACGGTGGAGCGCCGCATGCTCGGCTTCTACCTCAACGCCGGCTACGAGGTGCTGCCCTGGCTCCACGTCGGCGGCGGCGGCATCTACTACTACGGCATCCAGTACCTCAAGCAGGGCATCGAGCCGTTCTCGGCGCCGGGCGCGGATGCCTTCGGCGAGCTCGCCACCAAGGGCGGCGGCCTGGCCTTCCAGCTCTCCACCGAGATGAAGGCCACCGAGACCCTCACCTTCGCGGTCGACTACAAGCACGAGGCCACCATGGCCACCAAGGGCGACGGCCACTTCCAGGTGCCGCCCTCGCTGGCCGGCCCGGCCACGCAGGACCAGGGCGTCTCCGAGGACCTCCCCTTCCCCAGCCTCCTGGCGGTGGGCGTGGCCTGGCGGGTTTTGCCGCCGGTGCAGCTCACCCTGCAGTACAACTTCAGCCGCTTCGAGGTCTACAAGGAGGACCGCTTCGTCGGCGACAAGGGGCTGGTGCTGGTGGTGCCGCGCGACTACGGCAACGGCCACGTCCTCCGCGCCGGCGTGGAGTGGGACCTGAACGCCCGCTACACGGTGCGCTTCGGCCTGATGCGCGACTTCTCCGGCCTGAAGACCGACACCCTGTCGCCGACGCTGCCCGACTCCAACACCACCGCCGTCACCACCGGCGCCACCGTCAACTTCGGCTCCGGCCTGGCGCTGAGCGCCGCCCTCTTCTACGGCGACCGCGACAAGCAGACGGCCACCGGCGCGACCGCGTTCCCCGGCAGCTACAAGACCGGCATCTGGATCGCCTCGCTGGGCCTCACCTGGAAGGTCGGCGCGCCCTAGACGCCTCCGGCGACGCGACGTGTCCCGGGGCGGCGGTGGCCATCCACCGTCGCCCCTCTCTTTTCATCGCGGCGCCGCGCGTGGCATGACCGGCCATGCTCTTCGATCCCCTCACGCTCCGCGGCGTCACCCTTCGCAACCGCCTGGGCACGGCCCCCATGTGCCAGTACTCGGCCGTGGACGGACGCGCCGGCGACTGGCACCTGGTCCACTACGGCGGGCTGGCCCAGGGCGGCGCCGGCCTGGTCATCGTGGAGGCCACCGCGGTCGAGGCGCGCGGTCGCATCTCGCCGGCCGACCTCGGCCTGTGGGAGGACGGACAGGTCGAGCCGCTGGCCCGCGCCGTCCGCTTCGTGGAGT
The DNA here is from genome assembly GCA_031396105.1 of Anaeromyxobacter sp. Taxonomy (GTDB): domain Bacteria; phylum Myxococcota; class Myxococcia; order Myxococcales; family Anaeromyxobacteraceae; genus JADKCZ01. The sequence goes on from JANNKC010000166.1 coordinate 13,346, forward strand.
CGCAGGGGGCCGTGCCCGCCGTGCAGCTGGCCCACGCAGGGCGCAAGGCCTCGGTGCGCCCGCCCTGGGTGGAGGGGGGCGCGCCGCTCCTCGCCGCCGACGGCGGCTGGACACCGGTCGGGCCGAGCCCCCTCCCCTTCGCCGACGGCCACCCCGTGCCCACGCCGCTCGAGGCGGCGGACTACGCCGCGCTGCCCCGGCGCTTCGCCGACGCGGCGCGCCGGGCGCTGGCGGCGGGGTTTCGCGCCGTCGAGGTCCACGCGGCCCACGGCTACCTGCTGCACCAGCACCTCTCGCCGCTCTCGAACCGGCGGGAGGATGGCTGGGGCGGCTCGTTCGAGCACCGCACCCGCCTCACCCGCGAGGTGGTGCGGGCGGTGCGTGAGGTGTGGCCCGAGCGGCTGCCGCTGCTGGTGCGCCTCTCCGCCACCGACTGGGCCGAGGGCGGCTGGACCCCCGACGAGACGGTGGCGCTGGCGCGCCAGCTGGCCGCGCTCGGCGCCGACCTCGTCGACTGCTCCTCGGGCGGCCTGGTGCCGTGGGCCAAGGTGCCGCTGGCCCCCGGCTACCAGGTCCCCTTCGCGGCGCGGGTGCGGCGCGAGGCGGGGGTGCCGAGCGCGGCCGTCGGGCTCATCACCACCCCGGCGCAGGCCGAGGCCATCGTGGCCTCGGGCCAGGCCGACCTGGTCCTCATGGCGCGCGAGCTCCTTCGCGATCCGCGCTTCCCGCTCCGCGCCGCGGCGGCGCTCGGCGTGGCCGGGCCGTGGCCGCAGCCGTACCTGCGCGCCCGGCCCTGAGCCGCCGCGTCACGCCCAGACGGCGCGGTGGTCCTTGACGAACTGGGCGAAGGCGATGGGCGGGCGACCCAGCAGCTCCTTGACCGTGTCGGTCTTCGCCTCGGTGTAGCCGGCCCGGACCATCCCGTAGAGCGCCGACATGAGCTCGAGGTAGCTCGGCGTGAGCAGGCCCTTCACGGCGGCGCGGAACTGCTCGTCGGTCACCGGCAGGTAGGTGATCGTCTTGCCCAGCTCCTTGCCGAGCACCTGCACCACGTCGGCGCGGGAGAGGAGCTCGGCCCCGGTGAGCGTGTAGGTCTTGCCGTCGTGGCCTGGGTCGAGGAGCGCCATGGCCGCCACCGCGGCGATGTCGCGCGCGTCGATGAAGGCCGTCTTCTTGTCGGCGGCCGGCTCGGCCAGCGTGCCCGCCTTGATGGCGCCTGCCATCGACGTCGAGAAGTTCTGCATGAACCAGGTCGGGTGGAGGAAGGTGAAGGCGAGCCCGGAGGCGCGGACGTGCTCCTCCACCTGCCGCAGCGGGTTGTCGGACTGCTCGATGCCCATGGCCGCGAGCTTCACCACCTTCTTCACGCCGGCCTTCCTGGCCGCGTCCACCAGGGACTTCTCCGGCGCCGAGGGGAAGTCGCCGGGCGAGGCGAGGTAGACGGCGTCCACCCCCTGCAGGGCGGCGGCGTGGGTGGTCGGATCGGTGTGGTCGAGCTTGACCACCTCGAGGCCGGGGAAGGCGGCGCGGGTCTTCTCGACCGAGTGGGCGCCGAGGCGCAGGGAGGCGCCGCGCCGGGTGAGGATGGCGATCAGCGCCTGGCCGACCTTGCCGCTGGGGGTGGTGACGAGGATCTTCATGGTGGGGTGCTCCTTGTGATGGTGCGGTGGATAGACTGCTGCTGTCGTGGTTGCAGTTTTGTTCTGGACTGTGCTTTGTACCGTTGCAGTTTCGGCCCGGCCCGGCCCGGCCCGGCCCGTTCGGGGCCGGCCGGGGCTGGGGTGGGCTCAGGGTGCGGCGGCTCAGGGTGCGGCGGCTCAGGGTGCGGCGGCTCAGGGTGCGGCGGCGCGGGGTGCGGTGTCGCGGGGTGCGGCGGCGCGCGTGGCCTTGCCTCGGCGGACCGCGGTGCGGGCCACGTCGGCCACGGTCTGGCCGGCCAGCGCCCCCTCCAGGCCGTTGCGGGCGGCGGCTGCGAAGGCGGCGAAGGCGGCCCGCATCCCGGCGCCCACCGGGCACTTCCCGTTGGGCTCGCAGGGGCTGGGGGTCAGCGGCCCATCCGGCTCGACGAGGCGGTAGACCTCGGCCAGCGTGACCCGCCCGGCCGGCCGGCTCAACCGGTAGCCTCCGCCCCGCCCCTCACGCGCCTCGATGAGGCCGCCCTCGGCGAGGCGGCGCAGCACGCGCCGCAGGAAGACGGCGTGGGTGTTGACGCTCCCGGCCAGGTACTCGGAGGGGTAGCCGTCCCGGTCCTGGGCCAGGACGGCGAGGGCGTGGACCGCCATGGCGAACTTTCCGGAGGCCATCGTGGTGTATCTGTAACCTGACCGGTTGCAGTCGTCAAGCGCCTCGGCCGGAGCTTCCGGCCGACCCGGGCGACGGGCGGGCGGGCGGGCGGCGCCTGCGGTCGACCTGGGCGACGGAGGGACGGGCGGGTGGCGCCCCGTCCCACCTCTGTTCACACGACGTTCACCAGACAGCCTTGCGCTCGATCCAGTGGGGGATCATTGTCAAGGGAGTCCGGTTGCTCTGCGGGCGGGTTGGACGGGCGGGAAGGGAATGAGCGGCCGGCGGGAGACCGCCGATGACCACGTCCGAGCTCTACACCGTCTATCGCCAGGCCTACGGGGACTTCGACCGCTGCCTCACCGGAGCCACCCGCACCGTGGTGGCCAGCTCCGCCATCGAGCGCGCCATCGTCGAGTTCGCCGAGGAGGACGCCGCCAACGGGGTGGCGCTGCGCAGCGATGAACAGTTCACCCGCGCCGTGGTGGCCGGGCTCGCCGCGCTGGCCCCGCTGGGCCTGCGCGCCGCCTGAACCCGAGGTCGGACACGGGCATCGGCCAGCAGGGGAACGGCATCCGAGACCACCGAGGACCCTGAAATGCCCGAAGGCATCGGGTGATCCGGAGGAGCGCGTGGCTGCGGCCTGTTCACCGTGGGTGACGTGAGCGTCCTCGGCGGCGGTTCCCCATGAGCACGTCGCCCAGGAGGAGGCGCCCGGCCTCCCGGTTATGGACGGCACACGCAACCCGGAGATTGGCGACCGTGGACGGCCCGCCGAGCGCCACCGGCACGAGGTGGTCGAGCTCGAGCCGCAGGGTGGAGCCGCAGATTCCGCCGGCGTCGAGCGGGTGCTGACAGCGGCTCTCGTCACGCAGCCAGACCTCGCGGCGGATGGCGGCGGGCACCGACCTCGAGGTGGAGCCCAGGGGCGGCCGGGAGACCTGCTCCTGGGGTGCCTCCGCCGCGGACGGCTGCGCGGGCGGCTGCGGGGGCGGCTCCGGGGGCGGCTGCGAGGGCGGCTGCGAGGGCGAGGGCGGGGGCACAGTGGCGCTCGGCATCGAGCAGCGCGGCCGCTTCACCAGCCCCATCCTGCGGGCCTGCTTCTCGAGGAGCAGGTCGAGGGCCGCCTCCAGCACCTGCTCACTGGTGGCGCCGGGGAGCGCATGGGAGAGGCCCGCACGGGCGGCCGCGACCTTCTCGAGAAACCGACGCGACACCGTGACGTGCAGGCGGCGCAGGTCGGCCGTGAGGGGCTCGACCTCGTCGCGAAGGGATGCCCGAGCGGGGTGGGTCAAGACAATTTCGTGCGCACGAAGTGCCTGGGGCGCCGCCTCCGCCGTGTCCTTGACCGTCTCACGCGCCTGCGCCGCGCCCTCGACCGCCTCGCGCGCCTGCGCAGTGTCCTGGACCGCCTCACGCGCCTGCGCCGCGTCCTTGACCGCCGCTTCACCCGAGAAGCGGCCAGCCTCCGGGACCGCGCTGGCCGGCGCCCGTCGTGCCAGCTGGGTCACCACCTCGCGCCGCGGCGGCGCCTCGCGCGGGCAGAGCGCCGCCGCCACCTCCCGGGCCTCGCGCGCCGAGCAGCCGTAGAACCTCGGCAGGACCTCGGGGCGGTTCTCCGGCGTCAACACCCGGGAGAGCTCGCCGACGCTGGACAGGCAAAGCCGGCCGTCGCGCAGGGGGTCGACCAGGTCCGGGAAGCGCTGGAGCAGCCGCGCCGCGGTGAAGCGGACGAACGAGGCGCCGCTGGAGAGCCCGAGCTCGCGGTGGAGGAAGGCGAAGAGGCTGGCGTGGCCGAGCGCCGCCCAGCCGCG
>JANNKC010000170.1:0-2050 GCA_031396105.1 Anaeromyxobacter sp.
TGGTCCTTGAGGTGGCGCCGGGCCCCAGGTAGCCTGGAAGGGACACCGTGCCCGCCCGCCCGACGTCCACCCCACGCTCCCGCCGCCGCACCGCCTGGCTGGCGGTCGCGTGGGCGCTCGCGCTCCCCGCGGCGGCCGGCGCGGCCACGCCGATGGCGCTCTACCCACCCAACACCGACGCCCTCACCCGGGACGAGGCGGCCGACGTCGAGGCGGTGCTGCTCTCCGGTCTCGGCCAGGCGGCGCGCAGCAACACCATCACCGTCCGCGATCCCCCGCTGCTTCGAGCCAGCTGCGGCCGAAGCCCCTCGGACGAATGCCTGGCAGGGCTGGCCGCCGGTGGCGCCGTGCTGGTGGCCCGGGCGCGCCGCGACGGCGTGCACGTGGTGGTGACGTTCGCGCTGGTGGACGGGCAGGGGCGCCGGACCCGCTCCAGCACCTTCCTCACCACGCTCTCGGTGCAGGACGCCCGGCCGTGCGCCCAGGCCATCTGGCTGCTGGAGGACGAGCTCTCCCGGCCCAGCGCCCTGGCGCCGCCCCCGGCCCGTGGCAGGCCCACCCCGGCCACGGCGGCCCAGGCACCGCGGCGACCCCCGAGGCCGGAGGATGGGACACCCGTCCCGCCGCCGGACCTGACTCCCGCCGCCCCTGCGACGCCTTCCGCAGCGACGCCGGCCGCGCCACGTCCCGCCGCGCCACGTCCCGCCGCGCCCGGAGGGCGCTGGTCCACCGGGAGGCTGGCGGGCGCCTGGATCGCGGGCGGCGGACTCGCCGTGGTCGCGGCGGGCGCGCTGGCGGGCTACCGCGCCCAGGGGCTCGACCGCGACCTGACGGACCGCTTCCAGGCCGGCACGCTCACCCCCGCCGACGGGCCGGTCTACCGCTCCGTGCAGCGCTGGAACCTCACCGGCAACGTGCTCCTCATCGCGGGCGGCGTGGTCACGGCCGGCGGCGCGACCCTCTTCTTCCTCTCGCCCTCGGTCGAGCCGCTCGCCGGTGGCGGCGTCTCGGTGGGCCTGGCGGGCCGGTTCTAGCCATGCGCGCGCTCGTCGCCTTCGCCCTCGGGGCGGTCCTCGCGGCCGGCTGCCAGCTCGCCCCGCCGGGCGAGTGCGCCGCCACCACCGACTGCGAGGCCGGCCTCACCTGCCAGGGCGGCGTCTGCGTCGGCTGCACCGGCGCCGCGAGCTGCGGGAGCTGGCAGGCCTGCTCCGCCACCCACCGCTGCGCCGCCAGCCTGGGCTACTGCGACGGCGACGCGGGGTGCGCCGCCTGGGAGGGGTGCGGCGCCGACCACCGCTGCGCCGTCGAGCCGGGCCAGTGCGGCTCGGAGGCCGACTGCGGCAGCTGGGAGCAGTGCATCGCGCTCCGCTGCCGGCCGCTGCCCGGGAAGTGCAGCAGCCAGGCCGACTGCGCCTGGCACGAGGCCTGCCGCGCCGAGCACGTCTGCGGCCGCCCCTCCTTCGACCCCGCCGCGGTGGCCATCTGGGGCACGCTCGACGGCTCGGTCTGCGGCCGACGGGCCATCGCGCCGGTGGACCAACCGGAGCAGGCGCGCCTCGGCTTCGACTGCTTCGACGCGACGGCCCCGGCCGCCATCGGGCCGCAGGGCGACCTCTACTACACGGCACCTGCACCTGGGTTGGCGCAGGGGCGAGCTTGACTGGCATGCTGCGTGCCTGCTGCAGCACTTGCTTGCCACCGACCACGCTGAGCAGGCGGGCATGCTCTGCGAGCACTTTATCGGCGTAGCCGCCGTCAGAGTCGAGATTGGCTGCACCCACATAATATTTCAGACCCCCTGCGACAGAACCTGCGCGCGCAATGCACTCTTGCAACACCTTCACGCCCACGCGCAAGTTGGTCACCGGGTCAAAAGCTGCAAATTTGCCGCCAAAGTCTTCGTACTTGTCAGTGTGAACTTTCGTCATGACCTGCATCAGGCCCTGCGCGCCCACGGGGCTTTGCGCAAATGGGTTGAAACCCGATTCAATGGCCATCACCGCCAAAATCAGTGTGGGGTCGAGTTTGGCTTTTGCGCCAATTTCAAATG
>JANNKC010000215.1:0-2619 GCA_031396105.1 Anaeromyxobacter sp.
CAACCAGGCCGCCCTGCCCGCCACCTTCAAGCTGGGCTTCTCCGGCTCGACGGGTGGCTCCACCAACATCCACGAGATCCGGAACGTCCTGGTCGAGCTGCCGGCCAACATCAGCCTGGGCCAGTCGGTCACGCCCACCACCGTGAGCATCGCCGGCACCGTGACCTTCACCCTCACGGTCTCGAACGACAACACCAACCAGGCGCTCGGGTCCACGCTCACCGACGCCTTCCCGGCCGGGCTCACCGGCATCTCCTGGACGGCCGCCACGGCCGGCGGGGCCACCGTGGGGCGCGCCAGCGGCACCGGCAACCTCTCCGAGACCGTCAACCTGCCCAGGGGCGGCTCGGTCACCTACACCGTGACCGCCACGGTGACCGCCGCGGCCGCCGGCACGATCCTCTCCAACACCGTCACGCTGGCGCCGTCGGCCGGGGTGGCCAACCTGCTCACCAACACCTCCGCCACCACCATCACGGTGAACAGGATGGGGTCGTCCACCGCGCTGGCCTCCAGCGCCAACCCGTCGGCCTTCGGCCAGCCGGTCACCCTCACCGCCAGCGTGTCGGCGGTGGCGCCCGGGAGCGGCACCGCCACCGGGACCGTCACCTTCTTCGACGGCGCCTCGACGCTCGGCTCCTGCACGCTCGTCGGCGGGTCGTGCACGCTCACGACCACCGCCTTCTCGGTGGCGAGCCACGCCCTCACGGCCACCTACGGCGGCAGCACCGCGTTCGACGCGAGCGGCGCCGCCACGGTCACGCAGGTGGTGGACCGGGCCGCCACCGCGGTCTCCCTCTCCGCGGTTCCAGCTCCGGCCGCCTTTGGCGAGGTGGTCACGCTGACCTCGGCCGTCTGGGCCGTAGCTCCCGGCGCCGGGACGCCCGGCGGCACCGTCACCTTCCTCGAGGGGGCCACGGTCCTCGGGACCTGCACGCTGGCTGGCGGCGCCTGCTCCCTTGGCCTCGGCAGCCTCGCCATCGGCTCGCACCTCCTCACCGCGAGCTACGGCGGTGACCCGAGTTTCCTCGGCGCCACCTCGGCCACCCTGACGCAGGCCATCGGTCAGGTCGCGCCCACCGTGGTCGTGGCCACCTCCGGCAGCCCCTCTCCCTATGGCGGCGCCGTCACCTTCACCGCGAGCGTGTCCGGCCCCGGCGTCACGCCCACCGGCAGCGTCACCTTCACCGACGGCCCCCTCACGCTGTGTGGCGGGCCGCTCCCGCTCACGGGCGGCCTGGCCACCTGCACCACCGCCGGCATTCTCCCCGGCGCCCACCTCGTGACCGGCGCCTATGGCGGCGACGCCAACCACCTCCCCGCCGGGGCCTTCGTCCCCCAGGCCGTCGACCAGGGCCTGCCCACGGTGGCGGCCTCGGCCGCGCCCAGCCCCGCCACCTTCGGCGGCACGGTGACCTTCTCGGGCACCGTCTCCGGCCTGGGCGTGATGCCGGGCGGCACCGTGACCTTCGTGAAGGGCGGTACCACCCTCTGCGCCGCCGTCGTCAACGCCACGGGCGTCGCCTCCTGCGCCTCCGCCGCGCTCTCCGCGGGCCCGCACACCATCCAGGTCCAGTACGCCGGCGACGCCAACTACCTCGGCGCCGCGGCCACGCTGTCGCTCACCGTGAACCGGGCGGCGGCCTCCGTGGCGCTCGCCTCCTCGGCCAACCCGTCCACCTACGGCGGCAACGTCACCTTCACCGCCACCGTGACCGGCCCCGGCGGCACCCCCACCGGCACCGTCACCTTCTCGGAGGGCGCCACCGTGCTCTGCGGCGGCCCGCGTCCGCTCGCCGCCGGCGCGGCCAGCTGCGCCCTCTCCAGCCTCACGGCCGGCGCCCACCTCATCACCGCCACCTACGGCGGGGCCGCCAGCTACCTGGCCGGCGCCTCGGCGACGCTCACCCAGACCGTGAACCAGGCGGCGCCCACCGTGCTGCTCGCCACCTCCGGCAGCCCCTCGGTCCACGCCGCGCCGGTCACCTTCACCGCCTCCCTCTCCGGCCCGGGCGCGACCCCCACCGGCGTGGTCACCTTCACCGACGGCGCCGCCGCCCTGTGCGGCCCGGTGACCGCCGTGGCGGGTCTGGCCACCTGCACCACCGCGGCGCTGCTGCGCGGCCTGCACACCATCACCGCGAGCTACGACGGCGACGTGAACTACCTGGCCGCCTCCACCAGCCGCGCCCAGGTGGTCACGCCGGCCGACCCCTCCATCCTCCTCGTCAGCGCCCCGGCCCCCAGCGTCTTCGGCCAGGGCGTCACCCTCACCGTCACCGTGGCCGGAGCCGGTGTCGCGCCCACCGGCACCGTCACCGTCACCGTGGGCGTCACCGGCCTGTGCGGCCCGCTCACCCTGGCCGCCGGCTCGGCCACCTGCACCACCGCCGCCCTCTCCGCGGGCGACCACCTGCTGGTGGCCTCCTACTCCGGCGACGCCAACTACACCCCCGGCTCGCCCGCGGCTCGCTTCCACACGGTCGGCCGCGCCCTCACCGACATCGCGCTCGACCTCTCGCCCGCCACCACCGTCTTCGGCGAGCCCATCGTCCTCACCGCCACCGTCACCGTGCCCGCCCCCGGCGCCGGCAGCCCCTCCGGCCTCGTCGAGTTCTT
>JANNKC010000217.1:0-9132 GCA_031396105.1 Anaeromyxobacter sp.
GGGCGGCGGCCACCTTCTCCAGGAACCGGGCCGAGACGGTGACGTGGAGGCGGCGGAGCTCGGCGGTGAGCGGCTCGACCTCGGTGGGTGGGGCGGAAGCGGGTCGGGCCGGGCGCGGTACAGTCGACTCAACCGCTGCGACCTCCGGGACGGCCATGGCCGGGGTCGTCCTGGCCGAAGCCGGGGTGGCCGGAGACTCCGTGGGCGGAGGCGGTGGACAGGGCGCGAACTCCAGCGGTGTCGGCCGAGGCCGCTCGGCCAACAGGATCGGGGCGACCGCCGGGAGGGTGGTCACCACCGCGCGCTGCGGCGGGTCCGGGCGGGGGTCCAGAGCCGCGGCCACCTCCTTGGCCTCCCTGGAGGAGCAACCGAAGAATCGGGGCAGCACCTCGCCCCGATTCTTGGGCGTGATGACCCTGGACAGGCGGGTCCAGCTAGCTCCGAGTCCGGATTCAGAGCCCCCGGTGGCTGGCCACCGTCATCGCCTGGACCCCATCCTTGCCACCCGCGCTGCCTTCTCGATGAGTTCGCGCGCCATGGCGAGGTCGCCCTCAGCCGCGGCGCGCCCGGCGAGGCGAGCGCACGCCTCCAGGAAGCTGGGCACAGCGCTGGGCGTCCGCGTCCGGCGCGTGGAGCCCGCCCGGCGTCCGGGTGGAGCCGTCTCCCGCGTCAGGTGCCGACTCATAAGTGCCTGAAATGACACGTACGGAGGCGCCTTCAATTCCCGCAGGAGTCACACCGTGCCCCCGCCACTTCGTCCGAGTGGCGGGGGTTTTTCCTTGGGAATTCCCGATTCGGCTGGGCGACTCTCAGTCCGCTGTCAAGGTGCTCCTAGAAGCAGGCGGCGCGCGCCGCAGCTTGGTCGAGGCTCGTGAAGGTCCAGGCAGTGGGCGGGCACGGCCCAACGGGCTGATCGTGCCGAGTGACCGGAAGGTCAGCGCCGACGCTGATCCCCGAGGCAGTAACCCATGCGCGAGGCGGGTTCTCACCCGAGCCGATGGTTAGCGTGACACCGCTCGCGGCGAGGGAAGCCTTGGTGGGATCGGCCGGCGTGAAGTCGAAGAACACTTCCACTGGATCGTTTCGGCAATTGTTCTGGTCGGCAGGCGCGCTCGAGATCGACGTAATTCGCGCCGTACCCACGGTGTCGGAGTATGCACCGCACCTCCCCATCGCGTTGCCACAGCCCGCCAGGGTGAACGCAGCGGTTGTGGCGGCAAGAAATGCGAAGCACGGCTTGCGCCCACGGCGTGTCGAGTTCATGCATCCCCCTGAGCCTGACTCGCTGCAATGATACCACACCTTGAGTGCTTGCTCGGTTTCGCCTCACGTCAAGGACGCCACCGCGCGGGCAGTGCTCGGCAACATCGCCGCCATGGAGGGCCTCCTCTCGCTCGCTGACGGTGGCAAGCCGCTCACCTTGAAGGCCCTGCTCGGCGTCCACCAGGCCCTCATGGAGTTGACCCCGAACCCATTCGGCGCCGGCGAGCTGCGCCAGAAGCAGAACTGGATCGGCAACAACCCCTACTCGCCCGAGGGCGCCGACCTCGTCCCGCCGCCGCCGGAGTACGTCCCCGGGTTGATGGCTGACCTGCTCGCCTTCGCGAAGCGGGAAGACCTGTCGCCGGTCCTCCAGGCTGCGGTGGCCCACGCCCAGTTCGAGGCCATCCACCCGTTCGCTGACGGCAACGGCCGCACCGGCCGGGCACTCATCCACTTCATCCTGCGCCGCCGCGGGCTGGCCCCGCTGTTCGTGCCGCCCATCAGCCTCGTCCTCGCGACGCACAAGGACGCCTACATCAGGGGGCTCAACCGCTATGACAACGGCGGCTCGCCAGGACTGATCGACTGGCTCGACACCTTCGGATGGGCCATCCACAAGGCAGCCCGGCGGTCAGAGCGGCTGGCCGATGAGGTGGTGAAGCTCCAGAGCGCCTGGCGCGAGAAGGCCGGCAGCCCACGGGCCGACTCCAGCGCCGAGGCGCTCATCGCCGGCCTGCCAGCGCGGCCGTTCCTGACCCCGGCCATCGCCGTGGAGTTGACCGGCCGGTCCGTCCAGGCCGCCAACGCCGCGCTGAAGGAGCTGGAGGCCGCCGGGGTGCTGAGGAGCGTCTCGGCAGGGCCTCGCAAGCGCGCGTTCGAGGCGCCCGATCTGCTCCAGCTCTTGAACGCCTTCGAGCACGACGTGGCGGTGCCCGACGGCGAGTCGCGTCCTGCGAGGCCGGCCCCAACCAGGGGCGGTAGCTAGGGCCTGTCCGCCGTCCTCGTCGAGCCGCGTCCCGCGTCAGGAGCCGACTCGTAAGCGCCGGAAAGGACACACGGAATGCCGCTTTCAATTTCCGTAGGCCCGCCACTTCGTCCGAGTGGCGGGGGTTTTTCGATCGAGGGTCTGCCGCCTGCGCCACCGGCGCCTCACCCGCCGCTCGGCGGGCCGGCCCGCGCAGCGCGCCCATGCTCCCCCCGGCCCGCTCGCGCCCAGCTCAGCGTCCAGTCGCCCCGTCACCCGGGTGGGCGAGCGCGTGCAGCTGCTCTGCCGCGACGGACGTCTCGCGCGCGGCCTCGGCGGCGGTCGCCATGGCACGCTCGTGGGCGGCCTGGGCGTCGGTCACGCTCCTCAGCGCCGCCTCGCGGTCGTACTTTCCGGCGGCGGCCACGCCGGCGTCCCGCAGCGCCTGCAGCTTGGCCAGGTTGACCCTCGCGGTCATCAGGTCGACCTTGCGCTCCGCGGCGGCGACCTGGGCGGCCCCCGAGGTGGCCAGCTTCTTGGCGTAGGCGAGGCGCGCGTCCGCCACCGCCTTGCCCCGCTCCGCGACCAGGGTGTCGTCGCGCGCCTGCCTCACCTGGGCGGGCTCGTTGCTGTCCTGGCCGACCTTGGTCTCCGCGGCGGCCCGGCTCAGGTTGGCCGAGGCGGCCGCCTGGTCGGCGCGGGCCAGCGCGCCCTCGTGCTGTCCGGTGACGACGCCCAGCTTGGCCCGCCCCAGCTCGTCCTGGGCCATCCCGAGCTGCGCTCGGGCCTCGTCGACGGGCTGGATCTGGCTGGCCGCCAGGCGAGCGAAGTCGGTCTCGGACACCACGCTCGCCTGGGTGGCCGCCTTCGGGGTGGCGCAGCCTGAGAGGCTCGCCGCCAGGAGGGCCAGGAGGGCCAAGGCGGTCAGGGAGAGGAGGGAAGCGAAGGGATCGAACGGAGCGAGGTCGCGCCCCGAACGGCTGGATCCGATGTTCCTGGATGTGACGGTCCTCATGTTCGGCGCTCCCTTCGTGCACCGCGGGGCACGCGGCGACGCTCGTCCGTTCTTGCTCCCGCGCCGCCCTGGGGCGGCCAATCGGGATGCCACCCGCGTGGTGCGTCCAGCGGCGGGAGGCCTGATCGAGGCCTTGCACGGTGTGCGCCAGCCTCGCTCGAATCGGGCAGCCGGCCCCCAGGTGCGGAGGTGTCACAGGAATCCCGTGGAAATGCCGTGACACCATGGCGGCCTGGGCGACTCCTGGGGCGAGCGTGGTTCGAGTGGCTTGCCTTCGAGGAGCACGTCACCACCCACGCAAGGGCGGAGGGCTCGCCCGCGAGCGTTCGCGAACGGAACCGCAGGCAAGGCCGCGCCGCCGCACGGTGGCCGCGCCACGACCTCCTGAGGCCGCGCCGCCGGAAGCGAGCGGCTGCATGGCCGCGAAGTCCGTGGCCGATGCGCGGACGATCAGTCGCGCCCCAGCACCGCCGCCAGCAGCTCCGGGGCCGCCAGCTCGGCGCGGGGCGAGCGGCGCAGGGCGCTCTCCGGCATCGACGGGACCACGGCGCTCCCGGGGTCCTGGCAGACGATGCGGCCGCCACGGCGCGCCACCTCGGCCAGCCCCTCCGCGCCGTCCGCGCCCATCCCGGAGAGCACGGCGGCCCGCGCCCGCGGCCCGTGCGCGGCCGCCACCGTGCGGAAGAGGCGGTCGGCGCATGGCACGTACCGGGACTGGGCCGGGACCGCGGCCACCTGGCCGTCCTCGGCCACCAGGTCTCGACCACCCGAGGCCAGGTAGAGCCGCCCGGCCTCCAGGGTCCGGGCGTCCTCCACCAGCACCGTCTCCCAGGGCGTCATCGAGGCCAGCCAGTCGGCGAAGAAGGACACGAACTCGGTGTCCATGTGCTGCGCCAGCAGCACCGAGGTGGTGTGGCGCGGCTCGTAGGCCTGCAGGAGCCCAACCAGCACCCAGACGCCGCCGGTCGAGCTGGCGAGCGCGACGACCCGCTCCGGCCGGACGCCGCTGGCGACGGACGGCGGAGCGACCTGGAGCCTCGCCAGCCAGGCGGCGGCTCGCGGCGCCGCGGCGGGTGCGGCGGGCCGGACCCTGGCCGAGACGATGGGGACCCGTGACATCAGGACCACCCGCTCGGCCGCGCCGCGGGTCCCAGCGGGGATGAGGTCCACCACGCCGGGGCCGCGCAGCTCCGGGCCCGGGGCCTGGCCCGGCGGCAAGGCGGCGACCACCGGCGCCGCGAGCGTGGCGGAGGCGGTCTCCAGCCGCGCTCGCAGCGAGGGCAGATCGCTCCCCCCGAGCACCGCCACGCCCTGGCTGGCCGGCAGCCGGCGCAGCATGGACGGGCTCGGCAGCCGCTCGAAGCAGCGCAGCACCGTGACCCCGGCCTGGGCCAGGTCGCGGTCGAGCCCTGGCAGGGCGGCCAGGGCGTAGTCGTCCAGCACGGCCGTGAGCCGCGTCACCGGGCCGGCCCCATGCCGATGCGCGCCAGCGTGGCCGCCAGCACGCCGGCGCCGAAGCGGGACTTGACGAGGTAGGCGTCCGCCCCGGCCGCGGCGCCGGCCGCGCGGGTCGCCTCGTCGTCCTGGGAGGTGAGCAGGATCACGGGCAGCCGGGCCGTGGCCGCGTCGGCCCTGACGGCGCGGGTGAGCGCCAGGCCGTCGCTCCGCGGCATGTTCAGGTCGGTGACCAGGACGTCGGGCAGCCGCTCCCGGATCCGCGCCAGCGCCTCCTCGCCGTCCGCGGCGAGCCGGACCTGGAAGCCCTGCTCCTCGAGGAGCACCCGCAGCACCTCGCGCGTGGCCAGCGAGTCCTCGGCCAGCACGACCTCGCGACCGGCGCGACGCGGGCCCGGCGCGGGGGGCGCTGGACGGGTGCTGGCCGCCGGCGGGGGCGGCGGATGGCTGGGCTGGGGACGCGGCCGGGAGGCCGCTGCGCGCGCGGCGGTGACGAGGACCCTGGGGTCGAGCACCTGCAGGGTCGTCCCATCGGCCAGCCTGGCGAGGCCGGCGACGAGCGCCCCCGCCCCGGCGGCCCCCGGCACCGGCGAAGGGACCACGGCCACCACCGCCCCGATGTCGTCGGCGGCCAGGGCCACGGCGCCCCCTGCGCCGTGGATCACCAGGGCGAAGCGCTCCCCGCCGGGGAGGGACTCCAGCCCAAGCGCCGCGGCGAGGCCGATCAACGGGACGATGCTCTCGCCGGTCGCGAGGGTCCGGCTGGTGGGGCCGGGCTGCACCGCCTCGCCGGCCTCGCGGAGGAGCACGGTCCGCTCCAGCGCCTGGACCGGGACGCCGAAGGTGCGCCCATCCGCCCAGACCACCAGCGCCTCCACCGAGTAGACGTCGAGCGGCACCGAGAAGGTGACGGCGCTGCCGCGGCCGCGCTCGCTCTGGACCGAGAAGCTGCCGCCCGCTTCTCGCGCCAGCGCCGCCACCGCCGAGAGGCCGAGCCCTCGCCCGGAGACCTCGGTGATCTCCCGGCGGGTCGAGCCACCCGCCGCCGCGAAGCGCGCCAGCACCTCCTGCTCGGGCATGCCCTGGACCCGCGCCGCCTCCTCGCCCTGGCGCACCAGCGCGTCCCGCGCCGCGGTCACGTCGAAGCCGGCGCCGTCGTCGGCCACGGTGACCTGCAGCGCCCCCTCGGCGCTGGCCACGCGGAGCGTCAGCGTCCCGGCCGGTGGCTTGCCGGCGGCGCGCCGGGACGCCGGCGCCTCGATGCCGTGGTCGACCGCGTTGCGGACGAGGTGCCGCAGCGTGGCGCGGGCCGCCTGGAGGGCGCGCCGATCGGCCCGGACCTCGCGCCCGTGCACCACCAGCGTCACCTGCTTGCCGAGGCGCTGCGCCAGCGCCTCGACCTCCGCGTCCAGGCCGGAGAGCGCGACCTCGGCGGGCAGGAGCCGCAGCCCGGCGATGATGGCCTCGAGCCGCTCCGCCTGGGCCGCCAGCCCCTGCGTCGCGGTGGTCAGCGACCCCTCCGCCTGGGCCAGCGCCCCCTGCAGCTGGACGGCGGCGCGGGCCACGGAGGCGGCGAGCCGCAGGGCCTCGTCCACCTCGGCGGCGGGCACGCTGAGCCGCTCGGCGGCGCTCTCGGTGGCGGGCGTGGCGGCGGGTGGCGAAGCCGGGCCGGGCGGAGCTCCGCCCGGGCGAGGTCCGGCCAGCTGGTCGGCGCGGCCTTCCGCCGGCAGCGAAGCGGCCAGCACCTCGCCGACGGCGGCGACGAGGTCGGCCGGGAAGGAGGACCGCCCGGCCGCCGCCATCTGCGCCACGCCCTGCTCGATCAGCTGCAGCGCGACGGCGAGCCGCCGGTGCCGCTCATCGCGGCCTGGGCCCGGCGAGTCGGCCAGCCCGAGCGACACCTCCTCGAGGCCGTGGAGGGCGTGCGCCAGCTCCCCGAAGCCGAGCGCGGCGGCCGCGCCCTTGAGCCCGTGGGCGGTCCGGCCGAAGGCCAGGAGGTCGCCGGCGTCGCGTCCGCCGGCGAGCCGGAGGTGAGCCGCGGAGAGCTCCCGGAGCGCCTCCTCCGCCTCGGTGACGAACAGGCCGACCAGGCGCGCCTGGGTGCCGGCGTCCAGGCTCACGGCGGCGGCGCTCCGGCGGCGCAGGCCACCAGCCAGGCGGCGGAGAGCAGCGCCGCGCCGTTCGCCAGGCGACCGGCCAGGCCCAGGCCTGGGAGGCCCTCGAGCGCGGGGCCCGCCGCCAGCGCCAGCCGGTCCTCGGCGAGCTCCAGCGGGCCCTCGACCGCCACCGCCACGGTCCCGAGCGGCGTCGCGATCAGGAACGCGGGCGCCAGCGCCAGCGCCGCGGCGGTGCGGGAGGCCAGCCCCGCCAGCGCAGCGAGGTCGGTCACCGCCACGGGCTGCTCGTCCACCCAGGCCACCAGCCGCGCGCCGCCGCCGGCCAGGGGCACGGCGCTGGTGAGCCCAAGACGGGCCACGGCGCGCTCCACCGCGCGCGCCTCGAGGGCGCAGGCGCGGCCGCCGACGCTGAAGGTCACCAGGGCCACGTCGAGCCGGTCGACGTCCAGCGCCGCCGCGCCGAGCGCCACGGTGCGCGCCTGGCTGGACAGGCGCGCCTCGTCTGCCGGGTCGACGCGCAGGCGCGGCGGCGCCAGCCTCACCGCCCGTCCCCGCGATTCATGAGGAGGAGCGCCGCGGCGGTGAGCTGCCCGACCGACAGGCCAGGGGCCTGTGGGACGGCCGACTCCGCCGGCAGGGCGTCGGTGACGTCGAGCAGGTCGGCCAGCACGGCACAGCCGCGGGTCCGGTCCACGCTCAGGAGCTGGCGACCCAGCACCAGCCTGGAGAGGAGGTTGCGGGGATCGTGGAAGCAGGCGGCTCGCGCCTCCCGCAAGGCCTCGGCCGACCGCCCCGCCGCGCCGTGCTGCAGCGCCGCCAGGGCGTGCTGCGAGACCGGTCCGTCCTGGCGCGACGGCGGAGCGGGCTGCGGGCGCGGCCGGCTGCGGAGCCGCGCCCGCGCCCATGACGCCTGGAGCGCCTGGGGGCGCGCCGGCCTGGCCGGCTCGGCGGCGATGCGGTGGAACGCGCCCACCGCCCCGGCCGGCTCCAGGCCTGGCAGGCTGGTCGCGAAGTGCGCCTCCGCCGGCGAGAGGACCAGGGTGGCCCCCGGGTCGAGCGACCTGGCGAGCCCCGCCAC
Organism: Anaeromyxobacter sp.; assembly: GCA_031396105.1. Taxonomy (GTDB): domain Bacteria; phylum Myxococcota; class Myxococcia; order Myxococcales; family Anaeromyxobacteraceae; genus JADKCZ01. Next base: position 7,893 of record JANNKC010000217.1, read on the forward strand.
CACCTCGGCCGCCTCGTCCGGGCGGAAGTAGATGAGGACGTGGCGGCAGAGGACGAGATCCATGCCGTGCAGCAGCCCGCTCTCCGGTCGCGCCGCCTCGAGGACGTTCCCGACCTCGAAGCGGCACAAGGCGCGCACGGCCCGGTCGACCTGCCAGCGCACGGAGGCGGCGTCCACCGGCTGGACCCGGGCGGCCAGCCACCGAGGCGGACAGCGCTGCACCGACCAGGCGCTGGCCTCGCCGCTGGCCGCCAGCGCCACCCGCGCCGGCGAGGCGTCGATGCCGAGGATGCGGGCGCTGGCCGCGGCGCGGCCGGCCGGGATCCCGGCGGCCTCGAGCAGCCCCAGCACGAGGATGGCGAGGCTGTGAACCTCCTGGCCGCCGGCGCAGCCGAGCGAGACGGCGCACAGCGGCCGCCCCGCCGAGAGCGCGTCCACGACCAGGCTGGGCAGCAGCTCCTCCTGGAGCCATGACCAGAGGGACTCGTCGCGGAACATCCAGCTCTCGTCGATGGGGAGGCTGTCGACGATCCGGGCCAGCGCCGCGAGCTGGGTCAGGTCGGGGTGGTCCTCCCCCGGCGACGCGGCCGCGGCCAGCACCTGCTGGTCCGAGAGCCCTTCCAGCCCCAGCCCGTAGGCGGCGCGGAGGGCGCGGCGGATGGCGGCGGCGCGCAGACCGGGGTCGGGGCCCGTCATGCCTCGCTCCGGGGCAGGGCGTAGGCTCCCGCGGTGCGCTGCAGCGCGCCGGCCAGGCCGTGGGCGCTGCCCGAGAGGTCGCCGAGCAGCCGCGCGCCGTCGCGGATCGACTCCGAGGCCTTCTGCATGTTGCCCAGGGCCTGCGACACCTGGGAGACGCCGGCCTGGTGCTGCCGGGCCGATCCCTCCACCTGCCGCATCAGGCCGACGGCATCGTGGAGCGTCTCGCCCAGCCGCTCGATGGCCTGGCCGAGCTCCTCGACCTGCCGCTGCCCCTCCTCGACGGTGCGGCCCCCGGTGGTGACGGCGCCGTCCATCTGCCCGGTGCGCTCCCCGATCTCGCCCAGCAGCTCCCGGATCTGGCGGGCCGCCTTGCGAGAGTCCCCCGAGAGCCCCCGGATCTCGCGAGCCACCACGGCGAACCCCTTGCCCGCCTCCCCGGCCTTGCTCGCCTCGATGGCCGCGTTGATGGCCAGCGTCGAGGACTGATCCGCCAGGAAGCCGACCGTCTCGACGATGTCGTCGATGCGCCTGACCCGCTCGG
>JANNKC010000251.1:0-6103 GCA_031396105.1 Anaeromyxobacter sp.
GCGGAAGGTGACCGGCGAGACCAAGGTTCCGAGACGGATCGACCTGGTCTCACGAGCCAGTCCGGCAAGGGTGATCCAGGCATCGGTCGGCCCGGGCAGACCACTGGCGTCGCCCATCTTCAAGTATTGGTCGCTGCGGAAGACCCGGCGCGGAGGGGGCCTCGGCGGCGCCGGGGTCGCCGGTGGCCGGCGCGGGCGGGAACGACCGGTCGGTCCCGGACAGCCCCAGCGGCTCCGGCACGGCGGTGAGGAGCAGGATCGGCGGGGGTGCCGCGAGGCGCAGTGGGTCTGCGAGCGGCGCGGCCTCGCGCGGTGGGAGCGGCGGTGGCGCGGACGGCGCGGCCACCGGGTACTCCGGCGGGCGTACCGCGAACCGGGTCAGCGGGGGCGCATCGGACGCTGACGCCTCGGCCGCGGGCGCGGTCTCGGGCGCGGTCTCGGGCGCGGTCTCGTAGGCGGCCGCGGTCCCGGCCGCGGTCTCGGACGCGGCCTCGGGCGCGGGCGTGGCCTCGGACGCGGCCTCGCTCCCAGCGGCCGACGTGAGCTCGACGCCCGGCGGGGCGCCTTCGGCGACCGCCTGCTCGGGCGGCCCGGCCTGCGCCGGGTCGACGGCGAACAGCGGGTCGGTGGGCGTGGGCGTGGCGGCAGGCGCCTCGCCGGCGGCGGCCTCGACAGGCGCCTCGCCGCCAGCCTGGGCACGCGCCTCCTGCTCGGCCGCCTCCTCCTCGCTCGGCACCTCCGAGATGGCGGTGGCGTGCTCGCCCTCGGTCAGCTCGAACTCCTCCGAGAAGTCCGGGTCGCCGTAGACGTCGCCGACGTACAGGAAGGCGGCCTTCTCCAGGCCGATGTCGACGAAGGCGGCCTGCATGCCCGGGAGGACCCGGACCACGCGCCCCTTGTAGATGTTGCCGACGATCCCCTTCTCGCGCTTTCGCTCGAGGTAGTACTCGTGGATCGTCCCGTTCTCGACCAGCGCGACGCGCGTCTCCGCGCCCGCGGCGTTGATCACCAGGATGTTCTTGTCGGCCATGACGGACCCCTCTCCCACCGGGCCCATGGCGCGGGGGGAGCGAGGCCGGCCGAATCGGCAGACCGCGATCGCGCGGAGCCCGGCGGTGCCGAGCCCTGCGGATCGTCTTCGGAGCGTGCGCTCACGAGTTCGCTACCCTTCGCGCCGGACGGCCGCGCGGTTCGCGGCCCTTGGTCCCGGGGCAATGATTCGTTGGACTTCAAGCGTCGAGGTAGCGAGGCGCGCGCGGCTGGCCCTGTGGCCCATCCCGTTCGGTCCTCGCCAGGCTCACGCCCTCCTTCAGAACTCTCACTCCCAGGGGTGGCCCGGCCTCATCTCCGAAGATCGCCGCCAGCACCTCGGCTGGGCGTGCGCTTCCGGCTGGATCCACCCGCAAGCTGAACGCGACCCGGTTCGGCCCTTCGACGCCGACGTGGGTCACTATGTCCTTGAGATCTATCTCTCTTTGCTTGCGTCCTGCAATCTTCTGGTGCCGCTTCCGGTCCTTGTTCTTGGGTGCTTGGGTCCGGTGGACCAGGGCCTGTTCCTGGGCGAGGTAGGCCTCCACCCGGTCGAGGAGAAGGCCCTCTGACCAGGAATCCGCAGGAAATACCGCCATATAGTGGATGGCGCGCAAGGACTCGCCGATGGACGGGGCCCCCGAAGGCAGCAGCTCCACGCCGTCGAGGACCAGCCCCTCCGGGAGCTCGGGGGCCAGCCGGGCCTCCACGTCCCCCGCCTCGGCGAGACCGACCAGCTCGAGGTCGAGGAGCTCGCAGCGGCTCTCGATCCCCACCGAGAGGGCCGGGCCGAACGAGACCTTGGGCTTCGGGTGGTAGCCCTGGCTGAAGGCCATGGGGAGGCGCGCCCGCCGGAAGGCCCGCAGCAGGGCGTGCATGGTCTCGAGGTGGGAGAGGGCCACCAGGCGGCCCAGCTTGGCATAGCGGATGCGAACGCGGCTGCGCAGCGGCGAAGGCTCCGGGCGCGGCGCCGGCGCCGGCGCGCGCGTGTAGTCCTCGGGCAGGTGGATCCGGTTCTTCACCACCTCGTGGTCGCAGGCGCCGCAGTTGGTGCAGGGGGCGAGCACGCAGTCCGGCACCTCGGCCAGGTTGCGCGCCGCCAGCAGCTGCTTCTGCAGGTAGGCCTTGGTGACGCCGCAGTCGATGCGGTCCCAGGGCAGCACCTCGTCGAGCCGGCGGCGGCGGTGGGCGAAGAAGTCGAGTCCCACCCCATGCACCCGCTCGCACTCGGCGAAGGCCTCGAGCCAGCGCCCCTCGTCGAACCACTCGGTCCAGCTGTCGAGCCGCTGGCCGGCCCGGTAGGCGTGCAGCACCGCCGTGCCGACCCGCCGGTCGCCCAGGGCCAGCGCCCCCTCGATGGAGGACTGGCGCGAGTCGTGCGGCTTGAACTGGATGGCGCCGTGCCGCCCGCCCAGGGCCGCGGTGATGAGCGCCTGGCGCCGCCGGGTCTCCTCCGGCCGGATCATGGGCTCCCACTGGAAGGGGGTGAAGGGCTTGGGCACGAAGGTGGAGGCCCCCAGGTGGATGGCCGCCGAGCCCTGCCCCTTGGGCAGGACGCGCCGGGCCGCCGAGAGGCACCGCTGCGCCAGCTGCGCGATGGCCACCACGTCCTCGTCGCGCTCCTCGGGCAGCCCGATCATGAAGTAGAGCTTCAGCACCGACCAGCCGTTCTGGAAGATCGACGCGACGGCGCCGAGCAGGTCCTCCTCGCGGTTGCCCTTGTTGATGACGGCGCGCATCCGCTCGGTGGCCGCCTCGGGGGCCAAGGTGAAGCCGGTCTTCCTCACCCGGCCGATCTTCTGGGCCAGCGCGGAGCTCATGGTCTCGGTGCGCAGCGAGGGGAGCGACATGGCGATCTTGTCGCCCTCGTACCGGCTGATGAAGTCGTCGAGCAGGGGATCCAGGCAGGCGTAGTCGCCGGAGGAGAGCGAGAGCAGCCCCACCTCCTCGTAGCCCGACGCCGCCAGGCCGGTCTCGGCCAGCTCCAGCACCTTGCCCGGGCTGCGCTGGCGAGTGGGCCGCGTGATCATGCCCACCTGGCAGAAGCGGCAGCCGCGCGTGCAGCCGCGCTGCAGCTCGATGGGCAGGCGGTCGTGCACCGTGGCCATGAACGGGACCATGGGGCGGGTGTAGGCGCTGGTCGGCAGGGTGTCGAGGTCCGGCATGACGCGCCGCTCGACCTTCTCGTAGCCGGGGCGGAGCGCGTCGATGGCGGAGAGCGTGCCGGTGGCGGCGTCGTAGCGCGGGGCGAAGTAGGCGGGCACGTAGATGCCGGGGATGCGGGCCAGCCGCTCGAGGAGCTCGGCCCGCGTGGCGCCGCCGCGCCGGAATCCGGAGGCGGCCACCGCCTCCGCGATCTCCAACGCCACCTCCTCGCCCTCCCCCACCGCGAAGCAGTCGAAGAAGTCGGCCACCGGCTCGGGGTTGTAGGCGCAGGGGCCGCCGCCCAGCACGATGGGATCCTGGTCGCCGCGATCCCGCGCCAGGAGCGGGATGCCGGAGAGGTCCAGCACCGCCAGCACGCTCGTGTAGCAGAGCTCGAACTGGAGGGTGACGCCCAGCACGTCGAAGTCGCGCACCGGCGCGCGCGACTCCAGCGAGAAGAGCGGCAACCCGCGCTCGCGCAGCATCGCCTCCAGATCGGGCCAGGGCAGGAAGACCCGCTCGCAGGCCAGCCCCGGCTGGTCGTTGAGCAGGTGGTAGAGCAGCCGGAACCCGAGGTTGGACATGCCGACCTCGTAGGTGTCCGGGAAGGCCAGCGCGACGCGGACGCGCGCGGCCCCGAGGTCCTTCTTCACCGCGCCGAACTCGCACCCGACGTAGCGGGTCGGCTTCTCGGCGCGGAGGATGAGCTCGTCGAGCGTGGCTGGGAGCGGCGCGAGGCGCGCGGAGGGATCGGTCATGGGCCGTCGGGCGGCGGAGTCGAACCGCCGGGTACCCGCCGCTGGAGGAAGCCGGGCAGGTGCGGCACGCCCGGCGGAGGCCTGCGGGCGTACCACGCGGCGCGGCGCCGCCGCAATCGGAGGGGCTGCAGGGACGTGGCCCCAACCCCGTCGAACTGACCGACCGCTCCACCGATCTGATGGGGCTTGGCGGGGCCCTTTGCGGCCCGTCGAGCGAACCCGGGCGGTTGCGTACGGTGGCGCGAGCGATCCCCCTGGCGCGGGCCGTGCAGCCCGCTCGACCAGAACCGAAGGGGTATCCGGCTTCGACCTCGCGGTCGCCACCGGGTCCAGAGAGGCAGCGCCACACATGTCGAGAGTGCTCGTAGGGAAGGTGTCCCTCGTCGCGGCCGTCCTGCTCGCTTCCATGACCGGATGTGCCAAGGAGGATCGAGCGCCCGCCACGCGCGCCACGCAGGCGGTGACCTCCGTCACGCCGGCCAACGCGGCGCCAGCCGTTGCCCTCAACTGGAAGGTGCTCGCCACCTTCGGCGAGGACATGGACGGCGCCTCCATCACGGCGCCAGGCGTCTTCACGGTGACCGGGCCCCTGGCCACCCCCGTGGAGGGCACCGTCACCTATGACGCGCCCTCCAGGACCGCCATCTTCAGCCCGACCGGCTACTTCTCCGGCAGCACCACCTACCGCGTCATGATCTCCACCGGAGCCAGGACCCTGGCCGGCGTCTCGCAGGCGACGCCCTTCGTCTGGACCTTCTCGACGGCCCTGACCCTCGACACCACCGCCCCCCTGGTGAGCCTCACCGCTCCCGCCGGTGGCGACACGGCCGTGGCCATCAACAGGACGATCGTCGCGGCCTTCAACGAGGCGATGGATCCCCTGACCGTCACGAGCGCCAACCTCTCGGTGACTGGACCGAGCGGGGCCGTGGCCGGCGTGGTGACCTACGCGGCCAGCAGCGCGGCGGCGACCTTCACGCCTGCCGCCGCGCTGGCGAGCAGCGCGAGCTACACCGTCACCGTTCGAGGCGTGGCCGGGGTCAGCGACCTGGCTGGCAACCTCATGGCGGCTGACTTCACCTGGAGCTTCACCACCGCCGCCGCCCCGGACACCACCCCGCCCCGCGTGACCTCCTCGACCCCGGCTCACCTGGCCACCGGCGTGGCGCTGGACCAGGAGATCAATGCCGCCTTCACCGAGGCGATGGACCCACTGACGATCACCACGGCCAACCTCACCGTGCTCGACGGCGCGGCTCCGGTCATGGGCACGGTCTCGTATGACGCGCTCAACAACATCGCCGTCTTTTCACCCCTGAGCCCGCTCAAGGCCAGCACCACCTACACCGCCCTGATGACCACCGGGGCCACGGACCTGGCCGGCAACGCCCTGGCCCCGACATGCGCTCCCGGCGGTAGAGGGCGTCGCCCAGGATGTAGTTGCGCCCGTGGCCCACGTGCAGGCGGCTACCGGACGGGTACGGGTACATGTTGAGCAGGTAGAACTCGTTGCCCGGCACGGCGGTGTCGACGAAGGCGACCTTCGCGTCGGCCCAGCGCTTCTGCCACTTGCCTTCGATCTCGGAGGCAACGTACTTCCCGGACATGGAGGGGCAATATAGCCGAAGGGAGTCGGGGGCTAGAATCGTCCCGTCGGCCGCACCCGCAGCGTCGCGTCGGGCAGGCGCAGCACCGGATAGTCGAGACTCCCGGATGACTCGAGTCGCGTGAGCGTGAGACCCCGCGGTCGCTCGAGCGCGCGCTTGCCGAACGGGACGTAGCGTGCGTCGACGCTGTTGATCGAGGATGAGGGGTCCGAGAACACGAAGCCGCGGTCCGGGTAGAAGATCTCGATCCACCGGTGGTAGACGCCCCCGATCCGGGCGTCCCAGCCGTCGCCGCCGGGTTTCGTGCGCAAAATGCCCTGCACGGTGCGCGCCTCGATCCCCGTCCGGCGGAGCAGGTCGACCGCCAGCTCCGAGTAACCGACGCAGTGCGCTCTCCGCGTCGCGAAGACTGATCCGGGGTCCTGGCGGCGGCTCGTGTCCGCGTCGTAAGGGATCGCGGAGGCGAGGCCCGCCTGGTTACGCTCGACCGCCGCCGCCTGTGTCGGGGAATCGCCCGCGAGAGCGCGCGCGAAACCGTCGCGCTCGGCGGAGGGCAGGAGGGCC
>JANNKC010000300.1:0-6130 GCA_031396105.1 Anaeromyxobacter sp.
ATCTACGAGCTGACCTACATCCGCAAGGACGGCAGCCGCTTCCCGGCCGTGGTGTCGGTCACCGCCCTGCGCGACGCCCCTGGCGCCGTCATCGGCTACCTGCTGATCGGCACCGACAACACGGCCCGCAAGCAGATCGAGGCGGAGCAGGAGAAGCTGGCCCAGCGGCTCCGCGACTACCAGTTCTACACGCGCTCCCTCTTCGAGTCGAACGTCGACGCGCTGATCACCACCGATCCCGCCGGCATCATCACCGACGCCAACAAGCAGATGGAGGTGCTCACCGGCTGCGCCCGGGACCAGCTGATCGGCGCGCCGTTCAAGGACTCCTTCACCGACCCGGAGCGGGCCGAGGCCTGCATCAAGCTGGTGCTGAGCGAGAAGAAGGTCACCAACTACGAGCTGACGGCCAGAGCCCGGGACGGCAGGAAGACCGTGGTGTCCTACAACGCGACCACCTTCCACGACCGGGAGGGGACGCTGCAGGGCGTGGTCGCCGCGGCGCGCGACGTCACCGAGCGCAAGCGCCTGGACGAGGTGCTGCTGGACAAGAACGCCGAGCTGGAGAGCGCCAAGTCGGTGGCGGAGAAGGCCAACCTGGCCAAGTCCGAGTTCCTCTCCAGGATGAGCCACGAGCTGCGATCCCCGCTCAACGCCATCCTCGGCTTCGCCCAGCTGATGGGCTCCGACGTCCCGCCGGCCACGCCCGAGCAGCAGGCCAGCATCAACCAGATCCTCCACGCGGGGTGGTACCTGCTGGAGCTGATCAACGAGATCCTCGATCTCGCGGTCATCGAGTCCGGGAGGCTGTCGCTCTCGCTGGAGCCGGTCTCCCTGGCCGAGGTCATGCTGGAGTGCCAGGCCATGATCGAGCCGCAGGGACAGAAGCGAGGCCTCACGCTGGCCTTCCCGGGGTTCGACTCCCCGCGCTTCGTCCTGGCCGATCGGACCCGCCTCAAGCAGATCCTCATCAACCTCCTCTCCAATGCCATCAAGTACAACCAGCCCGGGGGCGCCGTCGTCCTGGACTGCTCCACCAGCACCCCCGAGCGCACGCGCATCAGCGTGAGGGACACCGGCCCGGGGCTGCCTCCGGAGAAGCTGAAGCAGCTCTTCCAGCCGTTCAACCGCCTCGGACAGGAGAGCAGCATCGAGGAGGGCACCGGCATCGGCCTGGTCGTGAGCAAGGTCCTGGTCGAGCTGATGGGCGGCGCCATCGGCGTGGAGAGCACGGTCGGGGTGGGAAGCGTGTTCTGGTTCGAGCTGAACTCGGCGCCGACGCCGAGCCTGGCGGCCGAGCGAGCCGATCCCGCGGCCGTGGTCCAGGCGCCGGGCCGGCCGGACGCCCCCCAGCGCACCCTGCTCTACGTGGAGGACAACGCGGCCAACCTGGCGCTGGTCGAGCAGGTCATCGCGCGCCGCCCCGACATGCGCCTGCTGAGCGCCCTGAACGGGAGCCTGGGCATCGAGATGGCCCGCCGGGCCCGGCCCGACGTGATCCTGATGGACATCAACCTGCCCGGCATCAGCGGCATCCAGGCGCTGAAGATCCTGCGGGAGGATCCGCTGACGGCGCACATCCCGGTGCTCGGCATCAGCGCCAACGCCATGCCGGCGGACATCAAGAAGGGGGTGGAGGCGGGGTTCTTCCGCTACCTCACCAAGCCCATCAACCTCGGCGAGTTCCTGGAGGCGCTGGACGTGGCGCTGAAGGTCGCGGAGCAGATCGGCGTCGAGCGCAGCAGGGGCGCGCCAGCCGCATGATCGACGCCACCGACATCCTCCGCGGCAAGATCCTGATCGTCGACGACCAGGAGGTCAACGTCCTCCTGCTCGAGCAGATGCTGCGCGGCGCGGGGTATGCCGCCATCACCGCCACCACGGACCCGGGCAAGGTCTGCGAGCTCCACCTGGTGAACCACTACGACCTGATCCTGCTGGACCTCCAGATGCCCGGCATGGACGGGTTCCAGGTCATGGAGAACCTGAAGCAGATCGAGACCGGAGGGTACCTCCCCATCCTGGTGATCACCGCCCAGCCGGCCCACAAGCTGCGCGCCTTGAAGGCCGGGGCCAGGGACTTCGTCAGCAAGCCGTTCGACCTCACGGAGGTCCTGCTCCGGGTCCGCAACCTGCTCGAGGTCCGCCTGCTGCACCAGGAGACCAGGCGGCTCTACGAGCGGGTGATGGCCGAGCAGGTCGTGTCGAAGCGGCTGCTGCTCGACGTGCTGCCGGCCTCCATCGCCGAGCGGCTGAAACGGCGTCCCGAGGCCACCGCCAGGGGCTTCGCGGAGCTCGTCACCGAGAGCTACGCCGAGGTGACGGTGCTGTTCGCGGACATCGTGGAGTTCACCCGCTTCGCCGAGGGCGCCAGCGCCGAGGTCCTGGTGGGCGTGCTCGACGAGCTCTCCACCCGCCTCGAGGGCCCCCCCGGCAGCGACGGCCGGGAGCGGTCCAGGGTCATCGGCGACGCCTACCTGGCGGCCGTGGGTCTCTCGGACGCGGTGGCGGACCGGACCATCCGCGCGGCCAACAAGGCGCTGGACCTGGTCGAGGCCCTGGATCGCTTCAACCAGCACAGCCGCTACCAGCTGAAGGTGCGCTTCGGCATGGAGGCCGGCGAGCGGCGCTCCCTCGATCTGAAGGACTCGGGTCCCTCAAGCTGATGGGCTCGCCGCGGGGCCGGCGGCCGGGCCGGCGCCAACCCCCCGCGCTTGGTGGCTTTCGCCGGGTGGCACCGACCTTGCTCAATGGGCCGGGCATGACTCGACGACTCCGGTACAAGACCCACTCCATCGTCGGCGCGAGCCTCGGCCTGACGGCCTTCTTCACGCTGGCCCTGCTCCCCTCGGTGGTCTACGGCGGCGTCGCGGGCGTGCGGGTGGCCAGCGGGCTCTTCGGGGAGGCGGGGGCTTCCGGCCTCGGCGCCAACGCCTTCATCGTCCTCGGCATCCTCTCGGCCGTCTGCGCCATCGCCGCGCTGTTCGCGGTCATCGGCGCGGTGGCCGGTGCCTCGGTGGGCGCCCTGACCCGCGCCACGCTGGGGCGCAAGGCTCAGGGCGCCGCGCGCTTCCCGCCGCCGATCATCCCGTAGGCCTTGAGCCTGCGGTACAGCGTCGCCGAGCCGATGCCGAGCTGCTCGGCGGCGTGCGTCTGGTTCCCGCCGTTCAGCTCCAGCGCCGCCAGGATGTACTCCTTCTCGACCTCCTCGAGCGGCCGCACCCCGCCCCCGCTGGCCGCGGGCCGGGGCGCCGCCCGCCGGACCTCCTCGGCCAGGTCCTCGAGCTCCACGCGGGTCCCGATGGTCAGCGCCACGGCGCGCTCCATGGCGTTCTCCAGCTCGCGCACGTTGCCGGGCCACAGGTAGCGCAGCAGCTGGTCGGCGGCGCCCGGGGACAGGCCCGAGGTGGTGCGCTTCATGCGCAGCGCCGCGTCGGCCAGCAGCACCCGCGCCAGCGGCAGGATGTCGTCCCGGCGCTCCCGCAGCGGGGGCACCTGCAGCTCGACGACCTTGAGCCGGTAGTAGAGGTCCTGCCGGAAGGCGCCGCTCGTCACCGCCTGCGCCAGGTCGCGGTTGGTGGCGGTCACGATGCGCACGTCGACCGCCCGGCTCCGGTTCTCGCCGACGCGCCGGATCTCCCGCTCCTGGAGGGCCCGCAGCAGCTTGACCTGCATGGCCGGTGAGACCTCGCCCACCTCGTCGAGCAGCAGCGTCCCGCTGTTGGCCGCCTCGAACAGGCCCGGCCGGTCCTGGGTCGCGCCGGTGAAGGCGCCCCGGGCGTGCCCGAACAGCTCGCTCTCCAGCAGCGTCTCGGTGATGGCGCCGCAGTTGATGGCGATGAACGGCCCCGCCGAGCGGGTGGACTCCTGGTGGACCAGGCGGGCGATCCGCTCCTTGCCCGACCCGCTCTCGCCGGTGATGAGGACGGTGGCGTCGACCTTGGCGACGCGGCGCGCCAGGTCCACCACCTGCCGCATGGCCGGGCTCCTGGCCACGAGCCCCATCGGCTCCTCGACGTCCGGGGCCTCGCGGACCAGCGCCTGGCGCCGCTCGCGGAGCTTCCGCTCGGCCGCCTTCAGCGTCTCGGTGACCCGGTGGAGCGAGACGTCGAGGCACTCCGCGAGCCGGGCCGGGGCGTAGAAGCGCAGCTCCTCGGCGCGCTCGTCGCCCCACTCCTCCCGCGTGCGCCCGAAGAGCTGGCAGGCCGCGTCGCCCTTGCCGATGCAGCGGTCCTCCAGGACGTAGATCTCCTGGCCGGCGCACCGGCTGCGGTAGCCGCTGGTGAGGCCGCTGATGGTCCAGCAGACCGGCACGTCCGAGCGGCCGAAGTGCAGCAGGTGCTGCTCGGTCTCGTAGGAGGCGTCGAGCAGCAAGCCCTCCCTGGACAGGGCGCCCTGGCTCCCCGCCTCCACGCGGAAGAGCCCCTCGAGCGTCAGGAGGCGGGTGCCGGCTTGAGCCCATTCCTCGGGCGTGTCCCACTTGAACGCCGACTGCATGGCCTCCGCCATGCGCCAGCCGTGGGCGAAGCCGAACTGGGTGAGCACGGTGCGGGCGGCGGTGAGGCCGAAGTTCTCGACGAGGTACTTCCGCAGGAGCCCCATCGCCACCGCGTCGAGGAGGAGCGCGCGCTGCCCGGCGAAGCGGATCAGGCCGCCGGCCGGGTCCAGCTCCAGCAGTTCCTTGTGGTCCAGGTCACTCGCTCGCATCGGCTGTCGCGCTCCTTCGAATGGACCTCGACGCTACTGCATTCTGATGGGGCTCGACACGGCCCGGCCGGTACCGACCCGCCAAGGTGCCGCCATTGCTCGGTTCGGGCCGTTGGTCCGGAAGGTGCTCTGTGAGGTGACGGAGGGCCCGCCGCAATCAGCGGCACGCCCCCACGCGAAGTTCACGCAGTCACAGACATGGAGTCAACTTGAAGCTCATCTCGAACATGACCACGGCAGGGGCCGCCATCCTGATGCTCACGCTCGCCGCGTGCGGCAGCACCGGCGGCGACTCAACCAACCCGACGGGCGCACCGGGCGCCGTGAACCTCGGCGCAGCCGGCGGATTCGCCATCCTCGCCAAGAGCGGGATCTCCACGGTGCCGCTCTCCGCGGTGACCGGCGACGTCGGGGTCAGCCCCGCGGCCGCCACCTACGTCACCGGGTTTTCACCGATGGCGGACCCCAGCAACGTCTACTCGACCTCGCCGCAGGTGACCGGGAAGATCTACGCGGCCGACTACGCGGTGCCCACGCCCTCCAACCTGACCACCGCGGTGGGCGACATGCAGCTCGCCTTCACCGACGCGGCGGGGCGCGCTCCCGGCGTCACGGAGCTGGGCGCCGGCGACATCAGCGGCCGGACCCTGGTCCCGGGCGTCTACAAGTGGGGCACCGGGCTCCTCCTCACGACCGACGTGACGCTCTCCGGCCGGGCCACCGACGTCTGGATCCTCCAGATCGCCCAGGATCTCACCGTCGGCAGCGGCGTCACCGTTCACCTCTCCGGCGGGGCCCAGGCCAAGAACGTCTTCTGGCAGGTCGCTGGCATGGTGGAGCTCGGCACGACCTCGCACCTCGAGGGCGTCATCCTGACCCAGACCGCCATCACGCTGGCCACGGGCGCGTCGGTCAACGGCCGGCTGCTGGCCCAGACGGCCGTCAGCCTCGACGCCAGCACGGTGGTCGCGCCCGCCCTCTAGGCGAGCACGCGGCAACCGTGGATGTCGTATCGTGCCCCGCCAGCGTCGTCACGCTGGCGGGGTTCTTCACTGGAGGCCTATGGTCCCAGCCGTGGACGAGACCGGGAGGCGCCGCCCGGCCGCCGGACCAGAGCCGGCGAGCGCGCCGGCGTCGAGCGTGGTGCTGTCGGCGCCGCCCGGCGGGGCCTCCGCGCCCGAGGCGGTGGCGCTCCTCGACGGCGGCGAGCAGACCTACCCGAGGATGCTCTCCGCCATCGCCCAGGCGCGCCGGAGCGTCCACCTGCAGGTCTACACCTTCGAGCCCACGGGCATCGGGGCTCGCTTCATCGAGGCGCTGGCCGCCGCGGCGGGCCGGGGCGTGGCGGTCCAGGTGGTGGTGGATGGCTGGGGCTCCGCCCGCGGCGGGCGAGCCGTGGCGGCGGCCCTCCGTGAGGCCGGCT
>JANNKC010000344.1:0-4193 GCA_031396105.1 Anaeromyxobacter sp.
CGCACCACCACGCCGGAGGCGGTCTCGGCGTAGACGTACTCCGGGTGGAACTTCTCGGCGCTGCGCAGCGCCCACTCGCGGTCGAAGAGGACCACGGCCCGCTGCCGCACGTCGAGCACCACCATGGCCTCCACCGCGTCGTGCAGGGCCCCGAGGTCGAGCGGCTTGCCGTCGGCGCGGCTCACCCAGCGGGCCAGCTGCCAGGGCACCGCCTCGACCCGCGCCTCCACGCCGTACTCCGACTCGAGGCGGTACTTCACCACCTCGAACTGGAGCTGCCCGAGCGCGCCCAGCACCAGGTCGCCGGTGCGTCCGGCCGGCGGGCGGTAGAGCTGCACCGTCCCCTCCTGCGCCAGCTGCTCGATGCCCCGGGCGAACTGCTTGCGCTTGAGCGGGTCCACCAGGGCCAGCCGGCGGAAGTGCTCCGGGGCGAAGCTGGGGATCCCCTCGTAGGAGAAGGAGGAGCCCTCGGTGAGCGTGTCGCCGATCTCGAGGTTGCCGGTGTCGTGCAACCCCACGACGTCGCCGGCGTAGGACTCCTCCACCGTGGTGCGGTCCCGCGCCATGAAGATGGTGGGGTTGGCGATCCGCAGGTCCTTGCCGCTGCGCACGTGGCGCACCTTCATGCCCTTGACCAGCTTGCCGGAGCAGATGCGCAGGAAGGCGACCCGGTCGCGGTGGGCCTTGTCCATGTTCGCCTGGATCTTGAAGATGAAGCCGCTGAACTCCGGCCGCGACGGCTCCACCGGCCCGTGATCCGAGGGGCGCGCCCGCGGCGACGGCATGAGCTCGCAGAAGGTCTCGAGGAAGGCCTCCAGCCCGAAGTTGTTGACCGCCGAGCCGAAGAACATGGGGGAGAGCTGGCCGGCCTCGAACTTGGCCGAGTCGAAGCCGTCGCCGGCCAGCTCCAGCAGCTCGGCGTCGTGGCAGAGCTGGGCATAGCCCCGCTCGTCGAGCGCCTCCTTGACGGCCTGATCGTCGAGGCCGGTCACCTCCACCGGCGGCCGCTCCGAGCCGGTGGTGGAGGAGGAGTTGGCGCGATCGGCGTCGAAGAGGTAGACGCGCTGCCGCACCCGGTGCCACACCCCGCGGAAGGTGCCGCCGCGGAAGATGGGCCAGGTCACCGGGAAGACGCCGATGCCCAGCACGCTCTCCACCTCGCCGATGAGGTCGAAGGCGTCGCGCCCGGGGCGGTCGAGCTTGTTGACGAAGGTGAAGATGGGGATGGAGCGCTGCCGGCAGACGCGGAAGAGCTTGCGGGTCTGGGCCTCCACGCCCTTGGCGCAGTCGAGCAGCATGACCGCGCCGTCCACCGCGTGCAGGGTCCGGTAGGTGTCCTCGGAGAAGTCGGCGTGGCCCGGCGTGTCGAGCAGGTTGAGCTGCAGGCCGCGGTAGGGGAAGGCCAGCACCGAGGTGGTGATGGAGATGCCGCGCTCCCGCTCCATCTCCATCCAGTCGGAGACGGCGCTGGCCCGCCCGCGCTTGGCCTTGACCGCGCCGGCCACCTGGATGGCGCCGCCGTAGAGCAGCAGCTTCTCGGTGAGCGTGGTCTTGCCGGCGTCGGGGTGCGAGATGATGGCGAAGGTGCGGCGCCGACCGATCTCGTGCGGGAGGCTCATGGGCGGGCCGTGTCTATCACGAAAAGGGCGGGTGGCGGACGGGCCCGGCTTCGGCTACGACCACGCCCATGACCCCGAAGCAGCGCGCCGCCCACCAGGCGGCCCTGGCCCGCCTGCGGGCCGAGGTGCTGGCCGAGGGCCCGGCCCGCATCCAGCCCAACCGCCTGGACCCGGCCACCACCGGCGTGGCGGACGAGGACGCCCAGGCGCTCTCGGAGATGATGCAGGCCATCGCCTCGCAGCGGAACCGTGGGCAGGCCGACCTGCTGCGCCGCATCGACGCCGCGCTGCGCCGGCTCGCCACCGCGCCCGCCGACTTCGGGCTGTGCGAGGACTGCGAGGAGCCCATCGCCGGGAGGCGGCTCGCCCTCATGCCCTACGCGGTGCTCTGCCCCGCCTGCCAGGCGAGGCGCGAGCCGAAGCTGGGCGCCACCCGCAAGAAGCTCACCGACTTCCGCTGAGGGAGCCTCGACCATGCGCATCCTCCACACCATGCTCCGCGTCGGGGATCTCGAGCGGAGCCTCGCCTTCTACACCGACGTCCTGGGCATGAAGCTGCTGCGGCGCCACGAGGTTCCCGACGGCAAGTTCACGCTGGCCTTCGTGGGCTACGGCCCCGAGTCGGAGGGGGCGGTCATCGAGCTGACGCACAACTGGGGCACCGACCGGTACGAGCTGGGCAGCGCCTTCGGCCACGTGGCCCTGGAGGTGGACGACGCCGCGGCGGCCTGCGCCGAGATCAAGCGGCGCGGGGGCACGGTGGTCCGCGAGGCCGGCCCCATGAAGCACGGCTCCACGGTCATCGCCTTCGTGCAGGACCCCGACGGCTACAGGATCGAGCTGATCCAGAAGAAGGGCTGAGCGCGCCGATGCGCCCGGACGACGACGGCTGGGAGCGGGCCATCGCGGCACAGCTCGCCGCGGGCGTTCCGGTTCCCGACGCCCGCTTCGATCGGCTCCTCCCGCCGGCCCTGCTGCGGCTGGCCGGGCTCCACTTCACGCCCGTGGCGGTGGCGGCCCGCGCCGCGGCCTGGCTCACCGTCGAGGGGGCCGCCGAGGTGGCCGACCTGGGCGCCGGGGTCGGGAAGTTCTGCCTGGTGGGCGCCGCCACCACCGGGGCCCGCTTCACCGGCATCGAGCTGCGCAGCGGGCTGGTGCAGCTGGCGCGCGACCTGGCGCGGCGGCTGGACCTCCCGCGCGCCCAGTTCCTCCAGGGCGACCTGCGCACCGCGCCGCTCGGCCGGTACCAGGCCTTCTACGTCTACGACCCCTTCAGCGAGTCCACCGCCGAGGAGGACGAGCGGCTCGACCCCTGCGTGCCCACGGCGGATCGCGGCGCCGACGTGACCACCCTGCTCGCCCGGCTGGAGGCCGCGCCGGCCGGCTCGCGGCTGGCCATGTTCTGCGGCCTGGGCGGCCCGGAGCCGCAGGGCTGGGCGCGCGCCCTGCGCGAGCAGGTCAACCCGCGCGGCGACGTGCTGGAGGGCTGGGTGAAGCGCTGAGAGCCGGCCGCTCCGGCGCTCCTGGCCCGTCACGGACCGCCTGTCCGCGGCGGTCCCGGCGCCTCCTCGAAGACCCCCTGCGCCCGGTCCTTGCGGACCTGGTCGCCGGCGAAGCAGCGCCCGTTCATGGCGACGTAGACGCCGGGCGGGAGCACCTGGGCGAAGGAGAGCGCGCTGCCCAGGTTGAAGAGGCCGTCCGAGCTGCCGAAGGCGTACGGGACCATGGCGCCGGTGAGCACCACCGTCTTGCCCAGCCCGGCCGCGATGAGCGCGCCGGCCGTCTCCACCATGGTGTCGGTGCCGTGGGTGATGACGAGCCGGGTCTCCGGGCAGGCGCGGCACTCGTCCACGATGCGCCGGCGGTCGGCGTCGGTCATGTCCAGGCTGTCGATCATCATGAGCGGCCGCAGGGTGAGCGGCGCCCGGCAGCGGGCCAGCCGGAGCATCTCCGGCAGGTGGGTGTCCTTGAAGAAGAGCCGGCCGGTGAGCTCGTCGTACTCCTTGTCGAAGGTGCCGCCGGTGACGACGACGCGGATGGCCTGGCTCACGGTTCCACTCCTCGACGGCGCTGCTGGAGGGCGCATTCTAGTCGGCCTCGCGGCGGAAGGCGCCGGCCAACCCGGCGGGAGGGCCCCGAGGGCCACGGTGTGCCGGGCCGCCACGCCGCTCGGCGGCTGGAAAGCCCACGAAAAGCGGTGTAATTTCGAGTGGCTGCCTGTTCGAGGCCGCTGGTCCGCGCCATGCACCACCGAGGCCTGACGCCTCGCGAACGACCAGCCGGCCCCCGCCAGGCCTCCACACCAGAGGGAGTACCGCCATGATGACCGCCAAGCTCACCACCCTGCTCCTCCTCCCCGCGCTCCTCGGCGCGGGCTGCATCCACACCTCCGCGCGCTCCCGCACCTGGGGCGAGGACCAGTACGGCGAACAGCAGCAGCAGGCCTGGGAGCGGACCGGGCGCGTCACCAGCGTGCGCGAGACCGTCTACGCGCAGCACGGCGACCCGGGCGGCGGCGCGGTGGCCGGCGCCATCGTCGGCGGCATCCTCGGCCACGCCATCACCGGCGGCCGC
>JANNKC010000429.1:0-11351 GCA_031396105.1 Anaeromyxobacter sp.
TTCGTTCATCGCGCCTTGTTCGGGGAACGCCCGGCCTTTAGGATCAGCCATCGTGATCGGACAGCGAGCATGGGGGGCGCCGTTCGCGCGGCGAGGCGCCAGGAAGAATCGCGGCCGCGCCTCGGCGCTGCTCGTCGCGGCGGCGCTGGCCACCGGCGGCTGCGCCGGCGCCGGCGGGTCGGCCGACTACGTCTGGATCGACGACTACGCCCAGCCGAAGGTCGCCGAGGCGCCCTACCTGATCTCCCCGGGCGATCTCCTGTCGGTCCGGGTCCAGGGCCAGGAGGGCATGTCGGGGAAGGTCCGGGTCCGGGACGATGGCAAGATCTCCCTGCCGTTCATCAACGACATCCAGGCGATCGATCTCACGCCGCTGCAGCTGGCCGGGCAGATCCAGGCCAGGCTGAAGGAGTTCGTCGTCAAGCCGGTGGTCATCGTCTCGCTCGAGGAGATGCGGCCCTTCGAGGCGTCGGTGGTGGGGAACGTCCGGAAGGCGGGGAGCTACAAGCTGGAGCCGCGCTGCGGCGTGCTCCAGGCGCTGGCCGCGGCCGGCGGGCTCGGCGAGTTCGCCGATCGGGATCGCATCTTCGTGCTGCGGCGGGGGGAGCGGATCCGCTTCACCTACCGGGCGCTCACCCAGGCCGAGCGGCGCGCCGCGGGCTTCCGCCTGCGCACCGGCGACGTGGTCGTCGTCGAGTAGCCATGCCCGCGCTCCAGCTCGCCTGCGTGGGTCTGCTCGGAGCGAGCCTGGCGGCAGCTCCCTCGCTCGACCTCGGAGTCCAGGCGGAGGGGCGGCATCGCACCTCGGAGGTGCCCGGCCTCGACACCGAGCGGATGCAGGAGGGGGAGCTGGCACCCTGGTTCCGCCTGGGCCTCAAGGTGCGGGAGGCCGAGCTGACCGCCGACTACCGGCCCCTGCTGACGCTGACCAACCGGACCGGTGGAAACCGGACCTTCCTGCACCAGGCGGCGCTGGCGGCGCGCTGGCAGCTCGATCCGGGCTGGCTCGCGTCGACGTCGCTCGAGGGGCGCACCGGAACGGTCAGCCTCTTCCAGCTCCTGCCCGGCGGCAAGGTGGGCGCTCCGCCGGCGCAGCCGGTGCCGGCCATCTCGACGCTCGGATACCAGTCGCTGGTCGGCACGCTCGGCCTGGGCGTGAAGCCCGGCCCGCGGCACCGGGTCCAGGTGACCCTCACGGGCGCGCTGGAGGGCGGCGCCGAGGTGGCGGACCAGCGCCTGCTCCCGTTCCAGCGCCGCGTGCAGGGGCTGGCGAGCCTCGAGTGGGACGCTGCGCCCCATGACGTGCTGGCGTCGGTCCTGGACGTCACCTACGCCGACTTCTCCAGCGGCCAGCGCGTCGACATCGCGCTGCTCACCGAGACCTGGCGGCGCGAGGTCTCCCGGGAGGTGCGGCTCTGGGCGGGCGGCGGGGCCGCGGTGGCCGAGCAGCGCGTCGACGGGGTGACCTCCGGGCGCCTCCTGCCGACCGCCGAGGTGGGAGCGGGCTACGACGGGCGGCTGGCTGGGCTCAAGCTGCAGGGCAGCCTGGCCTTCACCGTCGCCCCCTTCGTCGACCGGGTGACCGGGGCGGTGCCCCAGCGGTTCGGCATCGCCGCCCTGCTGGCGGCGGCGCCCAGCCCGGCGTGGCGCATCGAGGGCAACGCCTCGGGCGGGCGGGTGCTGGAGGGCGACCAGCGGGGAGACCAGGTCTGGGGAGGCGGCCTCCAGGTGAGCAGGGCCCTGGGCGAGATGGTCGACGTGGCCGCCGGCGTGCGCGGACTGATGCAGGTGCAGCCCCGCTTCTTCACGCAGACCGTCGACTGGCACGCCTTCCTGTCGCTGGCGGCGCACACCCGCCGGCCCAACGTGCCGGCTCCTCCCAAGCCCTCAGAGGTGCTGGATCCGCTCCGCCCTGGGGCCGAAGGCGGTCCGAAGGAGGACCGCTAGGAAGCGCGGGTCCTTCCAGAGGTACCGGACCGCCAGGCGGCGTGGCTCCTGCCAGAGCCGGTAGAGCCACTCCAGCCCCGACCGCGACATCCACCGCGGCGCCCGCTTCACCCGCCCGGTCACGAAATCGAGCGAGGCGCCCACCCCGATGGCCACCGCGGGGCGCAGCCTGGGCAGGGCGCGATGGATCCAGCGCTCCTGCTTGGGAGACCCCAGGGCCACCAGGACGAGGTCGGGGCGGGCCGCCCGGGCACGCTCCAGGGCCGGGTCCGGCGCCCCGTCGTGCGCGTCGAGGGGGATGGCCGGGGCGTCCACCCCGACGATGCAGACGCCCAGCTCCCGCGTGAGCCGCTCCGCCGCCGCCTCGCCGACGCCGGGCGCGCCGCCGAGGAGGTAGACGCGCCAACCGAGTTGGGCCGCCCGCTGCATGAGCGGCCAGACCAGGTCCGAGCCGGAGACCTTCTCGGGCAGCCGGGCGCCCAGCAGGCGCGAGGCCCACACCAGCGGCTGGCCGTCGGCCACCGAGAGGTCCGCCGAGGCGCAGGCGGCGCGGAAGGAGAGGTCGTCCTCCGCGGTCACCACGTGGTCCAGGTTCGGCGTGAAGACGCTCCCGCCGGCCCCGGACTGCACCAGCGCCACGATTCGATCGAGCGCGCCGGTGAAGGTCAAGGCATCGACCCAGAGGTGGCCGAAGCGGACCCGCAGGCCCGCCGTGGTCCGGGCGCCCTCGCCGGGCGGCGCGGCACGCGCGAGGGGCGCTGGAGACGGCATCCTCGGAAGATGGCGCGCGGGCCGGGGTCTCGCTCGCCGCCTGGGCGGGAATGGAGGGGCCTTACCGCGGCGCGCGCCGGTGGCTAGCTTCACCAGCGTGGCGCCTCGACGACGGGGAGTGAACGTTCGATGAACGGATCCGTGACGAACATGACCGCCGAGCGCCCCGCGGCGCCGGCCCCGGCGCTGGCCTCGCCGGGCCGCGAGAGCCAGGAGCTCTGGTTCGCGCTCTCGCGCCGCACCTGGAGGTCGGTGGTGCTGGTGCCGGCCGACGAGAGCGGCTCGGCCTCCGCCGCGGCCGAGTCGCTGGCCGAGGTGGGGCGCCGGCTCCGGCTCGCGCCGGTGGGCGCCCTGGTGGTGGAGCGGCTCGACTACGACACCGCGGCCCAGCTGGTCCGGCGCATCGCCGCGACCGGGCTCCCACGCGACGGCGCGGGCCCGGCCACGCCGGACCAGCTCGTGGTCGCCATCCCGTCCGTGGTGGCCGAGCCGCTCGGCGTCGCCGTGGCGCGCGAGGCCGACGTGGTGGTGATCTGCATCGAGCTGGGGCGGACCCGGCTGGCGGCCGCCCGCGAGACCATCGACCTCATCGGCCCGGAGCGCATCGCCGGCTGCCTGCTGCTCCTCTGAGCCGACCGGGCCGGGTCCCGGCCCCGGCCGCGCGCTGGGGCCGTCACTCCCGATGCGTGCGCACCCACTCCTCCGGGCCGCTGGCGGGGCTTCGCAGCCGCAGCGCCAGCTTCCAGGCAGCGTAGGCCGGGGCGTGGATGAGCAGGTCCTGGAGGCCGCGCCGGCCGGTCCCCGAGAGCGCCCAGCCGCGCAGCACGTAGGCGGCCAGCAGCGGCGGGCTGAAGCCCCAGAGCAGCAGCGACGCCGGCAGGGGACGCCAGACCAGGCTGAGGAGGAGGGCCAGAGCGAGGCCGCCGGCGGCGCCGGCCGCCAGGTTCGAGAGCGGCGGCACCAGCAGGTCCAGCGCCACGTCGAGGAGGCGGGCGTCGCGGCGGGTCAGGGCCCTGGCCAGCAGGCGCGGCCCGTGGCGCCGGGCCAGCTCCTTCCGGCCCTCCTCCCAGCGGCGCCGCTGCGACCGCGCCGACTTCTCCGCGCTCACCATGGCGCTCAGGACCTGCCCCTCCTCCGCGTAGTGGACCCGGTGCCCCGCCTCGGCGACCATCAAGCCGTACTCGAGATCCTCGGCGCGGGAGGTGGCCGTGTGCGGGACCTCGAGCAGCAGGCGGCGCGAGAGGCACATGCCGTTGCCTCGCAGCCCGCAGGAGAGGCCGAGCCGCTCGCGGGCGCCGAAGCGGAGCCGGTGGAAGCTCCCCAGGGCGATGGCCATCAGCCGCGTCCGCCAGGAGTCGTCGGGGTTGAGGACCGCGTTGTCGGCCTGGACGGCGGCGGCGCCCAGCTCCAGGCGCGAGGCGAAGGCACGCAGCAGGCCGGGGCTGACCACGGCATCGGCGTCCACCACCACCACGGCGTCGGCGAAGCCCTCCTCGAGCAGGTGCTCGAAGGCGAAGGCGAGCGCGCGGCCCTTGCCCCGGTGGTCGGCATCGGTGCGCACCAGCACGCGGGCCCCCGCCTCCCGCGCGAAGGCGGCGGTCCGGTCGGTGCAGTTGTCGGCCACCACCGTCACGCGCAGCAGCGTCCGCGGGTAGTCGACGGCCAGGACGCTGGCCACGGTCCGGCCGATCCCGGACTCCTCCTCGTGGGCCGGCACCAGCACCTCGAAGCGGGTGGCCGGGTCGGATGCGGCGGGCGCCGCCGCGCGGCGGCCGGAGAAGAGGGTCAGCAGGCCCAGGTAGAGGCAGGCCACCAGCACCGGCAGGGCCGCCAGCCCGAGGACGGTGTCCACCACCGCCGCGGGGCTCACCTCCGGCCCTGGTCCGCCAGGATGGGCAGCCCCAGCTGCCGGAGCTGCCAGCGCTCGACGATGCGCCCACGGCGCCACTCCAGCGCCGCCGCCGCGAAGAGCGCGAGCAGGAGCGAGCCCGGGAAGCCCAGGCCGAAGACCTTGACGGCGCTGGGGCTGGTCGGGTTACGGGGGAGCTCGGCCGGCCAGCTGACCACGTAGCGGTACTTGAAGGCGGCACCGGCGGCGTCCCGCTCCAGCATCGCCACGTTCAGCCGGTCGGCCATCTGCTGGTGCTGGAAGCGGGCCTGGCGGACCCGCTCGTTGTCCTCGACCGGGGTGGTCACCCCGCGATAGGCGACGCCCGGCGCGAGGTTCTGGGTGGTCCTGGCGCGGCCGGGGTTCTGGGCCTGGCGCACGGCGTAGTCCTGCCGGATCTTCCGCGCCTCGTCCCGGAGCACCACGATCTGCGGCGAGTCCCGAGACAGCGCGGCGAGGTCCTGGCGCAGGCCGATGATGGTGGGGTGGGCGTCGGAGAGGACCGCGCGCTGGGCGTCCAGCTGCGACTGGAGGTCCGTCTGCCGCCGCCGCCGGATCTCCTCCACGTCGCGGATGGCCCGCTCCTTGGACTCCAGATTGGCCCGGAGCTGGATCAGGTCCTCGTTCGGCTCGCCGGGGAGCGCGATCAGGACCTTGCGGTCGGCGCGGCGCAACGCCTCGCCGTCGGCCGCCTGGCGCACCTCGTCGCTCACCCGGTCCACCTGCTCTCGCAGCGCCGCCACGCGCGGCTGCAGCAGCGAGACGGCCTCGTCGGCCATGGTGATCTCCTGGACGTGGCGGTCCTCCAGGAAGTTCTGCAGCGCGCCGTCGACCAGCCTGAAGGCCTGGCCGGCATGCGGCCAGTCGACGGCGATGGTGAGGGTGCCGTCCACCGCGGCGACGGTGAGCGCCTTGTCGAGCCGGCGGACCAGCGCGTCGATCGGGTCCTCGGGCGTGCTGGCGCCGCCCGCCAGGCTGGACAGGCTCCTCGCCAGGAACCCGGGGACCCCGTCCCCTGGACTCTCGGACGGGTCGGGACTCACGCCGGCGTGGGTGAGCAGGGCGAGCAGGTTCTCGCGACGGTGGACCAGGTCGAAGACCGAGCGGGTCGGCGCATCGTCCGGCGCGACACCCCGGCCCAGCGAGCCGAGCCCCTGGTTCTGCACCAGGATCCGGGTCTCGACCCGGTACATGGGGGTGCTCAGCCGGTAGTAGACCAGGGCCGCGACGACGCCGGCCAGGAAGACTGCGACGGAGAGGACCGTCCGCCGGCGTGCGGCACCGAGCGCGTAGCGAAGCCAGCTCCCCACGGTGGGGCCGGACGCCGGGTGGGTCGACTCCGGGCTCGCGTCACCGCCAGGAAGCTCCAACGACCATCTCCACGTCGGGAACGACCTCTCCCCGTTACCCGAAAAAGGTAGCCACGGCGGCGGCGCCGCGAAGCGCCCTTCACGGAGCGCGTCGGCCGCGCAGCTCGTCGTGCGTCACCCGCCTCGGGTCCTGACCCCGATGAGCCCGCCGGATCGCGGTGAGTACGGTAGGACGCCGTTACCTTTCGGGGGCTGGAGGAGCGTACCGGACGATGGGACAGCCCAATGGGTTCCTTGCCTTCGCGCTGGCCGGATTCGTCCTGGGCGCCGGCGGGTGCTTCCTCGTCCTCGGCGCCCGGCGCGGGATGCTGGCCGCGCTGCTCGGCGGGACGCTGTTCCTCCCGGTCTTCGACGCCTTCGCCGACGTCCCGCTGCTGAAGACCAAGACGATGTTCGTCGCCGGGGTGGTGCTCGCCCTGAGCCTGGTGCTCGACGCGCGCCGGTGGCGCGGGCTCCGGCTCGGTCCGCTCGACCTGCCCATGCTGGTCCTGTGCACCGTGCCGTACCTCGCGGCGACCAGCAACGGGCTGGGGGCCTACGAAGGGCTGTCGGCGCTCTTCTCGTCGGTGCTGGTGTACGGGGGGCCCTACCTGCTCGGGCGGCTCTACCTCGGGGACCGGGAAGGGCTGGCCGACTTCGCCGGCGCGCTGGTGGTGGCCGGGCTGGTCTACGTCCCGCTCTGTCTCTGGGAGATCCGGATGAGCCCGCAGCTCCACCGCCAGGTCTACGGGTTCAGCGCTTCCGCCGCCTTCGGCCAGAACATCCGGTTCGGCGGGTACCGTCCCACCGTCTTCATGAACCACGGGCTCATGGTCGCGCTCTTCATGGCCTCGGCCACGCTGGTCGCCTACTGGCTGTGGCGAACCGGCGCCCGTCGGGCCGTGGCCGGGCTGCCGATGGGCGCCGCCGCGGTCGCCCTCGGCGTCACCACGCTCCTCTGCAAGTCCACGGGCGCCGTCGCGCTGCTGCTGGTCGGGGCGGCGGTCCTGGAGGGGACGCGATGGCTGCGGACCCCGGCCCTGGTCCTGCTGCTGGTGGCGGTCCCGCCCGCCTACTGCGCGGCGCGGCTCGCCGGGTGGAGCGGAACGGAGCTGGTCGCCGCCGCCTCCGGCAGCATCGCCGCGGACCGCGCCCAGTCGGTCCAGTTCCGGGTCGAGAACGAGACGGAGCTGACCGCCAAGGCGCTGCAGCGCCCCTGGGTCGGGTGGGGGCGGTGGGGGCGGGCTCGCATCCACGACGAGTCGGGTCGCGACGTCTCGGTCACCGACAGCCTGTGGGTCATCACGCTCGGTGAGAGCGGCCTGGTCGGGCTGGTCGCCCTCTGGCTGGTGCTCGGGCTGCCCACGCTCCTGCTGCTGCGCGCGGCGCCAGCGCGTCACTGGGCCGAGCGGGGCGTGGCGGCCGCGGCGGCGCTGGGGGCGGTGGGGCTCATCGGCCTGGTGGACGACCTGCTCAACACCATGGCCACCCCGGCCGCCCTGGCCATCGCCGGAGCGCTCGTCTCCCTGTGGCTGGCCACCCGGGCGGCCAGGAGATCGCCGGCGAGGCGGGCCGCTCCCGGTGTGGCGGCGCCGGCCCAGCGGGCCACCTCCTGGCGCCCGCCGGTCCCGGCCGTGCCGGCGGCGCCGGCTGGCCAAGGGTGGGGAGATGCGCCCTAGGCTCGCCGTCGTCATCGTCAACTACCGGACCGCCGAGCTGGTGGTCGACTGCCTCCGGTCCCTCGAGCCCGAGGTGGCCGGGATCGCCGGCACCCGCGTGGTGGTGGTCGACAACCTGTCCGGCGACGGATCGCTGGAGCGCCTCGGCGGTGCCATCGCCGCCGGGGGGTGGGGGAGCTGGGCGGTGGTGCAGGCCGCACCGCGCAACGGAGGGTTCTCGGCCGGCAACAACGCCGGGCTCCGCCCCCTGCTCCAGGCGGCCGATGCGCCGGACTGGTTCCTGCTCCTCAATCCGGACACCTACGTCCGTCCGGGCGCGCTGCGCGCCCTCCTCGACAGCGCCGCGCTCCAGCCGCGCACCGGGATCGTGGGGAGCCGGCTGGAGGATCCGGACGGGACGGCGCAGCCGTCGGCGTTCAGGTTCCACCGCGCCCTCACCGAGTTCGAGCGGGAGCTGCGCCTGGGCCTGGTGGCCAGGCTGCTGGCGCCCTGGGCCACGGTGATGCCGGTGCCCACCGCCGCCAGCCGCGTCGACTGGGTCTCCGGCGCCAGCATGCTGGTGCGCCGCGAGGTGTTCGAGTCGGTTGGCCTGCTCGACGAGGGCTATTTCCTCTACTACGAGGAGGTCGACCTGTGCCTCCGCGCCGCCCGCGCCGGGTGGGAGTGCTGGCAGGAGCCACGGAGCCGGGTGGTCCACCTGGTGGGGCGCGCCACCGGCATCGATCCCAGCGACGTGGCCCAGAAGATCCCGACCTACGTCTTCGAGTCCCGCCACCGCTACTTCGTCAAGAGCTTCGGCCTGGCCTACGCCGTCCTGGCCGACCTGGCCTGGATCTGCGGCCACCTGCTCTGGCGCGCCCGGATGCGCGTGCTCGGCCGCCCTCGAGGGTCGGCGCCGGGGCTCCTCCGCGCCTTCGTCCGCGAGAGCGCCCTCCACCGCGGTGGGTTGCCGTGAGCCCGCCGGCCGTGGTGGTCATCGGACGGAACGAGGGGGCCCGGCTGGCCCGCTGCCTGGACGCCGTCACCGGGGCCGGCGCGGTCGTGTACGTCGACTCCGGCTCGACCGATGGGAGCACCACCCTGGCGCAGGGGCGGGGGGCCGCGGTGGTGGTGCTCGACCCGGCGGTGCCGTTCACCGCGGCCCGGGCGCGCAACCTCGGCTTCGCGCGGGCCATGGAGCTGCAGCCGGCCGCCGAGCTGGTGCAGTTCCTGGACGGCGACTGCGAGCTCCTGCCGGGCTGGCTGGAGGAGGGCGCCAGCGCGCTCCAGGCGGGCCCCGGCATCGCGGTGATCTGCGGCGGGGTGCGTGAGCGTGAGCGGGAGCGCTCCATCTACAACCGCCTGTGCGACCTGGAGTGGCGGGCCGCGCCGGGGCCGTCGCGGAGCTGCGGTGGCAACGCCATGATGCGCGTGGCGGCGTTCCGCCAGGCCGGTGGCTTCGCGCCCGGCCTCATCGCCGGGGAGGAGCCGGAGCTCTGCGTCCGGCTGCGCGGGCTGGGGTGGGGCATCGTCCGCGCCGATCGCGACATGGTCCTCCACGACGCCGACATGACCCGCTTCGGGCAGTGGTGGAGGCGCGCGGTCCGCGCCGGCTGGGCCTATGCCGAGGGGGCCGCGCTCCACGGCGCGCCGCCCGAGCGCCATTGGGTCCGGGAGACCCGGAGCATCGTCTTCTGGGGGGTGCTCGTCCCGGCCGGCGCGCTGCTCCTCGCCTGGCCGACCCGGGGCGCCAGCCTCCTCCTGCTGGCGGGCTGGCCGGTGCTGGCCGGTCGGATCTACCGCCGGGCCGTGCAGGCCGGCGACGCGCCGCGCGACGCCCGGCTCCTGGCCGGGTTCACGGTGCTCGCCAAGCTCCCGCAGGCCATCGGCCTGCTGCAGTTCCTGGCGTTCACGGCGCTGGGGCGCCGGCGCCGCCTGGTCGACTGGAGGGTGGCCCGGTGAAGGTGGCCTACCTCGTCAACCAGTACCCGCGCACCAGCCACAGCTTCATCCTGCGCGAGATCCGGGCGCTCGAGGCTCGAGGGGTCGAGGTGCTGCGCTTCAGCGTCCAGCCCGCGGCGGACGAGGCGGTCTCGGTGGAGTACACCCAGGAGCAGGCGCGGACCCGCATCGTCCTCGAGGCGGGCGTGTCTGGCCACCTGGCGGCCACGGTCGGGATGGCGCTGCGCCACCCGCTGGCGTTCGCCCGCGCCCTCCGGCTGGCCGTCGCCCTGGGATGGCGCTCGGACCGCGGGCTCCTGCGCCACCTCATCTACCTGGCCGAGGCCAGCGTGCTGGCGGGCTGGCTCCAGAGGGCCGGCGCCCAGCACCTGCACGCCCACTTCGGCACCAACCCCGCGGCGGTGGCCGCGCTCTGCCATGAGCTGGGCGGGCCCCCCTTCAGCTTCACGGTCCACGGGCCGGAGGAGTTCGACAAGCCCCAGTTCCTGAACCTCGAGGAGAAGGTGCACCGCGCCGCCTTCGTGGTGGCCATCAGCAGCTTTGGCCGCAGCCAGCTCTTCCGCTGGGCGCGGCACGACGACTGGCCCAAGCTCCACGTGGTCCGCTGCGGGCTCGGCGACGACCTCCTGCGCGCGCCGCTCACGCCCGTCCCGCCGGCGCCGCGGCTGGTCTGCGTGGCGCGCCTGAGCGAGCAGAAGGGCCACCTGCTGCTGCTGGAGGCGGCCGGCCTGCTGGCGCGCGAGGGCGTGCCCTTCGAGCTCGTGCTGGCCGGCGATGGGCCCCTGCGGGCTCCCATCGAGGCGCTCATCGGGCGCCTCGGGCTCACGGCGCAGGTCCGGCTGGCGGGGTGGATGAACGGCGCGCAGGTGCGGGAGGCCATCCTGGCGTCCCGCGCGCTGGTGCTCCCGAGCTTCGCCGAGGGGCTGCCGGTGGTGGTGATGGAGGCCCTGGCGCTGGGACGGCCGGTCATCACCAGCGCCCTGGCCGGGACCCCGGAACTGGTCGAGTCCGGGGTCACCGGGTGGCTGGTTCCGGCCGGCTCGGTCGAGGGGCTGGTGACGGCCATGCGGGCGGCGCTGGCCGCCGACCCCGCGCGGCTCCAGGAGATGGGCCGCGCCGGGGCGGCGCTGGTTTCGGCACACCACGACGCCGGCCGGGAGGCCGCCAAGCTGGCGGCGCTCTTCGAGGCCGCCGGGCCGGTGGCCGCCGGCCCATGAACCTCGCGGCGCGCGCCGCAGACGGCGCGGCCCCGGCCGCCCCGCAGCGGGGACGACCAGGGCCGCCGTGATCGGTCCGGGGACCGTCTCCCAGCCTATTGAGGCGAGGCGGCGAGCGCTGCGATGGCCTCCCACTTCGGCGTGGCCTCGGAGGAGATGTCGGACGAGAGGCCCCAGGCGCCGTAGCGGTTCCAGCCGGAGCAGAGGCTGTAGTGGACGAAGAGGTCGCCGCCCGAGGCGTACCAGTTGGCGTAGTTGAGGAGGAGGACGTCCTTCATGCGCGGGTCGAGCTGGGCGGCGAGCTTGGCCTCGGTGGAGCCGGTGCCGTAGAGGTGCTGTCCGCCCTCGTAGGCCACCATCTTGATGCCGTTGTCGGCGGTGAGCTTGCCGAAGGACTTCATCCAGGTGTGGACGCTCTCCTCGGCGTAGGAGGTCATCTCGGAGAAGATGGTGTCGAGGGTGAGGCCGGCGCGGTTGCCGGCGTCGTCGTCGTTGACGGTGACGTAGGGGGCGCCGGCGGCGGCGAAGAAGTAGGTCGCGGCGCCGCCGTGCCTGGCGG
>JANNKC010000452.1:0-11626 GCA_031396105.1 Anaeromyxobacter sp.
ACCTGGGCGGCCCGCACCGCCGCCAGCAGCTCGAGCGCCACCGAGTATGCGATGAGCTTGTGGTGAGGGAGGACGACGGGACCGGAGACCGGCTGGAGACCCGTGGCCGGGAGTGAGCTACCGGAGGAGGAGGTACCGGAGAAGGAGGTGCTGGAGAAGGAGGTGCTGGAGAAGGAGGTGCTGGAAGACCTGCGAGTGCCGATTGCGCCGTTCATGTCGCGCTCCTTTCACCCCCGAGAAGGAGCGCGACACGAACGGCCCAGGCCCCGCCATCCCAGCCCGCAAGCCGCACCCAGCACCCCGGCGCACGCGCAGTGACGGGCGCAGCCCGGCACGAGCGTGCCAAAGCCAGGACCCGCGGCGCGTGGGCGATGGTCCGACCCCGACCCCGACCTCGACCCCGACCCCGACCTCGACCCCGACCTCGACCCCGACCCCGACCCCGACCCCGACCCCGACCCCGACCGGCACCCCGACCGGCACCCCGACCGGCACCCCGACCGGCACCCCGACCGGCACCCCGCCTCCGACCCCCGAACCCCTTCCTTGCACCCCCGCGCCGCCCTGCGTTACAAACTCGCGGCCCGCCCGCACCACGGCCAGCCCACGCGGCTGGCCTCTTTGTTCGGGCCACAGGAGCCGCAGCGCATGTCCGACCTCGTCACGGTGACCCTCCCAGACGGCAGCCAGAAGGAGACGGCGCGCGGCACCACCGTCCTCGACTTCGTGAAGCTCTCCATCGGAGCCGGCCTGGCCAAGGCGGCCTACGTCGCCAAGCTCGACGGCGTGGCGGTGGACCTCTCCCGCCCGCTCGACCGCGACGTGAAGCTGGAGGTGGTGACCACCAGGAACCCCGAGGCGCTGGAGGTGGCGCGCCACGACGCGGCGCACGTCATGGCCTCGGTGGTGCAGAAGCTCTACCCGGGCACGCAGGTCACCATCGGCCCGTCCATCGAGGAGGGCTTCTACTACGACTTCGCCCGCCCCACGCCGTTCGGGCCCGAGGACCTGGAGCGGATCGAGAAGGCCACCAACGAGGCCATCAAGGCCGACCATCCCTTCGTGCGCGAGGAGGTCACCCCCGAGGTGGCCATCGCGCTCTTCGAGGGGCTCGGCGAGACGTACAAGGTCGAGATCGTGAAGGGCATCGTGCAGAAGGGGGCCACCACGCTCACCCTCTACCGCCACGGCGACTGGGTCGACTTCTGCCTCGGGCCGCACGGGCCCTCCACCGGGCGCATCGGCGTGGTGAAGCTGCTCAGCGTGGCCGGCGCCTACTGGCGGGGCGACTCCAGGAACGCCATGCTCCAGCGGGTCTACGGCACCGCCTTCTTCGACAGGAAGGCGCTCGACGCCCACCTCGCCAAGCTGGAGGAGGTGAAGAAGCGCGACCACCGCAAGCTCGGCCCCGCGCTCGGCCTCTTCGCCTTCCACGAGTACGCCCCGGGCTCGCCCTTCTGGCTGCCGGCCGGCACCACGCTCTACAACGTGCTCGAGGAGGCCATGCGCCACCTCGTCAACGCCAACGGCTACCAGGAGGTGAAGACGCCGCTGCTCTTCAACAAGCGGCTCTGGGAGCAGAGCGGCCACTGGGGCCCGTACCGGAAGAACATGTTCCTGGTGGTGGACGGCGAGTCGGACGAGGCGCTGCCGCTGGAGGAGCGGTGCTCCTTCTCGCTGAAGCCCATGAACTGCCCGTCGCACCACCTCATCTACGGGATGGCGCGCCGCTCCTACCGCGAGCTGCCCCTGCGCTACTACACCACCGACGCGCTCCACCGGAACGAGGCCTCCGGCTCGCTGGGCGGCCTGACCCGGGTGCGCCAGTTCGAGCAGGACGACTCGCACATCTACCTGATGGAGTCGCAGATCGCCGACGAGGTGCTGCGCATCGTGGCGTTGATGAAGACGGTGTACGGCGCCTTCGGGCTCGAGTTCGGGCTCAAGTTCGCCACCCGCCCGCCCAGCCAGGAGGACCGCATCGGCGACGACGCGCTCTGGGACAAGGCGGAGGGGGCGCTCCAGGCGGCGCTCGAGCAGACCGGCCTGCCGTGGGAGCTCAACCCCGGCGACGGCGCCTTCTACGGCCCCAAGATCGACTTCACCGTGACCGACTCGCTGGGCCGGCAGTGGCAGACCTGCACCATCCAGCTCGACTACGCGGCGCCGGAGCGGTTCGACCTCACCTTCGTGGGCGCCGACAACGCCGAGCACCGGCCGGTGGTGATCCACCGGGCCATCTACGGCTCCTTCGAGCGGTTCATCGCCATCCTCACCGAGCACTACGCCGGCGCCTTCCCGGCCTGGCTGGCGCCGGTGCAGGCGCGCATCCTCATGGTCTCCGAGCGCTTCGACGCCTGGGGGCGCGAGGTCCACCAGCGGCTGGTGGCGGCCGGCTGGCGCGTCGAGCTCGACGACTCCTCCGACAAGCTCGGGGCCAAGATCCGCAACGCCGAGCTGGCCAAGATCCCCTACGCCCTCGTCATCGGGGAGAAGGAGGTCGAGGCGCAGGGCGTGGCGCCGCGCCGGCGCGGCGGCGAGGACCTGAAGACCATGAGCCTGGAGGCGATGCTGGAGCTCCTCGGGCGCGAGGCCCGGCCGCCGTACTGAGCCGCCCTCCGTCGGTCCTCGCCCGGAGCCCGAGGTGTTGCCATGCCGACCCCCTCTGCTACACTACCCGGCCCTACATCGTCTCCAGCACGCAAGCCCCTGAAACAACGAGGCAACCGAACGTGAGCACCGCCGGCCCGGACCGCATCGTCATCTTCGACACCACCCTGCGCGACGGGGAGCAGTCCCCCGGCGCCTCGATGAACCTGGAGCAGAAGGTCCAGGTGGCGCGCGCGCTGCGCGACCTGGGCGTGGACGTCATCGAGGCCGGCTTCGCCGCCGCCTCGCCGGGCGACCTCGCGTCCATCCGCGCCGTGGCGCGCGAGGTGGACGGGCCCATCGTGTGCAGCCTCTCGCGCTGCAGCAAGGGGGACATCGCCGCCTCCTGGGAGGCGCTCAAGGACGCGCCGCGCGGCCGCTGCCACGTCTTCCTGGCCACCAGCCCCATCCACCGCGACTTCAAGCTCAAGATGGTCAAGGAGGAGATCGTCCGCCGGGCCGTCGAAGGCGTGAAGATGGCGCGCGAGAAGTTCGACGACGTGGAGTTCTCCGCCGAGGACTCGGCCCGCACCGAGCTCGACTTCCTGGTGGAGGTGGTGGAGCGGGCCATCGAGGCCGGCGCCACCACCGTCAACATCCCGGACACGGTGGGCTACGCGCTGCCCTCCACCTACGCCGAGACCATCCGCCACCTCAGGAAGCACGTGCGCGGCATCGAGAAGGCCGTCATCTCGGTCCACTGCCACAACGACCTGGGGCTGGCGGTGGCCAACTCGCTGGCCGGGGTGATGGAGGGCGCCCGCCAGGTGGAGTGCACCATCAACGGCATCGGCGAGCGGGCCGGCAACGCCTCGCTGGAGGAGATCGTCATGGCGTGCAAGACGCGCCACGACGTCCTCAAGCTCAGCCACGGCGTCAAGACCGAGCGGCTCTACCCCACCAGCCGCCTGGTGGCCCAGGTGACCGGCCTGCACGTGCAGCGCAACAAGGCCATCGTGGGGCAGAACGCCTTCGCCCACGAGGCCGGCATCCACCAGCACGGCATGCTGACCCACCGCGAGACCTACGAGATCATGAAGCCCGAGGAGGTCGGCTTCGCCAGGAGCCAGCTGGTCCTGGGCAAGCACTCCGGGCGGCACGCCCTCAAGGAGCGGCTGGTGGCGCTGGGCTACCAGCTGGCCGACGCGGCCGTCGAGCAGGTCTTCATCGACTTCAAGGTGCTGGCCGACAAGAAGAAGGACATCTACGACGCCGACATCGAGGCGCTGGTGGTGCACGGCCAGATCCTGGGGAAGGGGACCGTGGCCTGGGAGCTGGAGGCCCTCTCCACCACCTCCGGCACCGGCACGCTCCCGGTGGCCTCGGTCTCCCTCAAGAACGCCGCCGGCGAGAGGCTGCAGGCGGTGGCCTCCGGCGACGGTCCGGTCGACGCCGTCTTCAAGGCCATCGAGAAGGTGACCGGCTTCACGGTGAAGCTGCGCGACTACCAGGTCGCCAGCGTCTCCACCGGCGAGGACGCCCAGGGCGAGGTCTCCATCGAGGTGGAGCACCCCACCGGCGTCTACCGCGGCCGGGCCCTCTCCACCGACATCATCGAGGGGAGCGCCCGCGCCTTCCTCGACGTGGTCAACCGCATCGCGCTCAAGGTGGCCCCGCCGGAGGCCGCCCGCGCAGACCTGGGGTCGCCCTGATGAGCGCCGCCCAGGACGGCGGCCGCGCCGCCCGCACGCTGCTCGAGAAGGTCTGGGACGCCCACCTGGTGCGCCCCGAGTCGGCCGACGTGCCGGCCGTGCTCTACGTCGACCTGCACCTGGTCCACGAGGTGACCAGCCCGCAGGCCTTCTCGCTGCTGCGCGAGCGGGGGCTCCAGGTCCGCCGCACCGACCGGACGCTGGCCACCATGGACCACTCCACGCCGACGCTGCCCCGCCGCGCGGACGGCCGCTTCCCCTTCGCCGACGCCCAGGCCGAGGCGCAGGTGGACCAGCTCATCCGCAACTGCGCCGACTTCGGCGTCGAGCTCCACAGGCTCGGCACGGCGGCGCAGGGCGTGGTCCACGTCTTCGGCCCTGAGATGGGGGCCACCCAGCCGGGGATGACGGTGGTCTGCGGCGACAGCCACACCGCCACCCACGGCGCCTTCGGGGCGCTGGCCTTCGGCATCGGCACCTCCGAGGTGGGCCACGTGCTGGCCACCCAGTGCCTGCTGCAGCGCCGCCCCAGGACGCTGGCGGTCCGCGTCGACGGGGCGCTGGCTCCCGGCGTCGGCGCCAAGGACCTGGTGCTGGCCATCGTCGCCCGGCTCGGCGTCGGCGGCGGCACCGGCCACGTCATCGAGTACCTGGGCCCGACGGTGCGCGCCCTCTCCATGGAGGCGCGCATGACCCTCTGCAACATGTCCATCGAGGCGGGCGCCCGCGCCGGCATGGTGGCGCCCGACGACACCACCTTCAAGTGGCTGGCCGGGCGGCCACGCGTGCCGGTGGGCTCGGCCTGGGACGCGGCGGTGGCGCGCTGGCGCGCGCTGCCCAGCGACGCGGAGGCCCGCTACGACCGGGAGCTCTCCATCGACGCGGCGGCGCTGGAGCCCATGATCACCTTCGGCACCAACCCTGGCCAGGCCATCGCGATCACGGCCACCGTGCCCGACCCGGCCGCCGAGGCCGACGCGGGCGCGCGCGCCTCGCTGGAGGGGGCGCTCCGCTACATGGGGCTCACCGCGGGCCGGCCCATCCTGGGGCAGCCCGTCGACGTGGTCTTCGTGGGCTCCTGCACCAACGGCCGGCTCGAGGACCTGCGCGAGGCGGCGGCGGTGCTGAAGGGGCGCAAGGTGAAGGTGCGCACCCTGGTGGTCCCCGGCTCGCAGCTCGTCAAGCGGCAGGCCGAGGCCGAGGGGCTGGACCGCGTGGTGCGCGACGCCGGAGCCGAGTGGCGCGAGCCGGGCTGCTCGATGTGCATCGCCATGAACGGCGACCGCATCGAGCGCGGCCAGTACTGCGTCTCCACCTCCAACCGGAACTTCGAGGGGCGGCAGGGGGCCGGCGGCCGGACGCTGCTGGCCAGCCCGGCCACGGCGGCGGCGGCGGCGGTGGCCGGCGCGGTGGCCGATCCCCGGCGCCTGGTGGAGGGCGGCCCATGAACCCCATCCGCATCATCGAGAGCCGCACGGTGGTCCTCCCCCGGGAGAACATCGACACCGACCAGATCATCCCGGCGCGCTTCCTCAAGGTCACCGACAAGGCCGGTCTGGGGAAGGCGGCCTTCGCCGACTGGCGCTACGCGGCGGACGGCTCGCCGGTGCCCGGCTTCGTGCTCAACCGGCCCGAGGCGCTGGG
This sequence comes from Anaeromyxobacter sp., assembly GCA_031396105.1. GTDB lineage: Bacteria > Myxococcota > Myxococcia > Myxococcales > Anaeromyxobacteraceae > JADKCZ01. Next base: position 5,946 of record JANNKC010000452.1, read on the forward strand.
CTGTGCCGTGCTGGTGGCGGGCGACAACTTCGGCTGCGGCTCCTCGCGCGAGCACGCCCCCTGGGCGCTCCACGACTTCGGCTTCCGGGCCGTCATCTCCACCCGCATCGCCGACATCTTCAGGAACAACGCCCTCAAGAACGGCCTGCTCCCCGTCGTCGTCGACGCCGCCAGCCACGCCGCGCTGCTGGCCGCGCCGGGCGCGCCGGTGCGCATCGACCTGACGGCCCAGACCGTGACCCTCCCGGACGGGCGGGCGGTGAGCTTCCCCATCGACGGGTTCAGCCGCCACTGCCTCCTCAACGGGGTGGACGAGCTCGGCTACCTGCTGGCCCAGGCCGACGCCATCGCGGCCTACGAGCGATCCCGGTGAAGGCGCGCCTGGCGGTCCTGGGCGGCGACGGCATCGGTCCCGAGGTGGCGCGCGAGGGCGCGGCGGTGCTGCGCGCCGTGGCGGCTCGCTTCGGCCACGACTTCGAGCTCACCGAGGCGCTGGTGGGCGGCGCGGCCATCGACGCCACCGGCGCGCCGCTGCCGCCGCAGACGCTGGCGCTGTGCCGCGCCTCGGCGGCCATCCTCTTCGGCGCCATCGGCGGCCCGCGCTGGGGCCCCTCGGCGCCGGTCCGGCCGGAGCAGGGGCTGCTGGCGCTCCGCAAGGAGCTGGGGCTCTTCGCCAACCTGAGGCCGGTGACGGTCAACCCCAGGCTGGCCGGGGCCTCGCCGCTCAAGCCGGAGCTGCTGGTCGGCGTGGACATGATGGTGGTGCGGGAGCTCACCGGCGGCATCTACTTCGGCGAGAAGCGGCGCACCGAGACCACCGCCTCCGACGTCTGCACCTACTCCGTGGAGGAGGTGGAGCGGGTGGTGCGGGTGGCCGGCCGGCTGGCGCAGGGCCGCCGCAAGAAGATCACCAGCGTGGACAAGGCCAACGTGCTGGAGACCTCGCGGCTCTGGCGCGCCGTGGCCGAGCGGGTGGTCCGGGCCGAGTTCCCCGACTGCGCGCTGGAGCACCAGCTCGTCGACAGCTGCGCCATGCAGCTGGTGCGGCGCCCGGCCGACTTCGACGTGGTGGTCACCGAGAACATGTTCGGCGACATCCTCACCGACGAGGCCTCGGTGCTGGCCGGCTCCATCGGCCTGCTCCCCTCCGCCTCGCTGGGGGCCGGCACGCTCGGCCTCTACGAGCCCATCCACGGCTCGGCGCCGGACATCGCGGGGCAGGGCGTCGCCAACCCGTACGGCACCATCATGAGCGTGGCCATGCTGCTGCGCCACTCGCTGGGGCTGGAGACCGAGGCCCGCGCGGTGGAGGCGGCGGTGGGCGCGGCCATCGACGCCGGCGTCTTCACGCCGGACCTGGGCGGGACGGCGCGCACCGCCCAGGCCGGCGCCGCCGTCGTCGAGGCGGTGCGGCGGTCGAGGGCATAGGTTCGAGGACGAGGCGCGACGCAGCATCGACCAGCCGGGACGAGGAGCGACATGGCCACGGAGCGAATGACGGGAGCGATGGCGGTGCGGCGGGCCCTGGAGGCCGAGGGGGTCGAGGTGGTCTTCGGCATGCCCGGCGGCACCATCCTGCCCATCTACGACGCGATGTACGGCAGCGAGAAGGTGAAGATGGTGCTGATCCGCCACGAGCAGGTGGGCGGGCACGCCGCCGAGGGCTTCGCCCACGCCACCGGCAAGGTGGGCGTGTGCATGGGCACCTCCGGCCCCGGCGCCACCAACCTGGTGACGGCCATCGCCGACGCCTACATGGACTCGGTGCCGCTGGTGGCCATCACCGCCAACGTCTCCTCTCCGCTCATCGGCACCGACGCCTTCCAGGAGGCGGACATCACCGGCATCACCATGCCCATCACCAAGCACAACTGGCTGGTGACCGACGTCAACGACCTGCCCCGCATCCTCAAGGAGGCCTTCTACATCGCCCGCACCGGCCGTCCGGGTCCGGTGCTGGTCGACGTCCCCAAGGACGTGCTCAACATGCCGCTGGACTTCGAGTACCCGGAGACCGTCTCCATCCCCGGCTACCACCCGCCCCAGCGGGAGGAGCCGCGGCTCAAGGACGCGGCGGCGCTGATCCGCTCCGCCTCCCGGCCGGTGGTCTACCTGGGCGGCGGGGTGCGCACCGCCAACGCCCACGACGAGGTCTTCGCCTTCGCCGAGCTGCTCGGCGCGCCGGTGGTGACCACCGTGCACGGCAAGGGGGCCTTCCCGGAGACCCACCCGCTCTGCCTCGCCATGTTCGGCATGCACGGCTCCAGGTTCGCCAACTACACGGTGCAGAACGCCGACCTGCTCATCTGCCTGGGCGCCCGCTTCGACGACCGCGTCACCGGCAAGCTCTCCACCTTCGCGCCCGAGGCCAAGATCATCCACCTCGACGTGGATCCGGCCGAGATCTCCAAGCTGGTGACCGCCACCGTGCCGCTGGTGGGCGACCTGAAGCGGCTGCTGCCGCAGCTCACCGAGGAGGTGCGCCGCACCTTCAAGGCCCAGGGGCGCGCCGACCTCTCGGCCTGGAAGGCCCGGGTGGCGGAGTGGCGCGAGAAGCACCCGCTCAAGTACACCCAGGATCCCAGGGGCGAGCTGCTCCCGCAGTACGTCATCGAGCGGATCTGGCAGAAGTGCGGCGGCAAGGCGGTGGTCACCACCGGCGTGGGCGAGCACCAGATGTTCGCGGCCCAGTGGTGGAAGACCTCCTCGCCGCGCCAGTTCATCACCTCGGGCGGCCTGGGCACCATGGGCTTCTGCCTGCCGGCGGCCATCGGCATCCAGATCGGGCGGCCCGGCGAGACCGTCATCGGCATCGACGGCGACGGCTCCTTCCAGATGACGCTGCAGGACCTGGCCACGGCGCGGGACCTCAACCTGCCCATCAAGATCTTCATCCTCAACAACCTGTTCCTTGGCATGGTGCGCCAGTGGCAGGAGCTCTTCTACGACAAGCGGTTCTCGAGCACGCCGCTCTCCGACTGCCCCGACTTCGTCAAGCTGGCGGAGGCCTACGGCTGCCTGGGGCTGCGCGCCCGCACCGTGGAGGAGCTGGACCCGGTCATCGACCAGGCCCTGGCCAACTCGCAGGGGCCCACCATCATCGACGTGCGCATCCGCAAGGAGGAGAAGGTCTTCCCCATGGTCCCGGCCGGCGCCCCCCTCAACGACATGATCGACGGTGAGTGACATGGAACGGACCGAGACGCTGCCCACGGGCACCAGCCACACCATCAGCCTGCTCGTCGAGAACAAGCCGGGCGTGCTGCACCGCATCGCCGGCCTCTTCTCGCGGCGCGGCTACAACATCGCCAGCCTCACGGTGGGCCCCACCGAGCGCCCCGAGTACTCGCGCATGACCATCGTGGTGCGCCTCTCCTCCAAGACGGTGGAGCAGGTGGTGCGCCAGGTGCAGAAGCTGGTGCCGGTGGTGGAGGTGCGCGAGCTGCTGCCGGCCGACCTCATCGAGCGGGAGCTCATGCTGGTGAAGATCCGCACCCCGGAGCGCAACCACGCCGAGCTGCGGGCCCTGGCCGAGACCTACGAGGCGACCATCGTGGACGTCTCGCCCGACGCGCTGGTGATCGAGGCGGCCGGCACGGCCGGCAAGCTCGACGCCCTGGAGGACCGCCTGCGGCCCTTCGGCATCCACGAGGTCTGCCGCTCCGGCCGCATCGCGCTGGAGCGCGGCTTCAAGACGCTGGCGCCGCCTTCCCTGAAGTAGGACCCGCAGCGCTTCCCTGAAGCAGGACACGGAGAGCACACGCACATGGCGACGATCTATTACGAGAAGGACGCGAACCTCGAGCTCCTCAAGAAGCGCAAGGTGGCCGTCATCGGCTACGGGTCGCAGGGGCATGCCCACGCGCTCAACCTGCGCGACTCCGGCGTCGACGTGCGGGTCGGCCTGGCCGCCGGCTCCAGGTCGAAGGCCAAGGCCGAGGGGGCCGGCCTGCGGGTGGTGTCGGTGGCGGAGGCGGCCAAGGAGGCCGACGTCATCATGGTGCTCCTCCCGGACCAGACCCAGAAGAGGGTCTACGACGCCGAGATCGCGCCGCACCTCCGCAAGGGCAAGGCGCTGCTCTTCGCCCACGGCTTCAACATCCACTACGGGCAGGTCCTGCCGCCGGAGGACGTGGACGTGTTGATGGTGGCCCCCAAGGGCCCGGGCCACATGGTGCGCCGCCAGTACCAGGACGGCCGCGGCATCCCCGGCCTCATCGCCGTGCACCAGGACGCCACCGGCAAGGCCAAGCAGGTGGGCCTGGCCTACGCGCACGCCATCGGCTGCGCCCGCGCCGGCGTGCTGGAGACCACCTTCAAGGAGGAGACCGAGACCGATCTCTTCGGCGAGCAGGCCGTGCTGTGCGGCGGCGCCTCGGCGCTGGTCAAGGCCGGCTTCGAGGTCCTGGTGGAGGCCGGCTACCAGCCGGAGAGCGCCTACTTCGAGTGCCTCCACGAGCTGAAGCTGATCGTGGACCTCATGTACGAGGGGGGCCTGGCCTGGATGCGCCACTCCATCTCGGACACCGCGGAGTACGGCGACTACACCCGCGGCCCTCGCGTGGTCCCCCCGTCCACCAAGGACGAGATGCGCAAGATCCTGAAGGAGATCCAGTCCGGCCAGTTCGCCAAGGAGTTCATCCTGGAGAACATGGTCGGCGGCGCCACCATGCAGAAGTACCGCGCCGCCGAGGCGGCCCACCCCATCGAGGAGGTGGGTGGCCGGCTGCGCGGCATGATGAGCTGGATCCGCGAGGCCAGGAAGGACTCCTCGGACCCCGGCTCCAGGCCCAGGGCGGCGGCCGCGGTTCCCGCCGGAAAGTCGAAGGCGAAGGCCCCCGCCAAGGCCCCCGCCAGGGCCCCCGCCAGGGCCAGGTCCGTCAAGGCCAGGTAGGCTTCCCGACGGGGTCGGGCGCCCGCTCGCGGGTGGGCGCCCTCCCGCGTCGTTGACTTTGCCCGCGAGATCCATATCCTACGCACCTTTTCAGGACCGGTCGGGGCGCTCCGCCCCGCCGGCCGGGGCCCAGCCCCGAGGAGCACGGTCTGAATCAAAGGGATCAGCGGACGAACCGGGATGCACGCACCAACCGGCGCATCAAGGCGCGCGAGGTGCGCGTCATCGGCGCGGGTGGGGAGCAGCTCGGCGTGCTGACGATCGAGCAGGCGCTGGCGAAGGCGCAGGAGGACGGGATGGACCTCGTCGAGGTCAGCCCGCTCGCCAAGCCGCCCGTCTGCAAGATCATGGACTACGGGAAGTTCAAGTACCTGGAGAAGAAGAAGCAGAACGAGGCCAAGAAGAACCAGGTGGTGGTCCTCCTCAAGGAGGTGAAGTTCCGCCCCCGCACCGAGGAGCACGACTACAACGTCAAGATCAAGAAGGTCCGCGAGTTCCTGGAGGACTCCAACAAGGCGCGCATCACCGTCATGTTCCGCGGCCGCGAGATGACCCACCGCGAGCTCGGCCAGAAGGTGCTCCAGGAGATCATCGAGGACCTGAAGGACGTGGCCATCATCGAGGCGGCGCCCCGCATGGAAGGACGCCAGATGTTCATGATCCTCGCGCCCAACCCGAAGGTGCTCCAGGCGCAGCGCTCCCGCGCCGAGGCGGCCGCCAAGGCGGCGGCCCTGAAGCCGGCCGAGCCGGCCGCGGCCCCCGCGCCGGCCCCCGCGCCCGCGCCCGA
>JANNKC010000454.1:0-5133 GCA_031396105.1 Anaeromyxobacter sp.
CCGGGCGCGGCGCCGCCGGGTGGGCGGGCGGAGCGGCAGCCGGGCCAGGCGAGGCGCTGGCCGGGCGCGGCGCCGTCGCAGCGGGCACGGCGGCCGCCGGCGAGCGCGTCTGGATGGGCGGCGAGCCCCCGGACGGCGCGACCCGCTCCAGCCGGGGAGGAGGGGTCGCCGCACCGGCCGGTCGGTTCTTCGGGGGCTCCGCCACGGGGACCTAGAGTACCACCGTCTCCCGGTACTCGCCGAAGACGTCGCGCAGGGCGTCGCAGATCTCGCCGAGGGTGGCGTTGGCCTTCACCGCCGCGAGGATGAGCGGCATGAGGTTTTCGGTCCCCCTGGCGCCGGCGCGCACCGCGTCCACCGCCTGCCTGGCCGCCGTGTTGTCGCGCCGCGCCCGGAAGGCCTTGACCCGCGCCACCTGCTGCGCCTCGAGCGCCGGGTCGATCTTCATGATGGTGACCTTGGGGTCCTCCGCCTTGTAGGCGTTGACGCCCACCACCACCTGCTCACGCTTCTCGACGCTCCTCTGCCAGGCGTAGGCGGCGTCCTGGATCTCGCGCTGCACGTAGCCCTTGGAGATGGCCTGCACCATGCCGCCCAGCTCGTCGATCTTGGCGATGTACTGCTCGGCGCGCCCCTCGATGTCGTCGGTCATGGCCTCGATGGCCCAGCTGCCGCCCAGGGGGTCGATGACGTCGGCCACGCCCGACTCGTTGGCGATGATCTGCTGCGTGCGCAGGGCGATCTGCACCGAGTCCTGGGTGGGCAGGCCCAGCGCCTCGTCGCGGCTGTTGGTGTGGAGCGACTGGGTGCCGCCCAGCACCGCGGCCAGCGCCTGCAGCGTGACGCGCACGACGTTGTTGTCGGGCTGCTGGGCGGTGAGCATGGAGCCGGCGGTCTGGGTGTGGAAGCGCAGCATCCAGGAGCGCGGGTCCCTGGCCTTGAAGCGCTCCTTCATGATGCGCGCCCAGAGCCGGCGGGCGGCGCGGAACTTGGCCACCTCCTCCAGCAGGTTGTTGTGGGCGTTGAAGAAGAAGGAGAGGCGGCCGGCGAAGGCGTCCACGTCGAGCCCGGCCTTGACGGCCGCGTCCACGTACTGGATGCCGTCGGCCAGCGTGAAGGCCACCTCCTGCACCGCCGTCGAGCCGGCCTCGCGGATGTGGTAGCCGGAGATGGAGATGGGGTTCCACTTCGGCATCACCTTGGCGGTGTAGGCGAAGATGTCGGTGATGATGCGGAGCGAGGGCACCGGCGGGTAGATGTAGGTGCCGCGGGCCGCGTACTCCTTGAGCAGGTCGTTCTGGATGGTGCCCTGCAGGTCGCCCGGGGCGACGCCCTGCTTCTCGCCGACGGCCTGGTAGAGCGAGAGCAGCACCGCCGCCGAGGCGTTGATGGTCATCGAGGTGGAGACCTCGCCGAGCGGGATCTGGTCGAAGAGGATCCCCATGTCCTCGATCGAGTCGATGGCCACGCCCACCTTGCCCACCTCGCCCTGGGCGCGCACGTGGTCGGAGTCGCGCCCCATCTGCGTGGGCAGGTCGAAGGCCACCGAGAGGCCGGTCTGGCCCGACTTGAGCAGGTAGCGGTAGCGCTCGTTCGACTCGGCGGCCGTGCCGAAGCCGGCGTACTGGCGCATGGTCCAGAAGCGCGCCCGGTACATGGTGGGCTGCACGCCGCGGGTGAAGGGGTACTCGCCGGGCAGGCCGAGCCGCTCCATGAGCCCTGGCTTCACGTCGCCGGGGCCGTAGACCGGCTCCTGCGTCGCGCCGCCGGTGGTCTCGAAGCGCGAACGGCGCTCCTTCCCCTTCGCCACCGCCTCCGCGTAGGTCGCCTTCAGCCAGCGGTCCTGTCGGGTCTTCGCCTGCTCACGCTCGTCAGCCATGTGGTCCCTCCTCCTGGTTCCCGTTCGGCGCGAGGCCCGACGGCGCCCCGCGCGGTGTCTCGTGAAGCCCCGCGCTACTCGACCGCGCAGAGCCTGGCGTTCCCCTCGACGGCCTGGCCGGCCTCGACCAGCAGCTCCACCACCGTGCCGTCGCGGGGCGCCTTGAGCTCGTTCTCCATCTGCATCGCCATGAAGACCAGCAGCGGCTGCCCGGCACGGACCCGCTCGCCGGCCCGGCACAGGAGCCGCACCACCCGGCCCGCCACCGGGGCGGTCACCGTCTGGCGCCCCTCCACCGTGAAGGTTCCCGGAGCGCGGCGCAGCCGCAGCCGACGCTCGTCGAGCACCTCGAACGGGAAGACCGAGCCGCGCACCCGCACCTTCACCTGCGTCTCCTCGCGGTCCAGCGTGGCGGTGTAGCTGGAGGTGTCCACCAGCAGGGAGAGCGTGCCGTGGTCGTGCTGGAAGGCGTCCACCCGGTGGACCACGCCGTGGAGCCGCACCGCGAAGGCGCCCGGTCCATCGGGCACGACCTCCACGGCCACCTCGCGGGCGCCGCCGTCGAGCAGGGCCACGTAGGTGCTCACGGCGCCCCCCCGCGCAGGCCGCGCGCCCGCCCCAGGCGCGCCCAGCCGGAGCCGCAGGCGGTGACCGCGCCAGCCCGGGCCGCGGCCGCCTCGGCCTCCTGGTGGTCGCGCCGGAAGGCCGCCACGGCGGCGGCGATGAGGGCCACCTCCTCGAGCGCGGCGTCGGGGCGGGCCAGCAGCTCCTGCGCGTGGTCGGCGCAGAAGCCGGTGTCGTACTGGCCGGCGCGGAAGGCCGGGTGCGAGAGCGCCGCGGAGAGCCAGGCCACGTTGGTGGCGATGCCGTGCACCACGTAGTCGCGCAGGGCGCGGGTGAGCCGCGCCACGGCCTGCGCCCGGTCGGGGGCCCAGGCGGAGAGCTTCCCGAGGAGCGGGTCGTAGAAGGGCGAGACCACGAAGCCGCCGTAGACGCCGCCGTCGTCGCGCACCCCCGGGCCGCCGGGGACGCGCAGGTAGGTGATCTTGCCGTGGCTGGGCTGGAAGCCACGCGCCGGATCCTCGGCGTAGATGCGGGCCTCCACGGCGTGGCCGCGGTGCACCACCTGGTCCTGGCGCGGCACCGCCGCCCCTTCGGCCACCTCGAGCTGCAGCCGCACCAGGTCCAGGCCGGTGACGAGCTCGGTGACCGGGTGCTCCGCCTGGAGCCGGGTGGTCATCTCCAGGAACCAGAACCGGCGCGAGGCGTCGACCAGGAACGCGACCGTGCCGGCGCCGCGGTGGTCCACCGCCCGGGCCGCGCGCAGCGCCACCTCGCACATGTCCGCGCGCAGCGGCCCGTCGAGGAGCGGGCTGGGGCTCTCCTCGATGACCTTCTGGTGGCGGCGCTGCACCGAGCACTCCCGCTCGCCGAGGTGGATGGCGCCCCCCCGCTCGTCGCAGAAGACCTGGATCTCCACCTGGCGCGGGCGCTCCAGCGCCTCGGCCTCCCCGGCCAGCGGGCCGTCCAGGCCGGGCACCACCGGCACGCCGGCCGCCCGCAGGCGGGCCCGGGCGCGGGGCCGGTCGCCCATGGCCTCCATGGCCTCGGGGCGCGGGCCCACGAAGGTGAGGCCGGCCGCCTCGACGGCGCGGGCGAACTCGGCCCGCTCCGAGAGGAAGCCGTAGCCGGGGTGGACGGCGTCGGCGCCGGTCTTCTTGGCGGCGTCGAGCAGCTTCTCCATGACCAGGTAGCTCTGGCGCGCCGGGGACGGCCCGAGGTGGACCGCCTCGTCGGCGGTCCTCACGTGGAGGGCGCCCCGGTCGGCGTCGGAGTAGACCGCCACGGTGGCGAGCCCCATCTCCTGGCAGGTGCGGATGATGCGGACGGCGATCTCGCCGCGGTTCGCGACGAGGACCTTGCGGATCCGCTTCGGCTGGCTCACGCGGTGGAACCCTCGGGGACGGGGGCGGCGCTCAGGCTTCCTGGTGGCGTTCGGGGCGTGGACGATACCCGCGCGCCGCGCGCCGAGTCCAGCCTCTGGCCCCGGCGCCCGAGAGGGCATTCCTCCACGGGCGCTCAGTCCCGCGGCTGCGCCTCCACCGGCAGCACGGCCGCGATGGCGGCGTGGGCGGCCTCGCGGAGCCTGGCCTCGTCGCCGCCGAAGTCGGCCGGGTGGAGCGGCTCGAGCACCCGCACCAGCGCGTCCATGCGGTTGCGGAGCACGACGCCGTGCTTGGGCAGCCCGCGGTAGGTGCCGGAGATGGCCACCGGGATGACGGGGCAGTTGGCCTCGCAGGCCAGCTTGAAGGCGCCGTCCCTGAAGCCCTGCAGCACGCCGTCCAGGGAGCGGGTCCCTTCCGGGAAGATGAGGAGCGGCGAGCCCGCCGCCAGGTGCTGGCGGCAGTGGGCCATCATTCGCTTGACCGACTCGCGGTCGCCGCGCCGCAGCCCGACGTAGTCGTTGAGCCGCATGTTCCAGCCGATGAAGGGGATGCGGAAGTTGGAGGCCTTGGAGACCCACTTGAAGGGCCGGAAGAGGCCGTAGAGCACCAGGATGTCGAGCACCGAGAGGTGGTTGGCGACGATGACCGCCGGCCCCGTCCAGGGGAGCCGCTCGCGCCCCTCGACCTCGAGCCGCCAGAATGGGTTGAGCCAGGCGTAGGAGACGCCCCACAGGCAGGCGTAGAGGTGGATGGCCAGGCGCCGGCGGTCGAAGGGGAAGGTCAGCAGGAAGAGGACCAGCTGCGGCACGAACCAGAACGGCAGCGAGACCGCGAAGAAGGCCCAGTAGAAGACGGAGAAGAGCGCCATGGAGTCTCGCCGCGTCAGGCCCCGGGCGGCCGGGGCCGGCCAGCGAGGCGGGCGGCGGGATCGGCCGAGGCGGTGACCGCCTCGACGATGCGGTAGAGGCCGAACTTGGGGAGCCGCATGTAGCCGGCCCAGGCCGAGGACGCCAGCAGGCCGTCGGTCAGCCAGTCGGTGAGCCACTCGGCGGCGAAGCGCGGGTCGCGCTGCTTCAGCCCCGCGCCGGACTCCCTCAGCCAGCGCCGGTTGTAGCGCTCGTGCACCCCCACCGGCGGGGCGCAGACCATGGGCAGCCCCAGCGCGGCGTAGAAGGTGAGCTCGGAGGGCTTGGTCCAGAGCACGTCGGTCCGGGCCAGGAGCGCGTTGAAGCGCGCGTAGTACTCGCCGAAGCCCGGCTCGCGCAGGAGCTCGACCGCCCCGCCCAGCAGCGGCTCCAGGCCCGCCTG
>JANNKC010000014.1:0-7399 GCA_031396105.1 Anaeromyxobacter sp.
CCACTGGGGTCAAGGAACCGCAGCGGGTTTCCGTTCGCGTACCCGAAAGCGTGGATCCCCGCCGGCGACTGGAGCCAGGGATAAGGCGTTCAACCCGCCGTTCTGCGTCTGATAGTGTACCTTACGGAAACTGGTTCAGAATGGCCAGCAGCACGGCGCCGACCAGGTAGGAGAGGCGGGCCCCGGCCGCGAAGAGCATGGTGAAGAGCACCAGCAGCATGATGACGCCGGTGCCCATGTCGCGCTCGAAGAGGCAGAGCACCACCATGAGCCCGGTGACCAGCAGGTGGGGCAGGAAGCCGATGGAGAAGAGCTTCACCTTGTCCCGCTTCCGCGAGAGCGAGTGGGCCAGGTAGAGCACCAGCACCACCTTGGCGAGCTCGGCCGGCTGGAAGTTGACGACCCCCAGGTCGATCCAGCGGCGCGCCCCGCCCGCCACCCGGCCGATGCCGGGCACCAGCACCAGCACCAGCAAGAGCAGCGAGAAGACCAGCAGCGGGTAGGCCCAGGCCGCCAGGCGCCGGTAGCCCACCTTGAGCGCCAGGAGCAGGAGGCCCAGCCCCAGGCCGAAGGCCGCCGCCTGCCGCTTCAGGAAGAAGAATTCGTCGCCCAGCTGGCGCGAGGCCTGGATGGCGCTGGCCGAGTAGACCATCACCGCCCCGGCGGCCGGCAGCACCAGCAGCACCAGCAGGAGCAGCCAGTCGAAGGGCAGCGGCGCCAGGCGCGGCTGGAGCGGCGCGCCGCTCACGGCATGGCCTCCACCAGGCGGCGGAAGGCGTCGCCACGCTCCTGGTAGTCCTTGAACTGGTCGTAGCTGGCGCACGCGGGCGAGAGCAGCACCACGTCGCCCGGGACGGCCAGGGCCGCCGCCCGCGCCACCGCCTGGGCCAGCGTGCCGCAGCCCTCGGTGGGCGCGAGATCGGCGAGCTCCCGCTCCACGGCGGGGGCGTCCTCCCCCAGCGTGAGGAGCGCCTTGACGCGTCCGGCGAAGCAGGCTCGCAGCGGGGCGTAGGGGGCCTTCTTGCCGCGGCCGCCCATGAGCAGGATGACGCGGGCCGTGCCGGCCGGGAAGGCGGCCAGCCCCACCGAGGTGGAGTCCACGTTGGTGGCCTTGGAGTCGTTGATCCACTCCACGCCGTCGCGCTCGCGCACCAGCTCGAGCCGGTGGGCCAGGCCGCCGAAGGCGTCCAGGCCGTGCTGCACCTTGGCCCCGGGCACGCCGAGCAGCCGCGCGCAGAGCAGCGCCGCCATGGCGTTCTCGCGGTTGTGGCGGCCGCGCAGCGCCCGGTTCCGCAGCCGGTAGCGCTCCGGCGAGCCGGCCGCGTAGCGGTAGAACCAGATCTCGTCCTCCCCCGCTCCGCCCTCCTGCGGGGAGCGGGCGGCGGCGCGGGTCGGCGCGCCGAAGCCGAAGGTGTAGAGGGCGCCGCGCGAGGCGCCCGCCATGGCCATGGCCCGGTCGTCGCGGGCGTTGGCCACCGCGAAGTCGCCGGGCTGCTGGGTCTCGAAGAGGCGCGCCTTGGCGGCGGCGTACGCCGGGAGCCCGTCGTAGCGGTCCAGGTGGTCGGGCGTCACGTTGAGGATGGCCGCCACCTTGGGGCGCAGCTGGTGGATCCCCTCGAGCTGGAAGGAGGAGAGCTCGGCCACCACCACCTCGGCCGGCTGGCCGGAGAGCACGTGGTCGCACAGCGGCGTGCCCAGGTTGCCGCCGGTGAAGGTGGGGCGGTCCTCGGCGAAGAGGGCGCCGGTCAGGGCGGTGGTGGTGGACTTGCCGTTGGTGCCGGTGATGGCCACCAGCGGCACGCCGGGGAGGAAGCGGGCCGCCAGCTCCACCTCGCCCCAGACCGGCACGCCGGCGCTGCGTGCGGTGCGCAGGTGGGGCAGCCAGAGCGGCACGCCCGGCGAGACCACCACCAGGTCGGCCGAGGTGAAGTCGCGCTCGTCGTGGCCGCCCAGCACGCGGCGGACCGCGCCGCTCCCCAGCTGGGCCAGCGCCTCCTCCAGCGTGGCGGCGGGCCTCGCGTCGGTCACGGTGACGGCCGCGCCCTCCCGCAGGCAGAGCCGGGCGGCGGCCACGCCGCTCCTGGCCAGCCCCACCACCGTGACCTTCTTCCCCTTGAGCGCCGGCGGACTCTTCACGGCTACCTCAGCTTGATGGACATGAGCGCGATGAGCGCCAGCATGACCGAGATGATCCAGAAGCGGACGATGATCTTGGGCTCGGCCCACCCCTTCAGCTCGAAGTGGTGGTGGATGGGCGCCATGCGGAAGACCCGGCGCCCGGTGTACCTGAAGCTGGCCACCTGGATGATGACGCTCACCGTCTCGGCCAGGAAGACGCCGTGCAGGATGGCGCTGGAGACCTCGTTCTTGGTGAGCACGGCCAGCATGCCCAGTCCGCCACCCAGCGCCAGCGACCCCACGTCGCCCATGAAGACCTGGGCCGGGTAGGTGTTGAACCACAGGAACGCCACGCCGGCGCCGAAGATGGCCGAGCAGAAGACCCCCAGCTCCTCGGCCCCCGGGATGGAGACGATGCGCAGGTACTCGGCCAGGCTGAAGCCGGCGATGGTGGACCCGGCCACGTAGGAGAGGACCAGGAAGGTCATGGCCGAGATCATGGTGGGGAAGATGGCCAGGCCGTCCAGGCCGTCGGTCAGGTTGACGGCGTTGGAGGTGGCCACCACCACGAAGATCATGAAGGGCAGGTAGAGCCAGCCCAGGTCGGGGTTGAAGAGCCGGGTGGGGATGAAGGGCAGCGTCAGGTGGGTGTCGAGCCGGCTGCCCACGAAGAGCCAGGGGAAGCGCGGATCGGCGTGGAAGTTCCAGTCGGAGAGGAAGGCGTAGTAGACCAGCAGCACCACCAGCACCTGGAAGAGCAGCTTCTTCTTGCCCGCCAGCCCCTTGGAGTTGCGCTTGGAGAGCTTGAGCCAGTCGTCGACGAAGCCGATGGCGCCGTAGCCGAGCGTGACCAGCAGCGCCGCCCAGACCCAGCGGTTGCGCAGGTCGGCGAAGAGCAAGGTGGAGCAGGTGAGCGAGAAGAGGATGAGGGCGCCGCCCATGGAGGGGGTGCCGGCCTTCTTCCTGTGGGCCTCGGGCGTGTCCTCCCGCACGTTGGAGGCGCCGTACTGGAGCACCCGCATCCGCTCGATGAAGTAGGGCCCGAGCAGCAGCCCGATGACCATGGCGGTCAGGCCGGCCGCCACGATGCGGAAGGAGGGATACCGCAGGACGTTGAGGACCGAGAGCTTCCCGGCCAGCGGGTAGAGCAGGTGGTAGAGCATCTAGCGCAGGGCCTCGACGAGCCGCTCCAGCCTCATGCCGCGGCTCCCCTTGACGAGGAGGACGTCGCCGGCGCCCAGCCCGGCTCGCGCCTGGGCGGAGAGCGCCGCCAGGTCCTCGGTGTGGAAGGTCTTCCCGGGCGCCAGCCCGGCCGCCACCGCGCCGGCCACGGTCTCGCCGGAGCGTGGCCCGAAGCCGAGCAGCCGGTGCAGCCCGGCGGCGGCCGCCTCGGCCCCCACCTGCCGGTGCAGCGCCAGCTCCCCGGGCCCCAGCTCGAGCATGTCGCCCAGCACGGCGACGGCCCGGCCGCCCTCGGCGCGGGCCAGCGCGGAGAGGGTGCGCAGCGCGGCCACCATGGAGAGCGGATTGGCGTTGTAGCAGTCGTCCACCAGGAGCGCCCCGCCGGGCAGCCGGTCCAGCCGGAGCCGCCGCCCCAGCGGCGCCACCGCGGCCAGCCCGCGCACGATCTCCCGGTCGTCGCAGCCGAGCGCGATGGCGGCGCAGGCGGCCGCCGCGGCGTTGGCGGCGTTGTGCGCTCCCACCAGCGGCAACGTCACGTCGAGCTCGCGGTGGCCCACGCCGAGCAGGAAGCGCAGGCCGGCGGCGTCCTGGCGCAGGATCTCGAGCACCACCACGTCGCCGCGCCGCTGCCGGCCGGCCGCGAAGGTGAGCAGGCGGCGGCCCGAGGCCTGGGCGCGCTTCAGCATGCGCGCGTCATCGGCGTTGGCCACCGCCACGCCGCCCGGCGGCAGCCCCTGGTAGAGCTCGGCCTTGGCGTCGGCCACGCCGTCCACCGAGCCCAGCCCCGCGAGGTGGGCCGCGGCGGCGTTGGTGACCACGCCCACCTGCGGCAGCGCCATGGCGGCGAGGCGCGCGATCTCGCCCGGGTGGCTCATCCCCAGCTCGACGACGGCGGCGCGGTGCTCGGCGGTGAGCCCGAGCAGCGTGAGCGGGACGCCCACCTCGTTGTTGAGGTTCCCCTCGGTCTTCAGGACCGGGCCGCGCGTGGCCAGGATGGCGGCCACCATCTCGCGGGTGGTGGTCTTGCCGTTGGAGCCGGTCACGCCCACCACCGGCAGGTCGAAGCGGCGCCGGTGGTGGCGCGCCAGCGCGCCGAGCGCCGCCAGCGTGTCCGCCACCAGCAGGCGCGGCAGGCCGCCCGCGTCGGCCGCCGCGTCGGAGACCACGGCCGCCGCGGCGCCGGCGCCGGCCGCCCCGGCCAGGAAGGCGTGGGCGTCGAAGCGCTCGCCGCGCAGGGCCACGAAGAGCGAGCCGCCGGAGATGGTGCGGGTGTCGGTCGAGACCCCGGCCACGCCGGCCGGCGCGCGGTCGAGCCAGCGGCCGCCGGTGGCGGCGCAGAGCTCGTCGGCGGTGAAGCGCGCGGCCGTCATTCCAGCTCGAGGGCCCGACGGGCCGCCTCCCCATCCAGCCGGAGGGCCCGGCGGGCCTCCTCACGGTCGTCGAAGCGGCGGCGCTCGCCGCCCACCAGCTGGGTGGCCTCGTGTCCCTTGCCCGCCACCAGCACCGCGTCGCCCTCGCGGGCGCAGGCCACGGCCAGCTCGAGCGCGGCGCGCCGGTCCGGCTCCACCACGTAGCCGGCCTGGCCCGCCACCGCCTCGGCGGCGGAGAGGGGGCGCCGGCCGGCCCGCGTCAGGCCCGGCAGGATCTCGCCGATGATGCGCAGCGGGTCCTCGCCGCGCGGGTTGTCGCTGGTGACGACGCAGAGGTCGCTGCCGCGCCCGGCCGCCTCGCCCATGAGCGGGCGCTTGCCGCGGTCCCGGTCGCCGCCGCAGCCGAAGACGGTGACCAGCCGCCGCGGTCCGAGGGCGCGCAGCGCCGCCTGCACGCGGCTCAGGGCGTCGTCGGTGTGGGCGTAGTCCACGAAGACCGCGAAGCCCGGACCGTCGATCCGCTCCAGCCGGCCCGGGGCGCCGCGCGAGGCGGCCAGCCCGCGCTCCACCGCGTCGGGGGAGAGCCCCAGCGCCAGCGCCAGGCCGGCGGCGCAGAGCAGGTTCTCCAGGTTGTGGTCCCCCACCAGGGCCGAGCGGAGTGCCAGCTCGCCGCGCGGCGTGCGCAAGGTGGCGCGGGTGCCGGACAGCGTGCTCGACAGCCCCTCCGGCCGCAGCGCGTCCTCGGCGCGGGTGCCGTAGCGCCACACCTGGCGCCCGGGGCCGAGCTGGTCGGAGAGCCGCGCGCCGTAGGGGTCCCTGGCGTTCACCACCGCGATGCCATCCGGCGCCAGGTGCTCCACGAAGAGGCGGCGCTTGGCGGAGAAGTAGGAGTCCATGTCGCCGTGGTAGTCGAGGTGGTCGCGGGTCAGGTTGGTGAAGCCCGCCGCGGCGAAGCGCAGCCCCGCCACCCGCTCCTGGGACAGGGCGTGGGAGGAGACCTCCAGGATGGCGAGGCGCGCTCCGGCGGCGCGCATCTCGGCCAGCAGCGCCTGGATCTCGGTGGACTCGGGCGTGGTGTGCGAGGCGGGTCGCTCCACGCCGGGGAAGCGGTGGGTGATGGTGCCGACCACGCCGCAGGGCACCCCGGCCGCCAGCGCGCACGCCTCCACCAGGTAGCTCACCGTGGTCTTGCCGTTGGTGCCGGTGACGCCGGCCAGCAGGAGCTCGCGCCCCGGGTGGCCCTGCAGCGCCGCCGCGGCCAGCGCCATGGCGCGGCGCGAGGAGGGGGCCAGGAGCAGGAGGGCCGGGGCGCACTCCACCTGCCGCTCGGCCACCACCGCCACCGCGCCGCGCCGCGCCGCCTCGGCGGCGAAGTCGTGGCCGTCCTGGCTGGCGCCGGGCAAGGCGAAGAAGAGGGCGCCGGGCACCACCTGCCGGGAGTCGCCGGTGACGACCGCGATCTCGGGGTCATCCCCCAAGGCGCCGCGCGCGCCGGTGCCCGAGATCACCGCTGAGAGCCGCATCGTGGGAGGATCTCATGCACCGCGCGTCCCGGCCAGTTTCCTTCGTGGGGGCGCGTGGTTGCGCCCCGGGCGCCGCCGAGGGGACACGGGGGCCGGCGCGCGCGGTCCGGGAGGCGGTCCCGGGCCGTCGGAACCTCGTCAGGCCGGCAGCACGAAGTGGATGGCGCTCCCCACGCCGAGCTCGCTCTCGGCCCAGATCCTCCCGCCGTGCGCCTCGACGATGCACTTCGAGATGTGCAGCCCGAGCCCCAGCCCGCGGCGATCCTTGCTCACCTGGCGGTAGCGGTCGAAGACCCGCTCGAGCTGGCCGACGGGGATGCCGACGCCGCTGTCCTTCACCGTGAAGTGGACCCCCTGGGGGGACGAGGAGACCGCGATGAGCACCGTCCCCCCCTCGGGCGTGAACTTGATGGCGTTGCTCACCAGGTTGGCCAGCACCTGGAGGGTGCGCTCGTCGTCGAGCCTGGCGTGGAGCTGGCCGGGGGGTGGGTCGGCGCGGAGGGCGATCTTCCTCGACGAGGCGACCGGCTCGAACGCCTGGACCGTGTCCTGGAGGAGCTTGGCCACCGCCACGTGGCCCAGCACCACCTTGAGCTTCCCCGCCTCGATGCTGGCGATGTCCTGCAGGTCGTTGACCAGGCGGTTCATGCGCGCCACGTACCGGGAGGTCCCGCCGGCGAGCTTCCGGAGCTGCGCGCCGGCGTCCCCCGCGGGCGCGGCCTGGGCGATGAGGTCGGCGGTCAGCGAGAGCCCGCCCATCAGCGTCCGCAGGTCGTGGCTGACGGTGGCCAGGAACTCGTCGCGCGAGGCGATCAGCGTGTCGGCCAGGGTGCGCTCCTCGACGAGATCCCCGTCGGTCCTGTCCCGCTCCAGCGCCAGGAAGGCCACCATGAAGCGCTTGCGCTCCTGTCGCTCGGTCGTGGTCGCGGAGTCCGCCGCGAGGCGCTGCCGCTCGACCTCGACGTCGGCGCGATCCCTCGCCGCCCCGACCTCTCCCGCCTCCCGCTCGGTGCGCGGCGCGCCGGAATCGGCCTCGTCGCGGGCGGTCTGCGTCGCCGAGTCGTCCACCTCGCGCGAGACGCGCACCGCCTCGTCCGTCTTGCCCTCGACCTTCTCGAGCCGCGAGTCGACGGCCGTGTCCGCGTGGTCCCGCTCGACGCGCAGGCTCTCGTCCGTGCTCTCGCGAACCTTCGCCTTACCGGTCAT
>JANNKC010000047.1:0-32690 GCA_031396105.1 Anaeromyxobacter sp.
GCCCGCCACGCCGACCTTCTTCGTGAACGGCCGGAAGATCGCGGGCGCCCAGCCGCTCGGGGCGTTCCGCGCGATCGTCGACGAGGAGCTCCAGAAGGCCGAGCAGCTCGTGAAGCAGGGCACGCCCGCTTCCGCGGTCTACGCGAAGCTCATGGAGCGCGGCGCGACCGCGCCGGTGTTCGCCGCCGGCGCCGCGCCCTCTCCGGGCGACCCGGCGCCCGCCAACGAGTGGCCCGCTGCGCCGCAGCCGCCCGCCGGCCCGCCCCCGGCCGTCTATCAGAAGGTCACGGTCCGCGCGGACGACCCCGCCCTCGGCCCGAAGGACGCGAAGCTCACCCTCGTCGTCTTCTCCGACTTCCAGTGCTCGTTCTGCGCTCGGGTCGAGCCGACCCTGAAGCAGCTCGAGCAGACCTACCCGGGCCAGCTGCGGATCGTCTGGAAGCACCAGCCTCTCGCCATGCACCCGGACGCGATCCCGGCCGCGCTCGCCGCCGAGGCGGCCCGCGAGCAGGGCAAGTTCTGGCCGATGCACGCCAAGCTGTTCGCCGGGCAGGCGCAGCTCTCCCCGGCCGCGTACGAGGGCTGGGCCCGCGAGCTCGGCCTCGACCTCGCCACGTTCAAGGCCTCGGTGGCCGCCGGCCGCGGCGAGGCGCGCATCGCCGCGGACCAGGCGCAGGGCAACCAGGTCGGCGCCAGCGGCACGCCCACCATGTTCTTCAACTGCCGCCAGCTGGTGGGGGCGCTGCCCATCGGCATGATGAAGCCGGTGGCCGAGGAGGAGCTGAAGAAGGCCGACGCGCTCCTCGCCAAGGGCGCCAGGAAGGGGCCCGGCTTCTACGACAAGGCCTGCGACGCCAACGTGAGCGCCGCCCCGGCGCCCGCCCCGGCCGCCGCCGCGGCGGCGGGGGCCCCTCCGGCGGAGGCGCCCGTGGCGGTGGCGCTGCGCCCCGACGACCCGGTCAAGGGCAACCCCCGCGCCCCGGTCACGGTGGTGGTCTTCTCGGACTTCCAGTGCCCCTACTGCGCCCGCGTCGAGCCCACCCTGAAGCAGGTCGAGGCGGCCTACGGCGACAAGGTCCGCGTCGCCTGGAAGCACAAGCCGCTGCCCTTCCACCCCAACGCCATGCCGGCGGCCGAGGCGGCCGAGGCGGCGCGCGAGCAGGGCAAGTTCTGGCAGATGCACGACAAGATGTTCGGCGCGCAGCAGGAGCTCTCGCCGGCCGCCTACGAGCGCTGGGCCCGGGAGATCGGGCTCGACCTCCCCCGCTTCAAGGCCACGGTGGCCTCGGGCAAGTGGAAGGCGCGCATCCAGGAGGACGACGCGCTGGCCAGCCGGCTCGGCATCGACGGCACGCCCACGCTGGTGGTGAACGGCGAGAAGGTGGTGGGCGCGGTGCCCTTCGAGAGCCTGAAGGCGGTCATCGACCGGCAGCTGCGGAAGAGGTAGGCGTGGCCGTCGCGGGCGGGGGCGCGACGGCCCCTCACCGCGGCGGGCCGGCCAACCAGCCGGGCGCGAGCGCGGCGCACAGCGCCGCCGGGCCGCCGCCGTGGGCGCACAGCTCCCACACGGTCACGCCGCCCAGCCCCTTGAAGGCGGCCCGGCCCACCCGCCGGAAGAGCTGGCGCACCGCGCCCTCGTCGCCGAAGCAGAGCACCAGCGACTGCGGCTCGGCCCCGAACCAGAACGAGGCGCGCAGCGCCGCCGGCACCTCGTCCGGCGCCAGCTCGACGCGCCGGACGACGCGCTGGCCTCCCACCTCGGCGAGGTAGGCCTCCAGCGCCTCCTCGGAGAGCGCCGTGCCGCAGTTGTAGATGTCTCCGGGCCGCTCCACGGGCTCGCGCGCGGCCGCCTCGAGGGCCTCCCGCACCGGGGCCGCCAGCGCCCGCATGCCGGCCTGGAGGTCGCCGGCCCGGGCGGCGCGCAGCGCCTGCTCCTCGGCCTCCGGCCCCACCGGCAGCGAGAACGGCTGGCCGATGAAGACGCTCCAGGCGTGTTGCATGGTGGGCGCGGCGCGGGCGTGCCGCTCGGCCGCGAGCAGGGCGTCGGCCCGGGCGCGGGCCGGCCAGGCGCGGGCCGTGCCGCGCGCCGACTCGTTGATCTTGTCGGCGATGGCCACCCGGTTGTGGCCGAACACCTCGTCCTCGATGACCACCACCAGCGGCGCCGCGCCGTAGCTGATGAAGACGCCGGCCTCCAGCCCCTCGCCGCGGGCCCGGGCCAGCGCCCGCTCCCGCTCCTCCACGTGGCGCGCCTCCTCGGCCGCCGCGCTCGCCACCCGCCCCTGCGCCGCAGCCACCGCCGGGGTGCCCGCGCTGGCCAGCGCCGCCGCCTCGGCCTCGACTCGCCGCTGCCCCGCCGCCCGCACCGCCGTGTCGTGGGCGCGGCGCATGGCCTCGAGCTGGCCGTGCACCGCCTCGCTGGACACCTCGCGCGCCAGCCGGGCCGCGTAGGCGTCGAAGGCCCGCCGGATGGCCTGGGCCAGCGCCACCATGGCCTCGATGCGCCCCGAGAAGCTGATGGCGTCGCCCAGCAGGTTGTTGAGCTGCACGCCGCCGCGGTCGGCCAGGTGGCGCATGCCGCCGAAGTGCTCCTTGGCGGCCACCACGATGGGCAGGTAGAACTCGCGGCGCAGGAACTCCGCCATGGCGGCCTGCCCCAGCAGCGAGGTGCGCCGGGTGAAGTCCTTCACGTCGGCGAAGAGGTGCGCCACCGGCCGCTCCACCGCCTGCTTGAGGAGCGGGCCCGGCCTCGCCGAGAGCCGGTAGAGCCGCCCCGCCTCGTACTCGGCGTCGGCGCCCCCCTCGGCCTCGCGGCCGGTCCGGAAGGTGAGCGCCTTTCGCACCCCGGCGGCCAGCCGCTCCAGCGCCAGGTCGGCGCACAGCCCCAGCGCGGCGTGCGCGTACTCGTCGCGGGCCCGCTCGCGGGCCAGGCCAAGGACCGCGGCCGGCTCGCGCGGGCGCCAGTCGCGCAGCGCCCGCGCCGCCCGATCCAGCTGCGCCCCCGGCTCGCCCGCCGGCATGGCGGCCACCAGCTGCCGGGCCAGGGCCTGGCGCGGGGCCGCGTCGGCGGCGCCGGAGGTGAGCGCGCCGGGCGCGGCCAGCAGCTCCCGCAGCGGCCCCACGCGGACCTCCTGCCCCTGCCCCTCGGCCAGCACCACCGCCCCGGCGATGGCCTGGCGGAGCCGCGCCACCGCCACGGCCTGCTCGGCCTTGAGCGCCAGCGCGTCGTCGGCCGTGAGCAGGGCCAGCAGCTCGGCCTGCAGGGCCGCCGGGTCGCCGCCCGCCGCGAGCCGCGCCGTCAGGTCGTCGGCGCGCGGCACGCCCGCCATGAGCTCGCAGCCGTAGAGCGTGGACCCGCCGCCCGCCGCCGCGGCCTGGCGCCCGCCCAGCAGGAACACCGGCGAGAGGGCCACCTCGGCCTTCCGCAGCTGCGGGTCGTCGCCCGACCGCCCGGCGTCGCGGAAGGCGCGGGTCAGGCCGGTGCGCCCCGCCACCCAGAGGGCCGTCATGGCGGCGGTGCGCAGGTAGCGCTCGGCGTTGGTGGGCGGCAGGGCCTCGCGCACGGCGGCCTCGGCGGCGGCCAGCTCGGCGGTGAGCCCCAGCGCCACGATGAGGGGCGTCTCCTCGCCGTCGGCTCCCGGCGCCTCCTCCAGCGCCCGCCGCGTCAGCTCGATCCAGAGCCCCACCAGCGACCGCCCCTTGCCGCCCTTGCCGAGCCAGGCGCTCATGAGGCCGCCCGGAAGCGCCGGGTGGCTGGCCGTGCAGAGCGCCGCCGCGGCGCGAAGGTCGGGCCCGCCGGGGCCGGGCGCCAGCGAGGGGAGGGCCTGCGGCAGCCCGCCGAACTCCTCCCGCAGCAAGAGCCGATCGAGCTCTTCGGGCGGGACCAGCCGCTTGTGATGGGTGGAGAGGAGCAGCGCCACCTCGGTGGCGGCGGCGTGGACGATGGTGTGGGCGTCGGGGGCCACCTCCACCGGCACCGCCAGGTCGGCCAGCGAGGTGCCGAGCGAGCAGCGGAGCCGCCCTGGCTCGAAGCGCAGGAAGGCGTGCGGCTCGGCGCGGGCCGCCGCGATCAACTCGAGGCGGCGAGCTGCGACCGAGGAGGGCACGGCCCGTCCATACCCCACGACGGCTCCTCCTGCCAGGGTGCCGGGCGGCCGCCCCGGCGGCCCTTGCGGCGACCGCCCTGAGCGGGTAAGAAAGGTGTCCCCCATGCGCCGGACCTTCTTCAAGTCCAAGATCCACCGCGCCACGGTGACGCACGCCGACCTCGACTACGAGGGCTCGGTGTCCATCGACGAGGACCTGCTCGAGGCCGCGGGGATCTGGGAGTACGAGGCGGTGCACGTGTGGAACATCACGCGCGGCACCCGCCTGCAGACCTACGCCATCAAGGGCGAGCGAGGCAGCGGCGTCATCTGCATCAACGGCGCGGCGGCCCACCTCAACAAGCCCGGCGACCTGGTGATCCTGGCCACCTTCGCCGAGCTCGAGGAGGCCGAGGCCCGGGCCTTCAAGCCCACGGTGGTGCTGGTGGACCGGCAGAACAAGATCGTCTCGACCGGCGTGGTCGAGATCGCAGGGCCGGCGCGCCGGGTGATGGCATGACGGTGTTTCTTTGGCGCTGACGTGCGCCCCCAGCCGGACCTCCCCACCTTCCTGAAGCTGTGCCGCCCCGGACGCGCCGTCCCGGTGCGCGTCGAGGTCGACGCCGACACCGAGACCCCGGTCTCGGCCTTCCTCAAGCTCTCGCGCGGCCAGCGCCACGCCTTCCTGCTCGAGTCGGTGGAGGGCGGCGAGCGGAGCGCCCGCTTCAGCTTCCTGGGGGCCGGCCCGCGCCGGCTGCTGCGCTGGACGCTGGGCGACCCGGCCGATCCCATCGAGGCCATCCGGGCCGCCTTGAAGGGCCACGCCGCGGTGCGCGTGCCCGGCACGCCCCGCTTCTCCGGCGGCCTGGTGGGCCACGTGGCCTACGACGCGGTCAAGCTCTTCGAGCCGCGGGTCCCCATCTCGAAGCCGGACGAGCTCGGCTTCCCGGACGTGCTGCTGGGCGACTACGACGAGATCGTGGCCTTCGACAACGTGCGCCACTCGCTCCACCTCATCCAGGAGGTGCGCTGCGACTTCGGCGACGATCCCAGGCGCCTCTACGCGGCGGCGGTGGAGCGCCTCGGCGCGCGCCTGGGCGCGCTGGCCCGGCCCCTCCAGGACCGGCGCGTCCGCTCAGCCGCCCGCCCGGCGGTGCTGCGCCCGCGCGTCTCCAAGCGGGCCTACCTGGCCGCGGTGGAGAGGGCCAAGGCGTACGTCAGGGCGGGCGACTGCCAGCAGGTCGTCCTCTCGCAGCGCTTCGACGCCGAGGTCTCGGTGCCGCCCTTCGAGATCTACCGGGCGCTTCGCCGGGTCAACCCGTCGCCCTACCTCTTCTTCCTGCAGGACGGCGAGCGGGCCCTGGTGGGCTCCTCCCCGGAGACGCTCATCAAGCTGGAGGAGGGCGAGGTCACGCTGCGACCCATCGCCGGCACGCGCCGGCGCGGCGCCGACCCGGCCGAGGACGCGGCCCTGGAGGCGGAGCTCCGCTCCGACCCCAAGGAGAACGCCGAGCACGTCATGCTGGTGGACCTGGGGCGCAACGACGTGGGGCGGGTCTCGGCCATCGGCTCGGTCAAGGTGACGGCGCTGAAGACGGTGGAGCGCTACTCCCACGTCATGCACCTGGTCTCGGAGGTGCGCGGACGGCTCGCCCCAGGCCTCTCGGCGGTGGACGTGCTGCAGGCCGGCTTCCCGGCCGGCACCGTCTCCGGGTCGCCCAAGGTGCGGGCCATGCAGATCATCGACGAGCTGGAGCCGTCGCGGCGCGGCCCCTACGCCGGCGCGGTGGGCTACTTCGACCGCGGCGGCAACATGGAGATGTGCATCGCCATCCGCACGCTCATGGCGAGCGGGCGGCGCGTCTCGGTGCAGGCCGGCGGCGGCCTGGTCCATGACTCGGTGCCGGAGGCCGAGTACCAGGAGACGGTCAACAAGGCGCGGGCCGTCTTCACCGCGGTGGCGCAGGCCGAGGCGCGGGTGCTCGACGCGGTGGCCAGGGCGCCGGCGCAGCGGGCCGGGCGCGGCGGCGCCGCCAGGCCGAAGGCCGCCCCCCGGGCCCGGGCCGTGAAGGCGGCGGGCGCGGCGCGCCGGGGAGGCCGCCGGTGAGCGCCCTCCGCGTCGTGATGGTCGACAACTACGACAGCTTCACCTGGAACCTCGTCCAGTACCTCGGCGAGCTGGGCGCCGCCGTGCAGGTCTTCCGCAACGACACCATCGACCCGGCCGGCCTCCGCGCCCTGGCGCCGGACGGCCTGGTCCTCTCGCCCGGCCCCTGCACCCCCGACCAGGCCGGCTGCACGCTGGCGGCCATCCGCGAGCTCTCGGGCCAGCTGCCCATCCTGGGCGTCTGCCTGGGCCACCAGGCCATCGGCCAGGCCTTCGGCGGCAGGGTGATCCGCAACGCCCGCATCGTCCACGGCAAGGCCAGCCCGGTGCACCACCAGGGGCGCGGCCTCTACGCCGGCCTGCCCGAGCCCTTCCAGGCCGGGCGGTACCACTCCCTGGTGGTGGAGCGCGAGACGCTGCCGGCCGTGCTGGAGGTGACCAGCTGGACCGCCGAGGGGGAGATCATGGGCCTGCGCCACGCCACCCTCGACGTGGAGGGCGTGCAGTTCCACCCCGAGTCGATCCTGACCGAGGCCGGCAAGCCGCTGCTGGCCAACTGGCTGGCCCGCCTGCCGGGCGGGAGGCGCCCGTGATCCAGCAGGCCCTGCCGCGGCTGCTCGACGCCCAGTCCCTCTCGCGCGGCGAGATGGCCGCCGTCATGTCCGAGATCGCCGACGGCGCCGCCACCCCGGCGCAGGTGGGCGCCTTCCTGGCCGCGCTCAGGCTCAAGGGGGAGACGGTGGACGAGATCGCCGGCGCCGCCGAGGTCATGCGGGCGCGCGCCGAGCGGGTCCACGTGGCCGCCAAGGTCTTCGTGGACACCTGCGGCACCGGCGGCGACGGGCGCAACACCTTCAACATCTCCACCACCGCCGCCTTCGTGGTGGCCGGCGCCGGGGTCACCGTGGCCAAGCACGGCAACCGCGCCGTCTCCTCCCGCTCCGGCTCGGCCGACGTGCTGGCGGCGCTGGGGGTGGACGTGGACGCCTCGGTGGCCTCGGTGGAGCGCTGCATCGCCGAGGTGGGCATCGGCTTCCTCTTCGCCCCGCGCCTCCACCCGGCCTTCAAGGCGGTGGCCGGCATCCGGCGCGAGCTCGGGGTGCGCACCATCTTCAACCTGCTCGGCCCGCTGGCCAACCCGGCCGGCGCGCGCCACCAGGTCATGGGCGTCTACGAGCCGCGCTGGGTGCCCATCCTGGGCGGCGTGCTGTCCGCGCTCGGCGCGGTCCACGCCTTCGTGGTGCACGGCGACGGCCTCGACGAGATCTCGGTCACCGGCATGACCCATGTGGCCGAGGTGAAGGACGGCCAGGTGGAGCGCTTCTGCATCCTGCCCGAGGACCTCGGGCTGCCGCGCCACGCCGAGACCGAGCTCGCCGGCGGCGACGCCGACCGCAACGCCGCCATCCTGCGCGACGTGCTCTCCGGGCAGCGCGGCGCGCCGCGCGACGCGGTGCTGGCCAACGCGGCGGCGGCGCTGGTCTGCGCCGGCGTGGCCGACGACCTGAAGGCGGGCGTGGTCCGCGCCGCCGAGGCCGTCGACCACGGCGCCGCGGCCGAGAAGCTGCGCCGGCTGGTCGAGGCCTCGCGGCGGGCATGAGCGAGCCCACCCGCCGGCCCGCGCCAGGCGCGCCATGACCACCTACCTCGACGCCATCCTGGCGCGGAAGCGGGAGGAGGTGGCGGGGTTGAAGGCGGCCCGCCCCGAGGCCGAGCTGCTGGCTCGCCTGGCCGGCCTCCCCCCCGCGCGCGACCTGCCAGGCGCCCTCTCGGCGCGCGGCGGTCCCACCCGCGTCATCGCCGAGGTGAAGCGGGCCAGCCCCTCGGCCGGCGCCATCGCCGCCGGGCTCGACGCGGTGGCGCAGGCCCGCGCCTACGAGGCGGCCGGCGCGGCCGCCATCTCGGTGCTCACCGACGGGCCCGGCTTCGGCGGCTCGCTGGCGGACCTGGTGGCGGTGCGCGCCGCGGTGGGGCTGCCGGTGCTGCGCAAGGACTTCACGGTGGACGCCTGGCAGCTCCTGGAGGCCCGCGCCGCCGGCGCGGACGCGGCGCTCCTCATCGTGGCCGCCCTGCCCGGCGACGCGCTGCGCCGCCTCCACGACCGCTGCGGCGAGCTCGGGCTGCACGCCCTCGTCGAGGTGCACGACGCCGCCGAGGTGGAGCGGGCGCTCGCCATCGGGGCCCGCCTGGTGGGCGTCAACAACCGCGACCTGCGCACCTTCCAGGTGGACCTGGGCACCTCGGAGCGACTGGTGCCCACCTTCCCGGCCGGCGTGAAGGGCGTGGCCGAGAGCGGCGTGCGCAGCGGCGCCGACGCCCGTCGCCTGCGCGCCGCCGGCGCCCCCAACCTGCTGGTGGGCGAGGCGCTGGTGCGCGCCTCGGATCCCGGCGCCCTGCTGCGGGAGCTCTGCGCGTGAGCAGCTGGGCCACCACCTCCGAGCCGCAGCCGCCCGGCACGCCCCCCCGCGTCAAGATCTGCGGGATCACCCGGCTGGAGGACGCGCTGGCCGCGGTGCGGCTCGGCGCCGACGCGCTCGGCTTCAACTTCTGGCCCGGCTCCAGGCGCTTCATCGCGCCGGCGTCGGCCCGCGCCATCATCCGGGCGCTGCCCCCGCTGGTCACCACGGTGGGCGTCTTCGTGGACCCCACCCGCGACGAGGCCGTGGCGGCCGCGGCCGTCTCCGGCGTGCAGGTGCTGCAGCTCCACGGCGACGAGTCGCCCGAGCTGTGCGCCAGCCTGCCGCTGCCGGTGCTGAAGGGGCTGCGGGTGGGCGGCCCGGCCGCGCTGGCGCTGCTCGGCCGCTACGTCGGGGTGGCCGGCTTCCTCTTCGACGCGGAGAGCGCCGGCTATGGCGGCGGCGGCCGGACCTTCGACTGGTCGCTGGTGGCCGGCGCGGCCGAGCGGGCCACCGTGATCCTGGCTGGCGGCCTCACCCCGGGCAACGTGGCCGAGGCGGTGCGCGCGGTGCACCCCTACGCGGTGGACGTGGCCAGCGGCGTCGAGTCCGCCCCCGGCGTGAAGGACCCCGACCTCATGTCGCGCTTCATCCGCGCGGCCAAGGAGCGTGCATGACCAGGCCCACCCTGCCGGACGCCCGCGGCCGCTTCGGCGCCTACGGCGGCCGCTTCGTGCCGGAGACCCTGGTGCCGGCGCTCGACGAGCTCACGGCCGCCTGGCGCGCCGCCCGCGCCGACCCGGCCTTCGACGCCGAGCTCGAGGAGCTGCTGACCCGCTTCGCCGGGCGCGAGACGCCGCTCGGCGAGGCGCGCCGCATGAGCGCCGAGGGGGGCGGCTGCCGCGTGCTGCTGAAGCGCGAGGACCTGTGCCACACCGGCGCGCACAAGATCAACAACACGCTGGGCCAGGTGCTGCTGGCGCGCCGCATGGGAAAGACCCGCATCATCGCCGAGACCGGCGCCGGCCAGCACGGCGTGGCCACCGCCACCGCGGCCGCCCTCTTCGGCCTCCCCTGCGACGTCTACATGGGCGCCCTCGACGTGGAGCGCCAGGCCCTCAACGTCTTCCGCATGGAGCTGCTGGGCACGCGGGTCATCCCGGTGCAGGCCGGCTCGAGGACGCTCAAGGACGCCATGAACGAGGCCTTGCGCGACTGGGTCGCCAACGTTCGCGACACCCACTACATCATCGGCTCGGTGGCCGGGCCCCACCCCTACCCGGCGCTGGTGCGCGACTTCCAGAGCGTCATCGGCACCGAGGCGCGGGCGCAGTGCCTGGCGGTGGCGGGGCGGCTGCCCGACGCGGTGGTGGCCTGCGTGGGCGGCGGCTCCAACGCCATGGGCATCTTCTCCGGCTTCGTGGACGACGCCGCGGTGCGGCTGGTGGGCGTGGAGGCGGCCGGCCACGGCCTCTCGACCGGGCGCCACGGCGCGGCGCTGGCGCTCGGCACGCCGGGCGTGCTCCACGGCTCCATGAGCTACCTGCTGCAGGACGCCCACGGCCAGATCGCCGAGGCCCACTCCATCAGCGCCGGACTCGACTACCCGGGCGTGGGGCCGGAGCTCTCGTACCTCAAGGACTCCGGCCGGCTCACCCTCATGCAGGCCACCGACCAGGAGGCGCTCGCCGCGCTGAAGTACCTGGCCACCACGGAGGGGATCATCCCGGCGCTGGAGACGGCCCACGCGGTCCACGCGGCGCGGGTGCTGGCGCGGGAGCTCGGGCCCGGCGGCCTCCTCATCCTCAACGTCTCCGGGCGCGGCGACAAGGACGTCGACACGGTGCGCCAGGCGCTGGCGGCCGGCCAGGCGAGCGGCAGGCCGAGGTCGCGGCCCCTCGACTCCGGACCCGCGGTCCTGCGCCCGGGGCGCCCGGAGCGGCGGTCGAGGCAGAAGCCTGGTTCGAGGTCTTCCAGCTCGAGCCGGAAGGGGAGGCGCTCGTGAACCGGCTCGAGGCCGCCTTCGCCCGCTGCCGCGAGGCGCGGCGCGGCGCGCTCGTCACCTACGTCATGGGCGGCGACCCCGACGTGAAGGGCTCGGCCCGCATGGCCCTCGCCTGCCTGGCCGGCGGCGCCGACCTCCTCGAGATCGGCGTCCCCTTCTCCGACCCCATCGCCGACGGCCCCACCATCCAGCTGGCCGCCGGCCGGGCGCTCCGCCATGACACCACGCCGCGCGACTGCCTGGCGGTGGTGCGCGCCGTGCGCCTGAAGAGCCAGGCGCCGGTGGCGCTGATGGGCTACCTCAATCCCTTCCTGGCGGCCGACCCGGCCACCTTCTTCCCGGAGGCGGCCGAGGCGGGCGTGGACGCCCTCATCATCCCGGACCTGCTGCCCGAGGAGGCCGGCGACCTGTCGGCGCTGGCCGCGCGCCACGGCCTGGCCATGGTCTTCCTGCTCGCCCCCACCTCCACCCCGGCGCGGGTGGCGGCGGCGGTCGCGGCGGCCACCGGCTTCGTCTACTTCGTCTCGGTGACCGGCGTGACCGGAGCCCGCGCCACGCTCCCGGCCGACCTCGGCGAGAAGGTGGCGGCGGTTCGCGCGGCCAGCCGCGTGCCGGTGGTCATCGGCTTCGGCGTCTCCACGCCGGAGCAGGCCGGCGCGCTGGGCGGCCTGGCCGACGGCGTGGTGGTGGGCAGCGCCATCGTCTCCCGCGTGGCCGGGCCCGGCCCGGTGGCGAAGCGCGCCGCCGCCGTGCAGCGCTTCGTCGCCTCGCTGGCGAAGGCGCTGCGGGGCTGACGCCCCACTGCCGGCAGAAGGCTTGGCGGGACATGGTCCCCCTCATGGCACTGCTCGGGTGGGTCGCCCCTCGGAGGAGGCAGCCAGGCTCAGGGCGCTCCGAGCTCCAGGGCGGCCGTGCGCGCCTCGTGGCTCCCGCCCGCCTGCGCATTCTCGGCGAGGACCTGCGCCAGGACCGTCCGTCCGCCCGCCACCTGGCCTGCGAACCCCATGAGCCTGGCCTGCAGCAGCCGCGGGTGCGGCTCTCGCCCGCCGCGCCGGACCGCCTCCGCCGCCGGCTCGAGTCCTGCCAGGGCCGCGGCGGCCGCCGGCCTGCCGCGCCGCGCCAGCCAGCGGGCCCGTTCCAGGGCGCAGCCAGCGCGCCCCAGCGGCCCGGCAAAGCCGGTCACCACCTCCGCCTCCAGCCGCTTGAACCCGCGCTCGGCCGCGTCGAGCGCCGCCGATGGGTCCTGGCCCTGATCCACTCGCCAGCGCCCCTCGGCCAGGCTCAGCATGGCCAGGGTCTCGGTCGCCAGGGCCGGGCTCCCCAGCCTCCGGACCGCCTCGGCGATGAGCCGGCGTGCCTCCGCGATGGCGGGCATGGGGCGCTCTCCGCCCAGCGCCTGGCGGCGCGCCTCGATGAAGAGGACCTGGCCTCGCAGGTAGGTGAGGAGCGGCGTGTCGGGGTGAGCGGCCCGGGCCAGGTCCACGATCTCGAGCGATCGGGCCGTCAGGGCTCTTGCGTCGCCGCCCATGTCCATCAGGGTCAGGGCCGCACTCGCCAGCACGTACACCGCGCGGTGGGCCCCGATGAAGCTCCCTCCCGAGCCACGGTACAGCGCCTCGGCCTCGGCGATGCCCCTGCTGAGCGCTGGCCGCGGGTCCACACCGGCGAGCCAGTCGGCCCGGCCGGAGAAGACCAGCGCCTCGGAGAGCTGCTCGCGGATCCGGCTCGGCGAGGGCGGGTCGAGCCGCAGCGCCGCGTCGGCCTCCTGCACGGCCGCTCTCAGCGTCGCGCCGGCCTCCTGCCCTGCCTCCAGCTGCGCGCGCCCCTTCTCGAAGTGGAGGGCCGCGCCAGCGTCGTGGACCTCCGGGTCGGACGGGGCCAGGCGCACGGTCTCGGCGTGGAGCTGGATCCCTTCGTCGAGCGGCACCTGGCACGGCTTGCCGAGCTCCAGGAGGGCGTGGCCGAGGCGAAGGAGGGCCCGCATGAGCAAGACCCTGGACGCCACGTCGCCGGGGGCCAGGAGCACCACCCGGCGCATCAGCGCCACCGCCCGCTCCAGCCGCGGGAGCCCCTTCTCACCTCCAGCAAAGTGGGCGAACCGCTCCGAGTCCATCAGCAGCGACGCCTGGGCCACCAGCAGGGGCGGCGCGTCAGGGTCGAGGAGGGTGGCCCGATCCAGCCTCGCCTGGGCCGCCGCGATCAGGGTGGCCGTGTCCTTCCCCTGGCGGCTGACGAACTCGGCGCGGCGGACGAGGAGCCACGCCAGCCTGAGCTGCACCTGCGGATCACTTCGACCCCATTCGGCCGCGCCCAGGAACGCCTCCTCGGCCCGCTCCAGCGCGGCCAGCGCCTCGACGAGCTGCTCGGCGTCGCTGCGGCGCTCCGCCTCGGCCATCCACGCCTGGCCCTGGAGCGCGCGCGCCGGGTAGTGCTGGGGTGCGGCTTGGAGCACCTCGTCGGCCGCGGTCCGCGCCGCGTCGAGGTCGCCCTCCAGCAGCGCGATGCGCGCCTCGAGCCAGCGGTGGCGCCAGCCGACCGCCGCGCCCTGGGCGAGGTGGCGCAGCGCCGGGTCGCGGAGCTCCCGCTGCAACACCGCCAGCCGCTCGGCTCGAGCATCGGGCCCCAGGGTCTTCCGCGCCCGGTCCCGCTCCCGCTCGTAGGATTGGGCCAGAGCCTCCCCGAGCCCTTCGGCGACCTCCGGCCCGTGGAAGCCGTGGCCGAGCGCCCGCTCGTAGGCGCCCCGGGCGCCCTCGAGATCGTCGAGCAGATCCAGCGCCTTGCCGAGCGCGTAGCTGGCCGGCCCGGCCGCCCGGCCCCGCTCCGAGCGGAGCCGGAGCCGCTCCGCCTCCTGCCGGAGCGCCGCGAGCGCCGGGCGGAGATCGTGCGGGGGCGCCAGGTGCTCCAGGTTCAGGCGCGCCTCGAGGGACGCCGCCAGCGCGCCCAGGCGGGCCGCCTCGAGCGCGTCGGTGCCGGCCCGCCACGACAACCAGAGCGCTGACCCGAGCGCTGCGAGGAGGGTCGCCACGGCCACGCCGATGGCCCGCGCGGCCGTCCGGTTCCGCCGGGCCCACCGGTAGGCCCGCTCGATGATGGGCACCGGGCGCGCCCGCACCGGCTCCCCCCGCTGGAAGCGGGCCAGGTCGTCTGCGAAGGCCTGCGCGCTGGCGTACCTCGCCGACGGGTGCTTCTCCATCGCCTTGGCGACCACCCGGTGCAGCTCGACGGGCACGTCGCGGGGCAGCGGGGCCGGCGCCTCCTCGAGGATCCGGCGGAGAAGGCTGGTCTCGTCGGCTTCACCGCCGGGCGGGCGGCTCGGGCGGAAGGGTGCCCGGCCGGCCAGGAGGGCGTAGAGCGAGGCCCCCAGCGCGTAGACGTCGGACTGGAAGTCGACCGGGGAACCGAGGAGCTGCTCCGGGCTCATGTACTCGACCGTCCCAGCCGGCAGCCCGGAGCGGGTCAGCCCGCCCTCCTCGCCGCGCGCCAAGCCGAAGTCCGAGACCAGCGCGCGCGGTGGCCCTGCTCCCAGCTCCACGAGCACGTTCTCGGGCTTCACGTCGCGGTGCACCAGCCCCTCGCGGTGGGCCGCCTGGAGCCCCAGCGTCGCCTGCCGGAGGAGCTCGACCCGCTCCCCGAGGGAGGCCTCCCTGCCGACCTCCGCCAGCGTCCGCCCCTCGACGAGTTGCAGCACCAGGCACGGCCGGCCGGCCAGCGTGCCCACCTCGTGGACGCGCACGACGTTGGGGTGCTCCACCCGCGCCTGGAGCCTGGCCTCCAGAAGGATGCGCTCCGCCTCCCGCGGATCGGACCCACGGAGGAACTTGACCGCCACCGCACGCTCCAGCGTCCGGTCCCAGGCTCGGTGGACCTCCCCCATGCCGCCGCGGCCCAGGAGCCCCTTGAGCTGGACGCGGTCGTCCAGGGGGGCGGCGACGCTCACGGCGCCTCCCGGAGGGCGGCGCCGAGTCGCGCCGCCACCTCGTCCAGCATCGGCTCGGCGAAGCTCGAGAACCCGATGCGAAAGCCCTGCATCGGGGCGCCGTCGAAGGCGAACTGCCGGCCCGGCAGGAAGGCGACTCCGCGCGCCAGCGCCCTGGCCGCCCAGGCGTCGACGTCGACGCCGTCGCGGACCCTCACCCAGAGCGCCAGCCCGCCGGCCGGCGGATCGATCGAGACGGCCTCGCCGGCCTCACGGCGGAGCGCGGCGATGAGCGCGTCCCTCCGGCGACGGTAGGCCAGGTGCATGCGGTTCAGGTGGCGCTGGACCTCGCCGTCCTCGATCAGCTCGGCCATGGCCCGCTCCAGCACCGGGTCGCCCTGTCGATCGAAGGTGAGCCGCTGCTCCCGCATCCGGGCCACGAAGCCGGCCGGTGCGTGGACAAGCCCGAGTCGCAGGCCCGGGCTGAAGATCCTCGAGACCACCCCGAAGTGGATCACCACGCCGGCCGGGTCCGCGGCGGCGAGCGGCGCCCCCGGCTGGCCGTCGTACTGGAACTCCCAGTCGAGGTCGGACTCGAGCACTGCGAAGCGCTCGGCTGCGGCCAGGTCGAGGAGCCGGCGGCGACGGGCGGGCGCGAGCGAGACCAGGGTCGGGTACTGGCGCTGCGGCGACACCAGGACGGCGCGCAGCCGGTTCTGGCGCGCCAGCTCGGCGAGCGCCTCGACGTCGATCCCTCCCGCGTCGACCGGAACGGGCAGGCAGCGCGCGCCGGCGCGGGAGAAGGCCTCCCAGATCGCGCGATCACCGAAGGCCTCCACCGCGACGGCGTCGCCGGCCTCGAAGAGGGCCTGGGCCGCCAGGAAGAAGGCCATCTGGCTCCCGCGGGTCACCAGGATCCGGTCGGCCGAGGCGGGGATCCCTCGCGCGGCGGCCAGCGTCCTCCCCAGCACGCGCCGGAGTCGCGGGTGGCCCAGGGGGTCCTCGACGCCGAGGGACGCCTGGGGGTTGACCGTCAGGGCTCGACGGTAGGCCCGGGCCAGGACGGCGCTCGGCAGGTGTCGCGGGTCCGGCAGCCCCGTGCCGACCCGGAGGAGCTCCGCGGGCAGCGGTCCACCGGCGACCGGCTCCGCGCCGGCCAGGTCGAACCCCGGCTGGCCACTGTCCGGCGAACCAGGCGCGGAGCCGGGGAGGTCGCGCGGCGGGTTGGGCGCCACCATGCTCCCTCCGCCCACCGAGCAGGTGACCCACCCCTCCGACTGGAGCTCGCCGTAGGCCGAGAGGACCGTGTTCTTGCTCACCCCGAGGTGCTCGGCGAGCGTCCGATGGCCCGGGAGGCGGTCCCCGGGCTGGAAGCGACCGCGGTGGATCTCGCGGGCCAGCGCCGCCACGATCTGGAGGTAGACCGGCGCGCGGCTCTCGGGGTCGAGGTGGATGGTCGGGGTAAAGCCGCGCATCACGCCTCCAGCTCCTCTCGCTTCCAGCGCACCGCCCGGGACGCCCGGGACGCGGGCCTCCGTGGAAGGCTCTGGCGCCGGTGCTCGACGGTGGTGCAGGGCACTTCGGCGAAGTGCACCTATCGTGCAGGTCCGGACCGTCGCATCGTGCAAGGGTCCGACGGGGCTACTCAAGGCCCCGAAGGAGGGGGCCGCGCCTCGGCGGGCCAGGGAGGGATGCCATGGATCGCGTTCTCACGCCGTGTCAGGTTCCGCTCACGCCGCACTGCGCCACCGGCCGCTGGCCGCGACCCGGTCTCACCGAGAGGCTGCGCGGCTCGTCGGCGTGGCTGGTCGCCGTGCTGATCGGCCTCCTCTCGCAGGGCTGCGGCGGCGGGGGCGAAGGCAGCCCCGGTGGCCAGGCAACCATGCGCTCGATCGGGGGGACGGTCGCCGGTCTCACCGGCTCCGGGCTGGTCCTGGGAGTCACCGGGCAGACGCCGATCTTCATCGCCACGAGCGGCGCGTTCTCGTTCCCGGGGCAGGTCCTGGATGGCGCGCAGTTCGCCGTCAGCGTCGAGGTGCAGCCCTCCTCGCCGGCGCAGGTCTGCACGGTGACCAACGGCACCGGCGCGGCCTCGGCCGCCAGCGCGACGGCCGTGACCGTCACCTGCACCACCTCCTCCTTCGCCGTCGGCGGGACGGTGAGCGGGTACGCCGGCACTGGCCTGGTGCTCGGGAACAACGGCGGCGATCCGCTGGCAGTCAGCGGCAGCGGCCCGTTCACCTTCGCCTCGTCGTTGCTCGACGGAGCCGGCTATGCCGTCACCGTCCAGGCGCAGCCCACCTCGCCGGCGCAGGTCTGCGCCGTGTCGAATGGGAGCGGCTCCATCGCCGGTGCCGCAGTCGCGAACGTGGCGGTCACCTGCGTCAGCTCGCTGTTCAGGCTGGGCGGGGTGGCGACCGGCCTGGTCGGGAAGGGGCTCGTGCTGAGGAACGGCCACGACCTCCTGCTCGTCGAGAGGAGCGGCACCTTCGCGTTCCTCGAGAACCTCCCGGAGCTGACGCCCTACGCGGTCACCGTCGAGACCCAGCCCACGGCGCCGGCGCAGGTGTGTACCGTCGCCGCCGGGAGCGGGACCATGCCGGCCACCAACGTCGCCGCGGTCCAGGTCACCTGCGCCAGCTCCACCTTCACGGTGGGTGGCACGGTGACCGGGCTCACCGGAGCCGGCCTGCGGCTCCTGAACAACGGCGGGGATCCTCTCACCATCGGCGCGGCCGGCACCTTCACCTTCACCTCGCCGCTGGCCGACGGCGCCGGCTTCGACGTCACCGTGGGCACGCTCCCGTCCAGACCCGCCCAGCTCTGCAGCGTCACCGGCGGGCGAGGCACCATCGTCGGCGCCGACATCTCCTCCGTCCAGGTGGGCTGCCCTTCCTCGGTCGAGCTGTCCGCCACCCCCATCGGCTCGAGCCAGATCCAGCTCCAGTGGAGCTCGTATGGCATCACCCCGACCTCCTACGACGTGTACGAGCGGGTACCCTTGACCATCCCGCCCGATCGGCTCCTCGCCTCGGTGGCCGGCAACGTCACCTCCTTCGTGCACGTCGGGCGCCTGGACTCGAGCCCGCACACCTACCAGGTGGTCGCCCGCGAGCCTGGCCGATCCGTCACGTCGGCCCTGCGCAGCGCCACCACGCTGGCGGCCGTCACCTTCCCGGAGCCCGTCTCCGGGATGAGGGCCACCCGCGTCGGTGGCACGGTGACCCTCCACTGGGATCCGTACGCTGGTGGCGCCACCTACTCGATCTTCCGGACCGCCTACCCCGAACTGGTCGGCGGGGCGCAGGGGGTCGTCCACGTGGGCAACACCAGCGGCTCGTCCATCACCGACGGCACCGGCCCGACCGACGGGACGCACCACTACTTCGTCTTCGCCAACAACGCTGGCTTCACGCTGCGGTCCGCGGCGGCCCGGGTCGCCGTCACCCTCCCGGCCGGCTCCCGGCCCGGCGTGGAGCGGCCGTGGCTCGACATCTACAACAGCCGCTACGACCGCACGGCGCTCCAGCTCCACTGGTACGGCGCGCCTGGCGCCACGGCCCACCACGTGTACGGGAGCACCAACCCGGCCATCATCACGCCGCTGGAGGGCAGCGCCTCCCCGCCGTTCGACCTGGGGTCCACCAGCCTGCCCATCGTCGAGCTGGTGCCGGGCAAGTACAAGATGGAGATCCCCTACGACCTCTTTGCCGCCGGGACCACGATCTGGTTCCGGATCGAGGCGGTCAAGGGGGCCTTCGCGGCGGACAGCGAGGAGGCCGTGTCGGTCCTGGTCCAGGCCCCCGTGCCCGCCGGCGTCACCGGGGTCCGGGCGGTGGCCATGAGCCCGACCCGAATCGACCTCACCTGGGTGCCCTCGCCGCAGGCCCTGACCTACCGCATCTACCTGCTGCCCGACTGGACCACGGCCGTCGGCCCCGCCACCCTGGTCGGCTCGAGCGGGACGCCCAGCTTCAGCCACCTGGCGCTCACGCCGGCGACCGGCCATGTCTACCGGGTCACCTCCGTCTCCAATCTCGGCGTCGAGTCGGCCGCATCCGACGTCGCGGTGGCGCAAACCTTCTTCAACGAGCCCCCGATTCCGGTGGGGTTCGTGAACATCCCGGCGACCTTCTCGGCCAGTCTGCTCTGGGTCTCCACCCAGTGTGGCACCGGCTTCCGGGTCTACGGGGAGGCCGGGCTCCTGCTCGTGGACATCGACCCGAACCACCTGGCGGCGGAACTGGTACCCGATGGTGGAGCCTGCGCGCCCTGGACCGTCAACGTGTCGGTGCCGCCGGTCACCATGGCCGCGTTCCTCCTGGCCGGAGGTACGATCTGGCCGGTGGGCGTCTACACGGTCACGGAGGTCTACCCCGACGGCAGCGAGTCCGGGCGCTCGCTCCCCTTGGTCGTGCCCTTCTTCTGAGAGGCCGAGGCTCCTCTGGAGCGCCGGGCCTGCCGGCCGGCGCTACTCCACGATCTGCGCCGAGGCGACGAAGTACTGGGTCTCGCCGAAGCAGGACGAGGGCACGAGGAGGTGCTGCGCGTACTTCAGGGCCACCCGCTTGCCGAGCGACCTGTTGATGGCGTCGGCCACGGCGTCCTCGCGGATGGTGAAGTAGAACTTCTCGGGCGTCGTGCCGGGCATGGAGACCATGGCGAGCTCCCCCTCCCACGTCTTGCACACGTACCCCTTGCGCGAGAACTTCTGGACGTAGCCGACCCGCTCCCCCTCGGAGTAGGTCCAGTGGAGCGTGGCGTAGGTCCAGAGCGCGGCCCCGCCGAGGGCGATCACGAGGACGAGGACGACCCAGACCGCCGCTTTGCCCGATGGTGTCGAGTTCACGGAGCCAGGAGAGCACGAAGCACGGCAAGGCTCCAGCCCGGGGCCCGCCCGGGACCCCGGCCGGCTCACCGGCAGACCGCGCGGGACTCCTGCTCGTCGCCGCTCCAGGGGTCCGCCGGCGTGGGGTCGTCAGTCACGAGCCGCAGGTGGACCGAGGCCGCGTCCTAGAGGAACTCGCAGAGGTAGGCGGCCGGGGCGAGCGCCTTCACGTCGAAGCCGCTCCTGGCCGGCACCTCGAAGACCGTCCCGGCCGGGAAGGGCCGATGCGCCGCCTCGCCGGGCAGCTTCGCCAGGAGCTCGCCGGAGATCACCGTCATCCGCTCGGCTGCATCGGTGCCGAAGTGGAACTCACCCGTGTCCACCACGCCCACGGTGGCACGCCGGCCGTTCCGCTCGAACCCGACGCTCTGGACCTGGGCCTCGAAGTAGCTGTTGTGCTTGAGCATAGGGGCTACCTCCTCGCACACCGGCGCCGCGCCGGTCAACGGCGCGGCCGGCACACGGCTCGGCCGGCACGGCGCGGCCGGCGCGGCCGCTCTTCAACGCGCTGGCGGCGGGGGCGGGACCGGCAGCCCGAGCGCGTGCTGCAGGGCCGCCGCCTGCCGCTTCACCAGCTTGGCGTTGCGCGGCCCCATTCGCAGCAGGTGCTTCTCCACCGCGCCCTGCGCCTCCAGCGCCGGGTCGACGAAGAGGTAGAGCAGCGGCCCGGCCGCCTCCACCGCCACCTCCCCCTCCCTCACCGGGGCCGCGGCGAGCCGCGCCAGCCCCCGCGCCGCCACGGCGTCGAGCGAGCCGTGTGGGTCGCCGAGCGCCCGCCAGGCCGCCTCGAGCACCGGGTGGAGCGCGCGGTAGGCGACGGCGAAGGCCCTCGGGTCGACCGAGGCCACGGCGTCGGCGATGCGGTCGTAGCGCCGGTAGGACTCCTCGGAGATGACGGTGAGGCCGCCGCGCTGCGCCACCGTGAAGGGCCTCGCCGGCGCGAGGGGCTCGAGCGCCTTCCGGGGCGAGACGCCCTCGGCCAGGTTGTCGGTGACGAGCGCCCAGCGGTTGAGGACGTCGCCCTTCGCCAGCCAGGTCCGGTACTCCGGGTGGGCCGAGACCGCCTCGAGCCGCGCCCGGGTGGCGTCGCCGGCGGTGACCGGCGCGGGGGCGGGCGCCGGGCCGCTGGGTTGAGGAGCGACGGGCGGGGCGGGCACCTCGACCAGCGCCGGCGGCGGGGCCGGCGGGGCGGGGGGGCTGCGCAGGACCCAGAAGGCCAGCCCGCCGCCGGCGATGACCACGGCCAGGGCCACCATGGCCCACTCGAAGGCGCCGAACGGGCGCTTCTCGTGGAGCTGCGAGGGTGGCCTGGGGTCGGGGGTGGGATGGCTCATGGACGGCTCCTGGTTGGTTGGACTCGCGCCGCGCTGACTCCATGCCCTACGCCCGGGGAGGCTCGCCCTGCCGCCCGGGCTCCCGGCCTAGGCGATGGCCCGGCCGATGGCGCCGGCGATGACGCGCACCTGGCGCATCAGCTCCTCGAACTCGCCAGGCGTGAGCGACTGCTGCCCGTCGCTGAGCGCCTTCTCCGGCCGGGGGTGGACCTCCACGATGATGGCGTCGGCGCCCGCCGCGATGCCGGCGCGCGCCATGGCTGGCACGTGGGCCCGGATGCCGATGCCGTGCGACGGGTCCACCACCACCGGCAGGTGCGTCAGCGCCTTCAAGACCGGCACGGCGTTGAGGTCGAGGGTGTTGCGGGTGGCGGTCTCGAAGGTGCGGATGCCCCGCTCGCAGAGCGCCACCTGGTAGTTGCCGTGGGCCAGCACGTACTCGGCCGCCATGAGCCACTCCTTGATGGTGGCGGAGGGGCCGCGCTTGAGGAGCACCGGCTTCTTGACGGCGCCGAGCCGCTTCAGCAGGGAGAAGTTCTGCATGTTGCGCGCGCCGAGCTGCAGCACGTCGGCGTACTCCACGCACATGGGCAGGTCGTCCGGGTCCATCACCTCGGTGACCACCTTGAGGCCGGTCTGCTCCCGCGCCTCGGCGAGCAGCTTCAGCCCCGCCTCGCCCAGCCCCTGGAACTCGTAGGGGCTGGTGCGAGGCTTGAAGGCGCCGCCGCGCAGGAAGCGCGCCCCGGCCGCCTTGACCGCGTGCGCCGCGGCCAGGATCTGCTCGCGCGACTCGACCGAGCACGGGCCCGCCATGACGACGATGGCCGGGCCGCCCAGCAGGACGCCGCCCACGTCGATGACCGTGTCCTCCGGCTTCACCTCGCGGCTCACCAGCTTGAACGGCTGGGACACCCGGATCACCTCGCGGACGCCCGGCAGCGCCTCGAACTGCGCGCCGTCCAGCCCGCCCTTGTTCCCGGTGATGCCGATGGCCGTCCGCTGGGCGCCGGGGATGGCGTGGGCGGTGAGGCCGAGCGACCGGATCAGCTCGGTGACCCCCTCGATCTCCCCGGGGGTGGCGCCCAGCTTCATCACGATCAGCATCCGGTGGCTCCCTCCGCGGGTTCGCGGCGCCGCGTCGCGGCGTGGGTTCCTTAGCCCAGGCCCCAACGGCCCACAAGGTGAACCCCGGGGCGACCTGGCCCGAGCGGTGAGCCCCGCGGCGTCGCCCGCGGGCCGGAGCCGAGAGGCGCGCCGACGTCCCGCGTCCACGGGGGGTCCTGGCACTTGCATTCCGGCCGGAGGGTCACGAGATCAGGAGTGGAGGCGGATCATGGGGTGGCTCGGCGGACAGGTGGGGCGGGCGCGGCAGCTGGCGGCCGAGTGGCTCGACCTCGACGGGCGCCACAACCAGGTGGAGCGGCGGACCGACCTCGACGGCCACCCGCGCCCGGTGCTCCTGCTCCACGGCTTCTTCTCCACCAGGCGGACCTTCGACGTGCTGGAGCGGCGGCTGCGGCGCGACGGCTACGGGGTCTTCTCGCTCAACCTGGGCGGCCTGCGGCGGGCCTACAACACCCGCGGCATCGACGACCTCGCCGACCTGGTGCGGGCCAAGGTCGAGCGGGCCTATGCCCACCACCCTGGCATGGGGCCGCTCACCATCGTCGGCCACTCCAAGGGCGGGGTGGTGGCCGCCTACTACGTGAAGAAGCTGGGCGGCTGGCGGCGCGTCCGCGCCGTGGTGACCCTGGGCGCGCCCTTCCACGGCACGCCCAGGGCCTGG
This sequence comes from Anaeromyxobacter sp., assembly GCA_031396105.1. GTDB lineage: Bacteria > Myxococcota > Myxococcia > Myxococcales > Anaeromyxobacteraceae > JADKCZ01. The sequence continues at coordinate 22,518 of JANNKC010000047.1, forward strand.
CTCGGCCTCCCCCTCGCGCTCCTGGCCCCGTCCATTCCCCAGCTCCTGCCGGGCAGCGCCTTCCTGAGGCGCTTCCACGACGGGCGCTGGCCACCCCAGGTGCGGCTCACCTCCCTCTGGTCGAGGCGCGACACGCTGGCCGTCTGGCCCTCGCCGGTGGTGGACCCCAAGGGGAGCCCGCTCATCCGCAACGTGGAGGTGGACTGCCTCCACCTGGAGTTCCTGACCAGGAAGGGGATCTACCTCTCGCTCCGCGACGAGCTGACCCGGGCTGCCGCGCCGGCGCGCGGGCCGCTCACGGTGCTGGCGGCCGGCCGGACCGGCTAGACTCCGGCCGTGCGCGACCGTCGATACGACTGGCTCCACGAGCGGCAGAAGCAGCCGGTGAAGCAGTACATCCTGACCCGCTTCGCCGGCGAGCTGGCCGACGAGCTGCGCGCCTGGCCGCCGCCCGACCTCGAGTGGGAGAGCCAGGCCCTCCGGGTCCGGTACCAGGCCGGCGCCGCCGCGCCGCCGCGCGAGGCGGTGGTGCGGTTCGCGCTCGACCTGGCGCGGCTCGACCTGCGGCGCGAGTTCGAGGCCATCGAGAAGAGCCTGGCCACCGACGGCGGCGGGACGCTCCAGTCGGACGGCGAGCGGGCCGCGGTCCACCTGCTGGTGCGCCTGCTCACCGAGCGCTGCCTGGCGCTCAAGGAGTACGCGGAGGGCGCGCGGCTCACCCGCGAGGACCTGGTGGGGGCGCTCGGCGAGGTGGAGCGGGGGATCTTCAGGGTGACGCTGGGGTGAGGGGCTGGCGGGGGGAACGGCCACGGCCCGCCTGCTCGATCCGGTTGCGCGGCCGCCATGCCGACCACATGTGATCGAGGATGTCCGCCATCACCACCCCGCTCGACGGCGCCGGGGCTGCCTCGACGGGGCGACCCCCGAGGGACTTCGACATCGAGGCCTATTACGACGGCGCCTGCCCGATCTGTTCGCGCGAGGTGGACCTGCTGCGCCGCCTCGACCGGCGGGGGCGCCTCCGTTTCACCGACATCGCGGCGGAGGGGTTCGACGCCGCCGCGGTCGGCGTCCCTCTCGCCGACCTCATGGACCGCATCCACGCGCGGCTGCCCGACGGCACGCTGGTGCAGGGGGTGGAGGTCTTCCGCCACCTCTACCAGGCGGTCGGCTACCGGTGGCTGGTCGCGCTCACCCGGCTCCCCGGCGTGTCGCAGCTGCTCGACCTCGCCTACCGGGCCTTCGCGCGGAACCGGCTGCGGCTGACCGGGCGCTGCGGCGCGCGGCGCTTCGGGCCGCCCTGCCCTACCGCTCCGGCGCCGCCGCATGCCCCCGCGGCACCGCGCCGTGCGGGCCCTCCTCGGCCTCGACGCCGGCCTCCGCCGGCAGGCCGCGCCGGTCCTTGGCGATGAGCAGGTAGATGGCCGGCACGAAGAAGAGCGTGAAGGCGGTGCCCACCGCCATGCCCGCCACCAGCACCAGCCCGATGGAGTTGCGCGCCTGGGCGCCCGGGCCGGTCACCAGCGTGAGCGGGAAGTGGCCGCACACCGTGGCCACCGAGGTCATCAGGATGGGGCGCAGGCGCGTCACCGCCGCCTCGCGCACCGCGTCCACCTTGGAGCGCCCCTGCTCCTGGAGCTTGTTGGCGAACTCCACGATGAGGATGCCGTTCTTGGCCACCAGCCCCACCAGCGTGACCAGCCCCACCTGCGAGTAGACGTTGAGCGTGGTGGTCCACCCGTCGGTGAAGAAGGGCACGTTGGGGTTGGGCATCTTGAGGAAGGTCATCACCAGCGCGCCGAACATGGCCAGCGGCACCGATCCCGCCAGGATGACGAAGGGGTCCCGGAAGCTGTTGAACTGCGCCGCCAGCACCAGGAAGATCAGCACCACCGCCAGCAGGAAGGCGGGCAGGAAGCGGTCGCCCTCGGTGCGCAGCTGCCGCGACTCGCCGGTGTAGTCGATGGTGTAGCCCCGGGGCAGGATCTGGGCGGCCTCGCCCTCCAGGAAGCGGAGCGCCTCGTCGAGCGGCCGGATGGCCACCCCGCTGATCTTGACGGCGTTGAGCTGCTGGAACCGGTTGAGCGAGCGCGGCGTCACGGTGTCGCGCAGGGTGGCGATGGTGCCGAGCGAGACCAGCGTCCCGCCCGGGCCGGTCACGTGGATGTCGCGCAGCTGCTCGGGGTTCATGCGCTCCACCCGCAGGAGCTGGGGGATGACCTTGTAGCTGCGCCCGGCCACGCTGAACCGGTTGACGAAGTTGCCGCCCACCGCGGCCGACAGGTCCTGCCCCACCGTCTGCAGGTTGAGCCCCAGCTCGGCCACCTTCTCGCGGTCGAGGACGATCTCCGACTCGGGCTGGTCGATCTTGAGGTCGATGAGCGGCGGGAAGGCGAACATGCCGCTCCGGGCCGCCTTCTGCTGCAGCTGCTCGGCGAAGCCCAGGATCTCCTGGGCGTCGGCGGTGGAGGCCAGCACGACCTCCACCGGGAAGTTGCCGCCGCCCGGCAGCGCCGGCGGCAGGATGGGGAAGGTCTGCACGCCCGGGATGCCCGCCACCCGCTGCTGCACCTCCGGCAGGACCTGGAAGGCGTTGCGCTCGCGCTGGTCCCAGGGCTTCAGGCCGTCGCCCCAGAAGCCGCCGCCCGGGAAGGTGATCTGGAAGGTGAAGTTGGTCTCGGGGATGGCCATCAGCTCCTGGTTGATGGCGCGGGCGGACGGGGCGACCTGGTCCAGGGTCGAGTTGGAGGGCGTGTTGACGATGCCGAAGATGATCCCCTGGTCCTCGGTGGGCGCCAGCTCCTTGGGCGCCATGACGAACATGGCCACCGCCAGCACGCTCACCACCGCCCAGGCCGCGTAGATGGCGCCGCGCGCCTGGAAGGAGGCGTCCAGGTGGCGCGCGTAGGTGGCCTTGATGCGCTCGAAGGTGCGGTTCACCAGGGCGGCGAAGCCGCGCTCGCCGTGCTCGGCCCGCAGCAGCCCGGCCGACATGACCGGCGAGAGGGTGAGCGCCACCACGCCGGAGATGGTGACCGCGCCGGCCAGGGTGAGGGCGAACTCGCGGAAGAGCGAGCCGGTCAGGCCGCCCTGGAAGGCGATGGGGGCGTAGACCGCCGCCAGCGTCACCGTCATGGAGATGATGGGGCCGACCAGCTCGCGGGCGCCGGTCAGCGCCGCCTGCACCGGGGTCAGGCCCTTGCGCAGGTGGCGCTCCACGTTCTCCACCACCACGATGGCGTCGTCCACCACCAGCCCCACCGAGAGCACGATGGCCAGCAGGGTGAGCAGGTTGACCGTGAAGCCGAAGAGCTGCATGAGGAAGACGGCGCCGATGAGCGAGACCGGGATGGCCACCACCGGCACCAGCACCGAGCGGAGCGAGCCGAGGAAGAGGAAGATGACCACCACCACGATGAGCAGCGTCTCCAGCAGGGTGCGGATCACCTCGTCGATGGCGCTCTGGATGTAGGCGGTGCCGTCGTAGGCGATGCGCGCCTCGATCTGCTCGGGCAGCTCCTTGTCGAGGCCGGCCATCTCGGTGCGCACCCGCTTGATGACGTCGAGCGAGTTGGCGTTGGGCAGCGCCCAGACGCCGATGAAGACCGCCGTCTTGCCGCTGAAGTTGACCTGGGCGTCGTAGTCCTCGGCCCCCAGGACCACGTCGGCCACGTCGCCCAGCCGCACCACCGCGCCGTCCCGCTCGCGCACCACCAGCCGCTGGAACTCGGCCGGCGAGCTCAGGTCGGTGTTGGCGGTCAGGTTGACCTGCACCAGGGCGCCCTTGGTCTGCCCCACCGCCGAGAGGTAGTTGTTGGCGGCCAGCGCCTGGCGCACCTGGGCCGGCGAGACGTTGAGCGCCGCCATGCGGTCGGCCTTGAGCCAGATGCGCATGGCGAAGGTGCGCGCCCCCAGGATGTCGGCCCGCTGCACGCCCTCCACCGCCGAGAGGCGCGGCTGCACCACCCGCACCAGGTAGTCGGTGATCTCGTTCTGCTTGAGGAAGTCGGAGGAGAAGCTCAGGTAGGCCGAGGCGAACTGGCTGTCGGTCGACTCGATGTTGAGCACCGGCACCTGCGCCTCGGGCGGCAGGTCGCCGCGCACCTGGTCCACCTTGGAGCTGATCTCGGCCAGGGCGCGGGTGGCGTCGTGGTTGAGCCGGAGCCGGGCCCGGATGACGGAGACGTTCTGGCGGCTCTCCGACTCGATGTAGTCGATGCCGTCGGCGGAGGCGATGACCCGCTCCATGGGCGTGGTGATGAAGCCGCGCACCAGCGCGGCGTTGGCGCCCACGTAGGCGGTGGTCACGGTGATGGCGGCGTTCTCGCTGCGCGGGTACTGCCTCACGTTGAGGGAGCGCACCGCCTGCAGCCCGGCGATGACGATGACCAGGTTGACGACGATGGCGATGACGGGACGGCGGACGAAGAGATCGGTGAACTTCATGGGACCCTCGCGCCGCCGCTAGGGGGTGGCCGGAACGGGGGCGAGCCGCGCGTCGGGCGCGAGGTCGTTCCTCACCACCACCGCCGCGCCGTTGCGGAGCTTGAAGGCGCCGCTCGAGACCACCGTCTCGCCGGCCCCCAGCCCGGAGGCCACCGCCACCAGATCGCCGCGCCGCTCGCCCAGCCGGACGAAGCGCTGCCGCGCCACCAGGCCGGGAGCGCCGGCCGCCGGGGGGCCGGAGGGGATGGCGGCGTCGGCCCTGGGCGCCTCGGCCCCGGCCGCGCCCGGCGTGCCTCCCGCCTCGCCCGCCTTGGCAGGCTCCAGCACGTAGACCGAGTCGCCGTAGGGGGCGAAGAGCACCGAGGTGGCCGGGATGAGCAGCACCGGCCGCCGCTCCGCCGAGACCACCTCCACGTTGGCGAACATGCCGGGGCGGAGCCTCCCGTCGGGGTTGGCCACGGTGGCGCGGATCCGCACGTTGCGGGTGGCCACGTCCACCTCGGGGTTGATGGTGGTGACCTTCCCCTCCCATCGCTGGCCGGGGAAGGTGTCGGTCCGCATCTGCACCTCTTGCCCCTCCTTCAGGTCGGCCAGGGCCTGCTGCGGCAGCCAGAACTCCGCGTGGATGGGGTCGATCGACTGGAGGGAGGCGATGGGGGTGCCGGGCGAGACCACCTGCCCCACCTCCACCTGCCGGATGGCGATCCGCCCGTCGAAGGGGGCTCGGATGGTCTTCTTGGCGATGGTGGCTCGCAGCCCCGCCACGCTGGCCTCGGTCTGCCGGGCCCGCGCCCGCGCGCCGTCCAGCTCGGCCTGCGAGCTGGCCTCCGCCTGGCGCAGGCTCTCGGCCCGCTCCAGCGCCAGCCGGGCCAGGGCCGCGTCGGCCTCGGCCGCCTGCAGCTGCGCCTCCTCGGTGGAGGTGTCGAGCCGCACCAGCACCGCGCCGCGCCGGATGGTGAGGCCGGACTCGAAGGTCACCTCGCGGATCAGGCCGGGCAGCTCCGACCCCAGGGTGACGGCGCGCACCGCCACCAGGGTGCCGATGGCCGGGCGGGCCGGCTGCCAGTGGCTGGCCTCCACGGTGGCCGAGGTGACCGCCTCCGGCGGCGGGGCGAAGGTCTTCCCCACCGCGATCATGGCGCCGATCTGCCCGGCCTTGACGCCGCCGAGGAGGAGGACGAGGACGACGAGCCCGCCGATGGTGCCGGCCCACAGCTTGGTCTTGGTCTTCATGTGCCTGCGTCCGGTGAGGGTGGCGCCCTGCGCGAGCCCCTCTCCTAGGAGCGGAGGCCCGCGCGGGCAACCCTTCGAGGCACGCCGTCACACCCGGGCGAGGACCGCCCGGGCCAGCCCCTCGCCGGGGCTCGTCCCCGCTCTAGGGCCCGCCAGTACACGGAAGCCTCATCAGCCACCTGGCTGGTGGGGCTTTCGCCTTTTCGGGGGGCTGGCTGCAGTGGGGTGTCCAGGACGCATCTCGTGCCCGGCGGCGGCGCGTTGGCGGGAATAAGCTCCTCTTCCTGCCCACGGAGAAGGCCATGACGAAGGCCGTGAAGAAGCCCGTGAAGAAGGCGGCCGCACGGCCCGCCGCGAAGTCCGTGGAGCCTGGGACCGCCAAGGCCGCCAGGGCCGGTACCGCGAAGTCCACGCCCTTACGGCGCATGGCGCTTGCGGAGGTCATGCGCCTCCTCGAGCAGGCGGGCTCGGAGCAGACGCGCAAGACCTATGCGCGGCACGGCGCGAAGGGGCCGATGTTCGGCGTCAAATTCGGCGACCTGTTCACGCTCATGAAGCGGATCGACGTCGATCACGCGCTGGCCCGCGAGCTGTGGGCGACGGGGAACGTCGATGCGCGCAACCTGGCCATGAAGATCGCCGATCCGCAGGAGATGACGCCCGCGGAGCTGGATCGCTGGGCGATCGAGAACGAGATGCGAACCTGCGGCCTCTACGTCGCGACGCTCGCCGCGGAGAGCCCGCACGGGCGCTCGAAGCTGCGCGAGTGGCTGGGCTCGCCCGACGAGCGGCTGTTGGCGACGGGGTGGACGCTCCTCGGCCGGCTCTCGGATCTCGAGGCCTCGTTCCCCGAGGACGAGCTCCTGCGTCGCGTCGCGGAGATCGAGAGGTCGATCCACGCGGCGCCGAACGAGGTGCGCAGCGACATGAACCGGGCGCTGATCACCATCGGCGGACACAGCCCGGCCATGCGCAAGGCCGTGATCGCCGCCGCGCAGCGCATCGGCGCCGTCTCGGTCGACCACGGCGACACCGCCTGCAAGACGGCGGACGCGGTCGAGACCGTCGAGAAGACGTGGGCGCGCTCGGGGACGAGGTTTCCATCGCCCGCAGCGCACCAGCGCTCGATGAACTCGATGCGCCGCCGTTGCTGAGGCCGGGTTTCAGGGGCGGCCGCGACCTCACGACGCCAGCAGCACCTCCGCCGGGATGCCGAGCTGCCGGTGGAGCCGGCGGATCATCCTGCCGCGCAGCGCTGCCAGCGAGACCTGGTTCCCCAGGTGATCCGTGGCGGTGAAGGCAGGTGCGACGTCGCCGGCCTGGAGCATCGGGCACGCCTCCTCGGGGCTATGAAGGGTGGGCGGGCCCCTCGCCCGCGCGCGGCTCCCGGAAGAGGGCGAACGCGCTCGTGTAGCCGTGCAGGTAGGTGCGCCCGCCGACGGGGCCGATCTCCCCGTTGCAGAAGAAGCCGCCCAGGGGCGCCGGCCCGAGCTGCTCCTCGAAGAGGCTGGTGTCGTGGTCGGGGTGGCCGAAGAGGCCAGCGCCCCGGCCGACGCAGGAGAACAGGAGCGCACCCGCCGGCCGGTGCGGGGAGGCGTGCCGGCGCCTCGCCAGCATGCGCCGCAGCTCCTCCTCGGCGGCGTGCGCGTCGCGCAGCACGAACTGGGCCACCATGTCCCGCCGGAGCTCGCCGCCCACCGCGACCGCCCCGGTGGCCCCGTCGACCCCCATGAGATTGCGCACCAGGACCTCTCCCTCCGCCCGCCCCTCGTCCGGCGGCACCTCGAGCCCGATGAAGAGCGAGTGGCGCATCAGCTCGCGGTCGCGGCGGTCGAGCGAGCCGTACAGCTCGGTCATGACCTCGAGCGGGGGGCGCCCATCCAGCTGCTGCAGGATCCCGTGCTGGCAGCGGGTCACCACCATGGGCTGGCCGACCTGGCGGCACCCCTGCGCGATCAGGGTCTCGACCTCGACCCCACCGCGGAAGGCGACCCCGACCAGCCCGGCGTCATGCAGCTCGCCCCGGAGGAGGAGCCGGTTCTCGCCTGGCTGCCTTCCACCGCTGGCCAGCCCTCCGAACTTCGCCGCGCCCGGATACCTGAGATCGAGCTCCTCGAGCACCTCCACGACGTCGGCGGTGAAGGGATCGGCCAGCAGGAGGAAGCTCGGCCGGGCCTCCGGTGGACCTCCCAGCCCATCGAGGCCGTCCGCCCCATCCCTGGAGCCCGGGGGGCCGACGTGGAAGGCGGAGAGCGTGGCGCCCGGCAGCGCGGCGGCCGTCAGCGAGAGGGCCGGCCCCTCCTCGGCCTCGTGCGCATCGCCGATGACGCCCCCGGCGGTGCAGCCGACGAGCAGCGCGCGCGGGAAGCGCCGCTGCGCCAGCCCGGCGAGCTGCTGGCTCGCGCCGGCGTGCTCGGGGGAGAGGAAGGCGAGGAGGAGGTCGGGCGCGCCCCCCTGGAGCCGCGGCTCGAGGGCCTCCGCCGCCTCCTGGAAGGCGGCGGCCGTGACCGAACGTCTCGAGAGCGCGGAGGCCCAACGCATGGCCTGTCGTTACCGCGGGCCCTCGACGCGCGCACGGCGCTCTTCGGCGAGCCCCCGACGCGGCCACCTTGCGGGCGCTGGCCGGCGCCCGACACGTGACCGTGTCCTGGCCGAGGCCAGGTCATCGCCTTCATCGCCGAGGCCCTGGTCGCAGCGCGCATCCTCGACCACCTGGACGAGCTCCGGTGCTCCAGGCGGTCTCGACGGTCGACGTGGTGGGTGAGTCCACGACAGGAGTTCCGCCTCCCGCACGTTCACCGAAAGTCCTGATGGGGCGTACCGCGTTCCGGGTCGATTCCACTTGACGCGAATCCTCGCGAATCGATGTTGCCGTTCCAGCTGAACGCAGGCGGGCCCGCCAGGGCCGCTGCCAAGCGCGTGGGCCGGCGACTGCGCCGATGGGGAGGGTCGGAGCGGTCCGGACCCTGGAGCAGCCCCAGCGGCCTCCTGGTGCGTTTCCGGAGGGGTCGAGACTCCATGAGATCATGGCTCCATGAATACGCTCTCGTTTCCATCCGTTTCGCGCGCTGGTGTGCTTCCCGCCGCTGTCCGGCTTGCCGGCGAGCCGGAGTCCCCCTGGGAGGCCAAGGGGTTCGGCGATCTCGTCCCGCCCGCCTCGCTCCTGGAGGCCAGGGCCCACCGGGACGACCTGGCGCGCCTACTCGGCCGCGAGCGGGAGGCCGCTGCGGACTTCCTCCTCGCCCTGGCGGACTTCGACCGGCGCCGCGGCTGGGAGCGGTTGGGACACGCCGGCCTGTTCCCCTTCCTGACCCGTGAGCTCGGGTTGTCGAACGGCGCTGCCCAGCTGCGCCTCTCCGCGGCGCGCCTCCTGCCGCGCTTCCCGGCGGTCGAGGCCGCCCTCCGCGCTGGCCGGCTCTGCCTCTCGGCCGTGGGCCAGCTGGCGCGGGTGCTCACGCCGGAGAACGAGGCCGACGTGCTGCCGCGCTTCTTCGGCCGCTCGGCGCGAGAGGCCCAGGAGGTGGCGGCGGCGATCCTGCCCTGCCCGGACCCACCTCGGCGGGAGGTGGTGACTCGCCTGGTGTCCAGGGAGCGACCGCCGGCACTGGTCGGCCCGCCGATGGCCGCTGCGGCGCTCCCGTTCGACCTGGCCGCCCCCGCTGGGGGATCACCCGCGCCGAGCGCCGCACCAACCGCCCCGGCCGCGCCTGCGCCCATGACCTGCGCAGCTCCACTTCACACGTGTGAAGTGGCCCCTCCTCTGCCCCCGCGGGTGCGCGGTCCCGAGGTGGAGCCGCTCGGCGCCGACCTTCGCCGCCTGCACGTCAACGTCTCGGCCCGGTTCATGGAGAAGGTCTCGACGGCCCGGGCAGGCCTCTCGCATGCCATCCCCGGCGCCAGCACCGAGCAGGTCCTCGAGGCCGCGCTCGACCTGCTGCTGGAGCAGCAGGCCCGGCGAAGGGGGCAAGTGAAGCGGCCGCGGAAGGTGCGGACCGGGCCTGCGCCTCTTGCCATGGCGGTCGAGGCGCAGGCACCCGCGAAGCCGGCGTCCCGGACCGTCCCGGCCGAGGTCCGGCGGGTCGTCTGGGCGCGCGACGAGGGGCGCTGCCAGCACCCCCTGGACGCAGGGGGCCGCTGCGGCTCGACCCTTCGCGTGGAGCTCGACCACCTGGTGCCGGTGGCGCTCGGGGGTCCGTCGACGGTGGAGAACCTGCGGCTCGCCTGTGCCGTCCATAACCAGGAGGCGGGTCGGGACAAGCTGGGCGCCGCCGTGATGGCCGGCGCGCGGCGGGGAGGGCGGAGGCGTCGGCCGGGACGTGCCCAGCCCGTCGACTGAGCGTCCTGGTCCACCCGCTCTCGCGAGAGAAAGGGGGAGCGGAGCCGGCGGATGCGGGGCCTGGTCATCCAACGTGTTTCTGGGCCCGTGCCAGGAGCTCAGCGAGCGGGGCAGTGGCCAGGTCGGGCGCTTTCTCGACCTTCCCAAGCCAGTCCGCC
>JANNKC010000052.1:0-12048 GCA_031396105.1 Anaeromyxobacter sp.
GGTGGCGGTCACCGTCGGCGCCACCACCTACAGCGCGACCGGGACGCAGTTCGCCACCTACCCGACCATCGCGTCTCCGGCGGCGAGCGCCACCTGGGCGCGCGGGAGCGCCAACACCCTCTCGTGGTCGGGCGGCTCGCCGGCCGCGGGGGCGGCCTATTTCGTCGGCGTCCTGGACGCCAACGGCCAGTTCTCCTTCCCGGTGCCGGTCGGAGAAGGCGGAGGTCCCCTGGAGCTCCCGACCTCCACCACCTCGGTCCAGGTGCCCGCCAACACCATGCCGGTGGGGAGCAACTTCGTGATGGTGGGGATCGGCTCGCCGGGCCTCGTCAACAATGCGTCCGGAGGCATCGCCATCCCCAACGCGGCCGCCGGGTCGGGGTTGTGGTTTGGTGCGCTGCCGCCGCTCGTCCCCATCACCGTGAACTGACCCGGCCCGCGTGAGCCCGGGGCTCCGGCTCCGGGCTCACGCCGCCCGTCCATCCTGGACGGCGTGAGGGGAGGCGCCGTCGCGGCCAGGACAGACCCGGGGGCGACGGCCCGCCCGGCCGCCGCCCCCGGAAGAGGACGAACGATGACCTCGCGAGCTACCGCTCGCCCTCCAGCTCCACTTCCTTGGCCGTGAGCACCGGATTGGCGAAGGAGGCCGCATCCGTGCCGCGCCCCTTCACCACGGTCTCGCCCACGGTGATGGCGGCGAAGAAGGCGTCCTTGGTGATGCTCGGGCCGTCCACGCCGGACGACGGGTCGAGGTCGTGGAAGCCGCCCAGCTCGACCGACCCGGTGGCGATGGTCTTGCCGAGGATGGTGAGCGTGCCGGCGGCGGCGTCCTTGGCGGTGACCACGCCCTGGATGATGGGGCGGTCGTCGTTGCTCCGCTCCAGGCGGGTGGCCACCAGCGAGGCGCCGTCGCGCCCCAGGAAGCCGCGCAGCTCGACGAGCTCCCCGGCGGCCAGGGCGGAGAGCGCGTCGCGCTGGTCGGTCAGGGCGTCCACCTTGACGGTGATGCCGTTCACGGTGAGCGTGCCGGTGCCGTCGCCGGCCACGGTGAGCCCCTGCGCCTGGCCCTGCAGCTTGGAGCTGTAGCGGAAGGAGACCTTGCGGGCGGCCAGCGAGCCGTCGGCCTGGATGGTGCCCTCGGCCTCCACCTTCACGCCCGGGAGGAGGTCGGCCGCGACGCCGCCGCGCCAGAGCGTGGCGTCGGTGGTCGTGACGGTGAGGCCGGCCACCACGAAGGACGCGGAGAAGCCGGAGGTGACGATGCCCTCCACCTCGGCCTCGGCCTGCGCCTGGCCGGGGAGCCGGTCCTCGATGGAGATGGAGGCCGCCTCGATGACGTTGCCGGCCTGCACCGGCTTCAGCGAGCGGACCTCGACGAACCCACCGTCGACCACGCCGGCCGGGATGGTCGCGCCGGCGGCGAGGGTGACCGTGTAGGTGTCGGCCGGGCCGGCGTCGATGGAGGTCTTCAGCGTGAAGCCGGTGGCGGAGCGGCCCGAGACCACGCCCTTCACCTCGAAGTCCTCGGAGGTCCCGGCCAGCTTGTCGATGCGCGTGGCGCGCAGGCCGCCCTTGTCGTCGGGCACGCCGGAGACGCGGACGCGGTCGTCCACGCCCACCGAGCCGAGCCGGTTCAGGTTGTCCTCGAACTCGGTCGAGTCGTCGATGCGCACGGTCTGCCCGCCCACCGAGAAGGTGTGGTCGTCGAGCTTGGCCTCCACCTTGCCCGTGGCCACGTCCTCGAACTCGACCTCGAGCGCCTCGCCCGTGCGGCCGGAGGCGCGGGCCTTGACCCGCACCACCATGCCGTTCCTGAGCTCGCTCTCGGGCCGCTCGGCCTTCTCGATCTTCACGGTGGCCGGCGTGCTGAGCGTGACGCCGTTCACCTCGATCTGGCGGGCGCTGCGGGCGGTGATGGCGCCCTGCAGGACGACGTTGGGCGTCGTGCCAGGGCCGGGGCCCGGGGCGTTGGAGGAGGAGCCGCAGGCCGCGAGGCTGGCGGCGAGGGCGAGGAGGAGGGTGCGCTGGGAGGTGGAGCTCATGGAGGGGTCCTTTCGGCTACGGTCTGCAGAGTAGACACCCGAACCCCGCGCAGAGGGACAGGCCCCGGAATCCCGCGCCTGGCCTCAGTACCCGCCTGGCCTCAGTGCCCGCCCTGCTTCAGCTCGACCAGCACCCCGCGGCTCCCCTTGGGGTGCACGAACGCCACCTTCGACCCCCCCGCGCCCACTCTCGGGACCCTGTCGAGCAGCGGCGCCCCGCCGGCGGTGAGGCCGTCCATCGCCTTCTGGATGTCGGGCACCGCGAGGCAGATGTGGTGCAGCCCCTCCCCGCGCTTCTCGAGGGTCCTGGCCATCGGGCTGTCCGGCGTGAGCGGCGAGACGAGCTCGATGCGCCCGGCGCCGTGGCCGAAGATGGCCACCTTGACCTGCTCGGTGGTGACGACCTCGATCTCGGGTTCGGCGAGGCCGTAGACGTCGCGGTAGAGCTTCACCGCGGCGTCGAGGTCGGAGACGAGGATGGCGACGTGGTCGAGGCCGGTCATGCGGGCTCCTTGGGATGCGGGGGGCTGCTGGTCGAGGTCGGGGGCGCCACTCAGCGCTCCGGCTTCACGTCCACCGCCTCGACCTTGAGGGCGCCGAGGAGGCCGATGGTGTCGACCTGCGTGCCGAGGCCGAGGGCGAGGTGGGTGGCGTCGGCCACCGGCTGGCCGAAGGTGGGATCGACGGCGATCCACTCGCCGCCGGAGAGCACCTCGGCCCAGGCGTGCCAGTAGAGGGCGTCCTTGGCGTCGGCGTAGCGGGCGTAGACCAGGCCGTGGACCTGGCGCGCCGGGATGCCGAGGGCGCGGGCCAGCGCCACGAAGAGGACCGAGTGCTCGGTGCAGTCCCCCTTGCCGGCGGCCAGCACGTCGCTGGCGCGGTCCCTGGACGAGCCGTAGGCCTTCTCCAGCCGCCGGTTGACGGCCTCGGCGAGGCGCAGGGCGGCGGCGTACCGCCCCGGCACGTCGCCGGCCACGTCCTCGGCCAGCTTCGCCACCGCGGGGTGGTCCGAGTCCACCACCGGCGTGGCGGCGGTGAGCTCCGGATCCGGCGAGGCGGCGCTGCGCGGGGTGTCGCGCTCAGCGTCCGCCGCGGCCGGCAGGCGCGCCTTGACGGTGAGGAGCGTGGTGCCGCCCGGGCCCGGCCCGAAGGTCTGGCGCGCGTCCGGCTTGCGGAAGGCGGCCGGCAGGCCGGAGAGCCGGTAGGTCACGGTGGCCGGCACGGTGCGCGGCAGGGGGCCGGGCAGGGCCACCCGGGAGAGGTTGAAGAGGTCGATGACCTCCAGCTTCCTGGCGCTGGCCTCCGGCTCGGGGCGCGCCAGGATGGAGCCGCCGATGCGGATCTCCACCACCCGCCCGTCGTCGGCCACGCGGTACTCGGCGGCGATGCGGTCGCCCACCTCGGCCTCGCTCACCACCGAGACCTCGGCCTCCACGCCGGCCCCGGCCACCCGCTCGCGCCCCAGGAACCTCTGCTCCAGCTCGCGGACCCGCAGCTTCTCGAGGTCCAGCTGCGAGCCGAGCACGGTGGCGCGCCGGGCCGCCGCCAGCCGCACCCCCTCGGCCTGGTCCAGCGTCTCCACCACCGCGCCCAGGTCCTTCTCGCGCGTGGCGCCGTCGCCGGAGACCCTGGCGGTGCAGCCGGAGGGGGCGCAGCGGCCGGTCACGGTCCGATCGCCGCCGTCGCCCGACCACTCGGCCCGGAAGGTGAGGAGCCGCCCGGCCGGGCGCGCCTCGTAGACCCGCTCCTCGGTGAGCCGCCGCGACACCTGCTTGTCGCCCACGGTGGCCTGCAGCAGCGTCTCGCTCCCGGCCACCACCACCTCGCGGCCGTCGCGCGGCTCGCGCCGGAGCTCCACCCGCGTCCAGCCGGCCTTCTTGCCCATGAGGTAGAGGCCAAACCACTCCGGGCCCGCCGGGCGCCGGAGCGAGAGGGCGTCCACGCCGCCCGGGCTGGTGACCCTGGCGCTGGCCAGCACCGGCCCCTGGGGCGGCGGGGCGTGCTGGCCGGCCGGCTCGGGGCAGGCGGTGAGCGGCGCGGCGAGGAGGAGGACGAGGCCGAGGCGGGCGAGAAGCATCCCCGTCTATCTACCAAAAACTGGCACCGCCCGCGCCGCGGGCCGAGGATCTCCCCTCCATGGGCGTCATCTGGACACTGCTGCTCGTCGCCAGCGTCGTCACCGCCGCCGCCACCGGGCGGATGGGCGACCTCACCGGCGCCGCCGCCGAGTCGGCCGGCAAGGCGGTGACCGTCTCGCTCGGCCTGGTCGGGCTGCTCACCCTCTGGCTCGGCCTGATGCGGGTGGCCGAGGAGGCCGGGCTGGTGGCCGCGCTGGCGCGGGCGGTCCGGCCGGTGCTGCGCCGGCTCTTTCCCGAGGTGCCGCACGACCACCCGGCCATGGGCTCGATGGTCATGAACATCGCCGCCAACCTGCTCGGCCTCGGCAACGCGGCCACCCCCTTCGGCATCCGCGCCATGCAGGAGCTGGAGACGCTCAACCCGCGGAAGGGCACCGCCACCGACGCGCAGGCGCTCTTCTGCGCCATGAACACCGCGTCGCTGCAGCTGGTGCCGGCCACCGTCATCGCGCTCAGGGCCGGCGCCGGGTCGCGCGCGCCCGCCGAGATCCTGGGGGCCACGCTGCTGGCCTCGGCCTGCGGCGTGGTGGTGGCGGTGGCGGTCTCGAAGCTGCTGGCGCGCCTGGCGCCGCTCGGCGGGGAGGGCTGACGTGCTCAAGGCCGCGCTCGACGCCCTCTCCACCTGGGCGGTGCCGCTGCTCCTCTGCGGCATCCCGCTCTACGCCCTCACACGCAAGGTGAAGGTCTACCCGGTCTTCCTGGAGGGGGCCAGGGCGGGCTTCGAGACCGGCGTGAAGATCATCCCGCCGCTGGTGGCGGTCATCGTGGCGCTCGGCATGCTGCGGGCCTCGGGCGCGCTCGGCGCGCTGGCCGACCTGCTGGCGCCGGTGCTGGGGCCGCTCGGCGTGCCGGCCTCGGTCCTGCCGCTGGTGGTCATCCGCCCGCTCTCCGGCGGCGGCGCGCTCGGCGTGGTGGGCGACGTGCTGCGCAGCGAGGGGCCCGACTCCTACGCCGGGCGCCTGGTCTCGGTGATGGCCGGCTCCACCGAGACCACCTTCTACGTGCTGGCGGTCTACTTCGGCGCGGCGGGCATCACCCGCTACCGGCACGCGCTGCCGGCGGCGCTGCTCGCCGACCTGGCCGGCATGACCGCGGCGGTGGTGGTGGTGCGGCTGCTCTTCGGGAGCTGAGGGGGGCCGGGACGCGGCTCAGAACCGTCCGGTCAGGTAGACGGTCGGCATGACCCCGAAGCCGGAGAGGCTCACCTCCTCGAACAGCACCTCGGCCCGCCCGAAGGTCTGGACCAGGTTGAGCTCCGCGCCGAGGAAGACCCTCCTGTACCCGATGGCGCCGCCCACCACCGCGCCCACGTGCTGGAGGTGGCCCGAGGCGTCGGTGCCGAGGAGGCGCTGCTGGGTGGTGGCCGCGTCGTAGATGATGGGCAGGGCGGGCAGCACCAGGAGCTTCCAGCGGGTGTAGATGTACCGGCCGCCCACGTAGAGGTGCCCCACCTCCCGGAACTGCCGGCCGGCCACGACGGTGAGCGAGTAGTCGTCGAGCGACGCCTCCCCCTTGAGGACGCCCTCGATGACGCTGCCGAGGGTGCCGAGGTCGCGCTTCCCCCAGCCGGCGAAGAGCGAGCCCGCCCAGCCCTCGACGGACGGATCGCGCGGGCCGAAGAGCTGGAGGCCGGCGTCGATGCCCATGTTGTCCGGGCCCCAGCGCAGGCCGAGGTCGAGCCCGTCCGCGACGCCGTAGCGCGCCGACACGGACGCGTTGACCGAGAGCGGCGCCACCAGCGCGAAGCGCATCCCCGCCCGGGCCACCGGCTGCACGTCGGCCAGGGTCCAGCAGTCCCCTCCGCCGCCGGGGCAGGTGGTCTTCTTCGACTCGAGCTGCCTGGCGAGGTCGCGGCCGTCCTCCACCACCGCCGCCGCCGAGGTGTTGAGCTGGTATCCGATGCCGAGGCCGACGCGGACGTCCTTCCTGGGCGTGACGCGGCCGGTCTGGCCGACGAAGGCGGGGGCGGCGCAGCCGGCGGCGAGCAGGGCGAGGCAGGCGAGCTTTCGCATGGCCTCCCCATACCAGGGGCGGCCGCGAGCCGGCCTTGATCTGGCGCGTCAGAAATCGCGCGATGGCCGGTCGATGGTCTCGCGCACCAGGCGGTGCCGGTCGATCCAGGCCGCCAGCGGCACGAAGAGCCAGGTGGCCAGCCCGGCCGCGCCGATGGCCTGCGCCGACGGCGGCGGCGGGCCGAGCAGGTTGGCCACGCCGATGAGCACCAGCAGCCCGAGGAAGGCGTAGAGCCCGAAGCGCCCCACCCCGTCCTTCCAGCGGGTGGTCCGGTAGTAGAGGTAGACGCCGCCGGCGAGGAGGAGCGCCTCCACCGCCACCGTGGCCGGCACCGAGTTCCACAGCCCCAGCCCCACGCGCGGCCCGCCCGGCCAGAGCGGCAGGTCGGGCCGGTGGGTCAGCGCGTCGAGCAGCCAGTGGGACACCACCAGCCCCGCCACCGTCCAGGCGCCGGCCTGGTCCCGGCGGCGCCAGGCGTGGAGGGCGCCGAAGGCGGCCGCCCAGAGGAGCACCGACGAGGCGCCGTGCGAGAACGGGTAGGAGACGAAGTCGAGCGGCGTGAAGGCGGTGTTGCCCGGGTCGATGCGCACCACCTCGACGCCGGCCAGCACCAGCACCGGCCAGACCAGGTCGATGAGCTGCGCCGCCGCCACCAGCGTGCCGAGCGAGGCGCGGGGGGCGAGCCGCTTCGCCCCCAGGGCGACGGCGAAGTGTCCGATGAACATGGTCCGCGAGCCTGCGCCGGGGCGGTCCGGCAGGCAACGCCCCGGTCCGGTGCCTCCGCGCGGCGAGGTGAGGCATGATGAGGCGGTGAAGCGGACGGCCCAGTTCGCCCTGCGCAACCGCGACCTCCTGCTGGAGGCGCTGCGGCGTCACCTGCCCGCGCCCGGCGCGCCCGGCGCGCGGCGGCCGCGCGTGCTCGAGCTTGGCAGCGGCACCGGCGAGCACCTGGTCGCCTTCGCCCGCGCCTTGCCAGGCGCCGACTGGCAGCCCTCCGATCCCGATCCCGAGGCGCGCGCCTCGGTGGCCGGCTGGGCGGCCGAGGCGCGGCTCACCAACCTGGCCGCGCCGCTCGACCTCGACCTCCTGGCGCCGGCCTGGCGGCGCCAGCCCTTCGACCTGCTCCTGTGTGTCAACGTCCTCCACCTGGCGCCGCCCGAGGCGGGGACGGCGCTGCTCGATGGGGCCGCCGCGCTGCCGGCCGGCGGCGCGCTCCTCCTCTATGGCCCGTTCCAGCGGGACGGGGTGCGGCTGCCGCGCCTGGCGCGCTTCCACGCGGAGCTCGGCGCCCACCACCCCTCGCTCGGCGTCCGCCCGCTCGCCCCGCTCGCCGCGGCCGCGGCGGCGCGCGGCCTGGCGCTCGTCGAGGACGCGCCGGGCGTCGAGGAAGGCGACCGGCTCCTGGTGCTCCGGCGGGGCTGAACCGGCGCCCGCGCCCCCTTGAACGACTCGAGGCGTCCGCGGGGCCGGCTGGTCGGCAGCCCCGGGACGCCTCGCCGGCCCGCCGTGGCGGGCCCTGGCCTACGCCAAGCTCACTTCGCCTTGATGTGGCACTCCGCGCACTTCTGCGGGCCCTTCTTGGCGGTCTTGTGGCACTCCTGGCACATCTTGTGGGCCACGTCCTTCTCCATCTTGCCGATCTTGGCCGGCGTGCCCTTGTGGCAGGCGTCGCACTTCACGGTGGTGTGGGTGGAGTGCTTGAAGGAGACGTTGCCCGACTTGGCCTCCAGCGAGATGGCGCCCTTGGGGGCGTCGACGGCGAAGGCGGCGGTGGCGAACAGGATGGCGGCGAGGACGGCGAGCTTCTTCATTTGAATCCTCCAGGAGGTCGGTGACGTTGAGGCGCGGCCTTGGCCGCCCCGCTGACGGGACGGGCAAGGTACCCGAGGGCTTCACGGACCGGGGCGCGGCAGGTCGTCGCAGCGGCGCCGTGTCGCGCTGACCGGCCGGTCGGGGGAGGCGGCACCGTCGCGCTACGCGGCGTGGCGGGCGTTGTGCCGGAACATGTCGGCCCTCGCGTGGTCGAGATCGGCGTCGTTCACCAGGCCGCGCTCCACGAAGTACTGGCCGATGGGCTGCTGCAGCCGGAGTTGCTGGCCGAGCAGCGCCAGGACCTGGAAGGGCGTGAGGTCGCCGCGGCGCACCGCGTACTCGCCGAACGGCTCGCGGCCGGCCCCTTCGGCGCGCCGCCGCTCCAGGATCTCCGCGACCTCCCCGCGGTCCAGGAAGCCGAAGCCCACCGCGATGCGCCCCACGGCGGGGCGCTGGCCGCGCTGCCAGGCGATGGCGGCCACGAAGTCCTGCCAGTTGACGCCCCCCGAATAGTAGAGGAACTCGGCGAGCTTGAGCCGGCGGCGCGGCAAGCCGCCCGCGGTCCAGGGCGGCACCACCCGCGGGCGCGGCGGCCGTGACGGGACGGGCGGCGGCGGGCGGCGGGCGTGGAGCGGCCCGGCCCTGAGGCGCGCCAGGATCTCGTAGGCCTCGGAGACGGCGCTGAACTCACGCAGCAGCTCGGCCTCGGCCCGGCCCAGCACGGCCGCGCGATCCGGGTGGGTCTCGAGGACGCGGCGTCGATAGGTGGTCTTGAGCTCGGACCGCCAGCCGCCCGCCTGGGCCGCCGCGGCGAACGTGGGGCCGAAGATCACCGTGCCGGCGTTGATCACCTCGTCCCAGCTGAGCTCGCGAACCGGCACCCGACCGACACCTCCGCCCGAACGATATCGGCTGGAATCTAGGACGGGAACGGCGCGGCGGCCATTTTTCGGCCGGGCATCACTCGGCGACGGCCGGGCATCACTCGGCGACGGACGGACATCTCCCGGCGACGGACGGATATCTCCCGGCGACGGCCGGGCATCTCCCGGCGACGGACGGACAGCTCCCGGCGACGGCCGGATGACGCTCAGCGGCCGTCGAGCCGAAGCGGCAGCGTCAGCCAGAGGGTGGCGGAGCGGCCCGAGGCGTCGGCCCCGGGGGACCACTCGCAGGCCCGCACGGCGTCGGCCATGGCGGCGACGACGGGCTCGGGCGCGGGGGTGATGGCGTGGAAGAGGATGGGGGTGCCGTTGCCGTCCACCGCCAGCTTCACGGTGGCGCTGCCCACGATGCCCCGGTAGTCGGCCGGCACCCGGAGCTTCCGCTCCACGCAGCCCGGCGACTTCAGCGTGGGGCGCAGGCCGCCCGGCGGCGTGAGCTGCGGCGGAGAGCCGGCCGGCGCCGACTCGAAGGCGTAGCGGACCAGGTAGGGGCCGCCCAGGCCGCCCGCCGGCATGGGGAACTCCCAGCCGCCCACCACCTCGGCGACGCAGGTCTCCAGCGCCGGGTCGGCCGGGATGGCGGCCGGGCGCACCTCGGCCGGCTTGCCGTCGGCCTCCACCAGGAAGACCACCAGCGCTTCGGTCCGCGTGCCAGGGTTCTTCCGCTCGGCCTGGTAGCAGGTGCCGAGCTGCTGACGGCGCAGGGCCACCAGCAGGTCCACCGGCGAGTCCTCTCCGGCGCCGAGGCGCGGCGGTGCCGTCAGGCCGAGCCGCTCGCGGAGCAGCGGAGGCACGGCGGCCAGCAGCGACTCGGTGGGGCGGCGCACCTCCTCGCGGCTGCGGCGCCCCACCACCTCGGCCGACGCGAGGTCGGAGGGGTGGAACCCGCCGGCGCCCGGGATGCCGAGCGCCAGGCTCTGCGACTCGCTGATGAGCCGGAGCGTGGGGGTGCGGGCCGAGGCGGGCGGCACCGGCTGCCTGGCGAGGTCGCAGGCCGGAGCGATGCCGGCGGCGCAGGCGGTGGCGTGGAGCGTGGCGGCCGGAGCGTCGGGCGTGACGGTGGGGTCGCGGGTCCAGAGCAGGCCGAGCCGGTGGCAGGCCAGGGCCAGCCCGGCGTCGCAGGCGCGGCGGAACGCGCGGGCGGCCGCCGGCGCGTCCCGGTTCACCAGGATGCCGGCCTCCACCACGGTGCCGTGGTTGAGGCAGCCCTCCGGCACGCCGGCGTCGCAGGCGGCCTTGAAGTGCCGGGCCGTCTTCAAGCCGGCGTCGCCCGCCTCGTCGGGGCGCAGCGCGAGCACGTTGGCCCCCTCCACGGTGAGCACGCCCAGGTTGGAGCAGGCCGCCGCGAAGCCGCCGTCGCAGGCGCGGCGAGAGAGGGCCACGGCCCGGGCGTCGCTCTGCGGCACGCCGCGTCCGATGGCGGAGAGGACGCCCAGATCGCTGCAGGCGGCCGCGTCGCCCGCCTCGCAGGCCTTGAGGATGAGGGCCGCGGCGAGCCGGTCGTCCTGGGAGGTGCCCTGCCCGAGCAGGTGGGCCCGGCCGAGGACCCGGCAGGCGGCCGGATCACCTCGGCTGCAGCGCGCCTCCGGGAGCTCGAAGGCGGTGGCGGCGGGGGGACCGGCCGGGGCGGTGGCGCAGGCGGCGGCCAGGGCCGAGAGGCAGGCGAGGAGGTGGCGGCGGCGCATGGCGTGTTCCCTGGGCGGAGGACTTAACACGGTATCCGCCCCGGACCCGCCGGCGGGAAATGATCTTTGACCCGCGCCCCCTTCAGACGTCCAGCGCGGGCGTGGCATAAGCCTCCTCATGCTCCGGAAGATCGTGCTGATCGACGAGGCGAAGTGCGACGGCTGCGGCGAGTGCATCTCCGCCTGCGCCGAGGGGGCCATCGCCCTGGTGGGCGGCAAGGCCCGGCTCGTCTCCGACGTCTACTGCGACGGCCTGGGGGCCTGCCTGGGCGACTGCCCGCAAGGCGCCATCACCGTGGTGGAGCGGGACGCCGCCGCCTTCGACGAGGCCGCCGTGGCCGACCACCTGACGCGGCTGGGGCGGCCGTTGCCGGCCCACGCCGCGCCTGTCGCGCCGCGCAACCTCCACGCCGCTGCGACCGCACCGGGCGGTCCCCCGACGCCGGCCCACGCTCACGGCCACGGCCACGGGCACGCTCACGGCGGCGGCGGCTGCCCCGGCTCGGCCGCCCGCGAGCTGAAGCGCCCAGGCCTCACCGTGGTGAAGGACGGTCCCGGCCCGGCCCTCCCCGCCGCCCCGCGCCAGGGTGGCTCGACCCTCTCCCACTGGCCGGTGCAGCTCACCCTGGTGCCGCCGCACGCGCCCTGGCTGAAGGGCGCCGACCTCCTGGTGGCCGCCGACTGCGTCCCCTTCGCCTACGCGGCCTTCCACGCAGACTTCCTGTCCGGCAAGAAGCTCGTGGTGGGCTGCCCCAAGCTCGACGACAACCAGGCCTACGCGGCCAAGCTGGCCGACCTCTGCGCGCGGAGCGACCTCCGGTCGATCACCGTGGTCCGCATGGAGGTGCCCTGCTGCGGCGGCATCGCCTGGGCGGCGCGCGAGGGGGTGGCGCGGAGCGGCACGCACGTGCCCATCCACGACGTGGTCATCGGGGTGGACGGGGCGGTGCGGCAGGGGTGAGGAGCCGCGGCGGCCCGCCCCTCGCCGCCGCGTGACGCCAGCGCCCCGCCGCGCCATGCTCCGGGTGGTGATCGCCCGGATCCTCCGCTTCGACCTCGACGAGCTCCGGCGCGTCTACGGGCGGCTCGTGCCGCCGGGCGCCGACCCGCGCGACGACACCACCCCGTTCCGTGCCTTCCGGGCCGACCTCCTCGACGCCGCCGCGCGCGCCGCCACCGCGCCGTGCCAGCTCGAGGTCTGGTGGGAGGGGACCTTCAACGGCTACGCGCTGGTGGTGGCGCTGACCCCGCCCGGCGCCCTGCCCGGCCTCGTCCTCGCCGGCCTGCCCGCGCTGGACGACGACCGGGTCGCGCCGCCGCGCCCGGACCGCTATCCTCTGGCGCACGTCGAGCCCGGCCGCGCCACGGTGGCGCGGAACGCGGACGGCACCACCAACGAGGCGCCCTTCGGAGC
>JANNKC010000088.1:0-5943 GCA_031396105.1 Anaeromyxobacter sp.
TCCTGCTCGCCGCCGCCTTCGCCCTGGCCGTGCCGCAAGGTGCCCGCGCACAGCCCGTCTCCGAGGCCTCCGGCCCGGACACCTACCTCCTCTTCCACCTCGGCGCCCTGGTGCCGCAAGGCGACCTGAGCTCGCTGCCGACCGGCACCACCTTCGGCGGCCTGTTCGGGGCCCGCTTCAACCAGGTCCTGTCCTTCGAGGCCGGCGTCGCCCTCGACCATGCCCGCAGCGATGGCGCCGTCCGGACCAGGCTGCTGGACATCCCCATCTCGGTGTCGGTGGCGGCCCGCCTCTGGATGAAGCAGGGGGAGCTGGCGGTCTACGCCGGTCCCGACCTGCACATGGCCACGCTGTCGGTGGACACCGACTCCGGCCTCGGCGAGAGCACGCGGACGGACACCTTCTTCGGCGGCCACGTCGGCGTGCGCGCCGGCCTCAACGTCTGGCCCACCACGCTGGTCGGCCTCGACGTCCGCACCTCCTTCGCGCAGGCCCGGTTCGGCGGCTCGACGCGCGTCGACGACACGAGGATCGCGCTGACGCTGGGCTACCGGTTCTAGCTTCGACCCGGCAGGTCACCCGCCGGACACATCGAATGGCGCTGCGGCTCGCAGCGCGGGAGGTCACGGATGCGCACCAGGTTGCTCCACCCGGCCCTGCTGCTGACGCTGGCGGCGTGCGCCGTGCCGCAGCAGCGGCCCGTCATGACCGAGTCCCCGGCCTCGAAGGCGGTCCAGCTGCAGGCCCAGGCCGCCGCCCAGGCGCCGGCCGCCCCCCGCTACAAGCGGAAGGTGGCCGTCGGCCGCTTCTCCAACGAGACCAACTACGGCCGGTCGCTGCTGGCGGACGCCGACCTGGACCGGATCGGCAAGCAGGCCTCCGACATGCTCTCGTCGCGGCTGGTCATGTCCCAGCAGTTCCTGGTGCTGGAGCGGCCCGACGCGACCAAGCTGGACAGGGAGCAGAAGGTGGTGGGCAGCGGCATGCTGGTCGGCGCCGACACCCTCATCATCGGCTCGGTGACCGAGTTCGGCCGGTCGGTGGGCGGCAAGGTCGGCTTCCTCTCCAGCACCAAGCTGCAGCTGGCCAAGGCCAAGGTCGACATCCGGCTGGTCGACGTGCGGACCGGGCTCGCCTACTTCTCGGCGCAGGGCGCGGGCGAGGCCTCGGTCGAGGTGGGCGAGGTGGCGGGCTTCGGCAGCCGCTCCGAGTACGACGCCACCCTGAACGATCGCGCCATCGCGGCCGCCATCTCGGACGTCATCGACCGGCTGGTCGCCAAGCTCACCGACCGGCCCTGGCGCACCGACGTCCTGGAGATCCAGGGCCAGCAGGTCTTCGTCAGCGGCGGCAAGCGCCAGGGGCTGCGCGCTGGCGACGAGCTCCTGGTCATGGCGGCGGGCCCGACGGTGAAGAGCGCCCAGTCCGGCTTCGAGATCGCGCTGCCGGCCAAGCAGGTGGCCACGCTCAGGGTGGTCTCCACCTTCGGCGAGGACGAGACCGGCGAGGGCTCGGTGTGTGAGATCACCGGCGGCGCCGTCGACAAGGCCGCGCTGGCGAAGCTCTTCGTGACCCTGCCGGCCAAGGGAGGCCAGCCGTGAGAACCCTCATCGCCGTCGTGGCGCTCGCGTTCACCCTGGGCTGCGCCGGCCCGACCACGGTGGTCCGGACCGTGGATACCCGCCCCGCCATCGCCGTCATCGGCGCCCCGGACGGCTCCCTCCTCTACCTGGACGGCGTGCTGGTCGGCGATCCGGCCGCCTACGACGGGAACCCGGGCATCCTCCGGGTCGAGGCGGGCACGCACCAGGTGGAGATCAGGGCGGGGGGCCAGACCGTGTTCACGCAGAAGGTCTTCGTCGAGAGCGAGCTCAAGACCGTGAGGGTTCACTGATGATGGCTCGACTGATGGCCCTCGCCCTGCTGGCCGCCGCGGCGACCGGCTGCGCTCCCCAGCGGGCGTACCACTGGGGCCGCTACGACGCCGCGCTCTACCAGCACTACCAGAACCCGGCGGAGCGGGAGGCGTGGCTCACCTCGCTGAAGACCACCCTCCTCGAGGCGCAGCAGGAGGGCCGTCGCGTGCCGCCGGGTCTCTTCGCCGAGTACGGGTACGCCCTGCTCGAGGAGGGGAGCACCAGGGAGGCGGTGGTGTACTTCGAGAAGGAGAAGGCCACCTGGCCGGAGTCGGCGGTGCTCATGGAGAAGATGATCCGGAACGCCGGGCAGCGACCCGTCAAGCCGGCCGGGGCCACCGGCCCCGCCACCCGGGCGGAGACCAGGCCATGAACCTCACCTCGAGAATCGGCCGCCTGGCGCTCGGCGCGCTGCTGGCCGCCGCCGTGAGCGGCTGCGTCGCCGTGCCCAGGAAGGACCTGACCAAGTTCGTGGCCGCGCAGCCCCGCTCGATCCTGGTGATCCCGGTCGTCAACAACAGCGTCGACCTCACGGCCGCCGACTACTTCCTCTCCACCGTGCCGGTGCCGCTGGCCGAGCGCGGCTACTACGTCTTCCCGGTGAACCTGGTGAAGCGGCTGCTCGAGGACGACGGCCTGGCCGACGCCTCGCTGGTCCACCAGGCCGCCCCGGATCGCCTCGGCAACCTCTTCGGCGCCGATGCCATCCTCTACATCGTCATCCAGAAATGGGACGCGAAGTGGATCCTCGTCTCCACCCAGGTGACGGTCGAGTTCGAGTACACCCTGCGTGACGCCAAGACGGGCACCGTCCTCTGGGAGGACAAGGAGAGGATGCAGTACGCCTCCGACTCCGGCGGCGGCGGTCTCCTCGGCGCCATCGTCAGCGCGGCGATGGCCAAGGCGGCGCCCGACTACATGCCGCTGGCCCAGCGGGCCAACTGGAATGCGCTCTCCTACCCGGGGCCGGGCTTCCCGGCCGGCCCGTACCGGGCCGACTACAAGCGCGACTACCAGCCTGGCCCGCCGTAGCGTCGACGCGCCAGCCACCGGCGCCTTCACAGCGAGTCGTAGAGGTAGAGGACCAGCCCCGCCGACGTCTCACCCGGCCGCTGCCGCGCCTCGAGCGCCAGCGACAGGTTGCGCGCCGCGTGGAAGCGGGCCTGGAGGTCCGCGCTCCAGGTCTCTCGCGGGCGCGCCTCCGGCAGCCAGCGCCAGCCGCCGCTGGCGAGGAGCGCCACGCGGTCGCCGAGCCGGGCGCGCACCAGCCCCCCGGGGCCGAGGCCCACCCGCCATGGCGAGCCACGCAGGCCTTCGAGGCGGGCCGAGCCCAGCACCTCCACGTCACCGAAGAGCGCCGCGTCGAGCGCGCCGTCGAGGGCCGAGGTGGCGAGGCCGCCGCCCAGCGCGAGCAGCCCGGCCACGCAGCGGTCGCAGCCGGCGTCGCGGACGGTGGTGGCGCCGGCGCGGAACTGCCAGGACGGGCGCAGGTCGAACCGCGACACCGGCGAGAGCGAGAGGATGCGGACCAGGGAGGCGTCGTCGAGCTCGAGGCGGGAGGCGCGCTGGTCCCAGCGGAGCCGCACCGGGGCGAACTCGATCTGGGCCTGGGCCGGGTAGCCGTCCGGCGGGTCGAGGAGGTCGTGGAGGCTGAGGCGCAGGTCGAGGAGCGCGGTGGCGCCCACGGGGCGGCCCGGCCCCTCGGAGCGGACCAGACCGCCGCCCAGCCCGGCGCGGAGCGAGCCGTGGCCGCGCTCGGGACGGTGCGACTCCGGCCGCGGCAGCACGAGCTCCGGCGAGAGGACCCGGAGCCCGGCGCGCCTCACCAGGAGCGCCTGGCGCGCCGTGGCGGCCCAGGGCTTCTCGCCGAGCAACATCCCCTTGCCGTGCCGCAGATCCAGGAGGTCCACCGAGGCGTCGAGCGCGGCGGCCTGCTCGGCGACCGGGAGGCCGGGCGGCGCGGGCGCGGCGGGGTCGTCCGCCAGCGCGCTCACCTCGGCGGCGGCCATCCAGGAGAGGTCGCGGACCCGCGCCTCGAACTGGGTGCGGATGGCCGGTCGCCAGTGGACGCCGCGGACCAGCCCCGGGTTGGCCAGCACCGCCTTCACCGTGTCCGCCGGGACGACCAGCGGCCGGGCGCCGAGCCGGCCGACGAGGTCGAGGCGCGGGGCGGCCGCCTCGAGCGCGCCGAGCACGTGGTAGCTGCAGTTCTCGTCGATGTACCAGTAGTCGAACCAGGCGCCACCCAGCTCCCAGAGGTGGTCGACCAGCCGGGCCACCTCCTCGGGCGCGAGGTCGAGGTCGTACTCCCAGAGGTCCCGTGACTCGTAGTCCGCGTACTCCCGGACCTTGTAGTAGTAGGGGTAGTGGTTGAAGGTCCCCTTGAAGAGGCCGAACAGCCCCTTCAGCGCGTAGAGCAGGGCGTTGCCGGTGTCGACGCGGGCCGAGTAGTCCACCCCGTAGTCGAGGAGCTCCTGCGCCTTGCCGGCCAGCGCCGCGTCGGCCTGGTTGAGCCGCAGGAAGGTGTGGCCGAAGGCGCTGGCCGGGCTGTTGAGGTAGTAGCTCGAGAAGACGAGCGTCACGCTGCGCGCCTTGACGCGCTCCCGGAACTCCTCCAGCTTCGGGCAGTGACGCGGGGGGAGCGCGGCGAGGTCGAAGCCGAGGGCGCCGGCCAGGAAGCGGGCGCGCGCCGGGAAGCGGCAGGAGGCGTCGTCCAGCTCCTCTCCGCCGGGCGGCGGCGGCGAGAGGAGGCCGGCCAGCGTGGCCTCCAGCTCGGCCGCGGGGTCGAGCTGGCCGCTCGGCGCGAGGTGGAAGGCCGGCGCGTCGTTCTCTCCCTTCACGCCGCCGAGCAGGCGAGCGCGCCAGTGGCCGAGCCGGAGCCAGGCCGCCGAGTCGGCGAGCCCGAGCGTGCCGGCCCGGGACGCCAGGCCCGCGAGGTCGGCGCGGCCGAGGTGGCGCAGGGGCCCGGCCGTGGCCGGAGGCTCCTCGGCCCCGGCGGACGGCGCGGCGAGCGCGACCGCGACCGCGCAGAGCGCGAAGGCGAGGAGGAGGGTGGGCGTTGCGGGGGGTGGGCGGCGCACGGGCCGCCCAAGGGTAGACGAAGGGGAGCCTCCTCGCGAAGGCTCCCCTGGGGACCGCTGGCCGCCACGGGCCGCGCGGCGGTGCCCGGTGCGACCCCTACCCGATCTTGCAGCCGAGGGCCGGGTTCGCCTTCAGGGTCTCGAGCAGCTTCTCGGCGATCTCGTCGGCGCTGGCCCGCTCCGACGGGATGATGGTGCCGTAGCTGGACTGGAGCGCGGCGCCGACGTCGGCCGGGCTGGCGCAGCCGGCCATGAAGGAGAGCGCGCCGATGGTCTCGCCCTGGCCGCGGCTCATGTCCTTGGCGAGCGCCTCGCGGTTGGCCTCGACGAAGTTGCGCGTCCCCTGGGCGATCAGACCGGGGCCGCAGTTGGAGGTGCCGGAGGTGATGCCGAAGGTCTGGCTTCCCAGGATGCCGTTGGTGGTGGCGGCCAGGATCTGCACCGGCCCCGCCTGGTTCCCGAAGATCATGGAGCCGAGGCCGCAGCCGGCCGTGCCGTAGGCGCCGGTGCCCCTGATGGCCGACTCGGCGGCGGAGGCGGAACCGGAGGCGAGGAGGGCTGCGAGGACGACGAGCGTGCGGATCATTCGATCTCTCCTTTGGAAGTTGGACGGCCTGCCAGTTGACTCCGAGAGAACCCCCCGAAGGCAACAGAGGAAAGGCCTAACAGGCGTCCCGGGGCGTCGCAAGTGTCGCCGGACCTCGGAAGGGGCCTCCCGGAGCCGTGGCCGGATCTCACCGGCGGTCCCTCCGCTGGCCTGCTAGGCTGCCCGGCGTCGTAGCGTCCCGGCTCACCGCGGCCTCCCGCCGAGGCGGTATTGCGACGCGGCGCGACATCGAACATATTGCCCCGACCGATTCTGGAATCAACGGAGGCTCCTGCATGGCGCTCAAGATCCTGGTCACCGCGAAGCGGGTCGAGGACCCCGAGTCGAAGATCCGAGTGAA
>JANNKC010000091.1:0-8948 GCA_031396105.1 Anaeromyxobacter sp.
AGGTCCACGCCGTCGACCACCAGGAGCGGCGGCGCCAGCGTCCTCCCGCCGGTCCGCTCCTCGGCGAGCCGCGAGAGCAGCGCCGCCGGCTCCTCGCCGGGGCGCTCGGCCAGCCCCGCGGCTCGCGCCAGCCGCTGCGCCAGGGAGCGCCCTTCCGGCGCCGCCCGCAGGTCCACCGCCACCACCCGCCGCGTGGCCATGACCTGGAGCGCCAGCTGCCTGAGCAGCGTGGTGCGCCCGCTGCCGGGTGGGCCGAGGAGCGCCACCAGGGGCGTGTTCAGGTCCTGCACCGAGGCCACCAGACGCCGGCGCACCGACGAGAGCGGCTCGGCCTGGAACGGCGCGTCGGCCGGATCCACCGCCGCGAAGGGTCGCCGCACCAGGCGAAAGACGTCGGCGAGCAGCCCCACGGCCGGGCCGGGCGCAGGGGTGAGGCCCGGGCCGCTGCGCGCCACCGGCCGGGTCGAGGCCGAGGCCGGTGGGGGCCCGGCGGCCGCGGCGTGTCGGCGAACCGGGCTGGCCGGGGCGCTGGCGCCGCCGCGGCGGACCTCCCCCAGCTCCTGCAGGGCGCGCCGCCCCTCCCAGATGAGCTCCTGGGCCGACTGCGGCCGCGCTCCGGGCGCCTTGGCCAGCGAGCTGCGCACCAGGTCGGCGCAGACGGCGGGCAGGCCGGGCACGGCGTCTCGCGGGTCCGGCACCGGCGCGCCGAGGTGGGCCTGCTCCACCGACGCCACGTCGGCACCGTCGAAGGGCGGTCGCCCGGTGAGCAGGTGAAAGTAGGTGGCGCCCAGCGCGTAGATGTCCGAGGCCGCGCTGGCCCCGCCGCCGCGCCAGATCTCGGGGGCCGTGTAGAAGGGCGTTCCGGCGCGAACCGGCGCGCCGCCGGAGGGGACGCCGGCCGCGCCCAGGGCCATGCCGAAGTCGCCCAGCTTGGTGACGCCGCCCGGCCCCACCAGCAGGTTGGCCGGCTTGACGTCCCGGTGCACCACCCCGGAGCGGTGGGCCGCCAGGAGCGCCATGGCGGCCTGCACCAGGATGTCGGTGGCCACGTCCGGAACGAGGCGGCCGCCCGCGGTCAGGAGCGCCTCGGTGGACTCGCCCTGCACGTACTCCATGGCGATGTAGAAGAGCTCGCCGTGGCGGGCCGCGCCGTAGATCTGCACCACGTGCGGGTCGTTGATGCGCGCCACCAGCCGCGCCTCGGAGAGAAACCACCGGACCGGGTCCTGGCCGTGCGCCTCCTCGGCGGCCCAGGCCAGCACCTTGATGGCGGTGGGGCGGAGCAGCGCCTCGTCGGTGGCCAGGTAGACGGCGCCCATGCGCCCGCGCCCGATGAGCCGCTCCAGCCGGTAGTTGCCCAGCTTGGCGCCCACCAGCCGGGTCAGGTCGGGCGGCCCGGGGGCGCGGGCGTCGGGGCTGGGCGGCGGGCGGGACATGCGGGAGGGAGGCGGTCAGGCGCCGGTGCTGGAGGCGCCGCGGGACGCCTCGTCCATCTCCTTGAACAGCGTGAGCAGGAGCTCCTGGGCGTCCACCTGCACCGCCGTGGCGGTCGCGGCCGGCTCGGTGGCCGCCTCCTGGTTGAAGGCGAACTCGCCGTCGGTCCAGGCCACCAGCTCGCGGAGCGTCAGCTCGATCTGCTGTCGCAGCGCCGCCTGCACGGTGGCCGCGTCGGCCAGCCCGCGCCGCACCAGCGCCTCGCAGGGCGCCAGCCCGGGGCGCGCGCCCTCCGGCAAGATCTCCCGAACCGCCTCCGCAGCCACCGTGCCGGCGCGCACCAGCAGGTCGCACGCCGAGGGGGTGCCTGGCGACGAAGCTCCGGTGATCCAGCCCTGCCTGAAGTGCATGACGCCCAGCCCGGCCGGCGAGCTGCACACGAGCTGGCCGGTGCGGCGGGCGCTGCGCAGGAACTCCACCAGGTCGGGGAGCGAGAAGACGCTGAGGCGACCCGAGAAGACGGCGTCGCCCGAGCCGCCGGTGCCGCCCCCGGCCTGCGTGAGCAGCACCGAGTCGGTGAGCCGCGCCGGCGCCTGGCCATCCGGTGGGGCGCCAGCCGGAGCGGCCTGGTTTCCCGCGGCCGCCCGCGCGGCCTCCACCGTGGAGAGCCCGAGCTGCACCCCGGCGCGGTCCTCCGGATCCAGTGGCTGCCCCTCCAGCCAGGTGAAGAGGTCGCGGGCCGAGCCGTACTTCCCCAGCTTCACCAGCATCCAGGCCAGCGCCTCCCGCGCCTGGAAGAAGCGCGGCGAGGCCTCGGCGATCCGCTCCAGGGCCCGGATGGCCTGGGCGGTGGGCGCGGCGTGGTGGAGCCGCAAGAACTCGCCGGCGTCCTCCTGCCGCACCGCCTGCTGCCGCACCGCCTCCACCAGCTTGCGCATCCTTCCCGCCGCCGGCGTGGCCACCGGGGCCAGCAGCGCGTCGGCGCCCGCCAGCTCGCCGCGCAGCAGGGCCCGCCCCGCCAGGAAGATGGGCGGGCCGTCCCAGGACGGGTCGGACCGCTGGGCGCGCTGGGCCGCCGCCAGGCACTCGGCCTCCTTGCCGGTGCCCGCCTGGATGCGCGCCTCCACCAGCCAGGCCTGCGCCACGCCCCAGGCGTCGGCCACCCGCTCGAAGCGGGAGCGGGCCTCGCTGATCCAGGTCAGGGCCTTGTCGTGCTTGCCGGCGCGGGTGAGGAGCTCGGCGGCCACCAGCTGGCTGAGCGCCCGCGCCTCCACGTCGAGCTGGCGAGAGAGGGCCAGCGCCTCCTCCACCTGCGCGCGGGCCGCCTCCAGCCCGCTGCCGTTCAGGGCGGCTCGGGAGATCCAGTAGAGCGCCACCCAGCGGAGCGAGGTGTTGCGCTGCCCCGGGCCGGCCAGCTCGCGCAGCGCCCGGGTGCCTCCCATCGTGTCGCCAGCCATGACGTAGCCGATGCCCTCGAGCAGCCGCTGCATGGCGGCGCCCAGCTCCTCCGCCGGCAGCGGCTCGCTGCCCGGGCGCTCCTCGGCGCTGGGCGGTGCGCTGACCACGGCGCGCAGCCGCGCCACCGCCTCGGAGAGGTGGGCGCGCACCAGCGAGCGGCGCAGCGCGGCCCACGGATCGTCGCGCGCCGGCGCTGGCGAGGCGCCGGACCCGGTCACCGCCCGGATCGTGGTCGAGGTGCCCGACGGAGGCAGGTCGAGCGCTTCGACCGCCAGCTCGGACGCGGCCACCAGCTCGACATCGTCCGCCGCTCCGGCGGCCCCCGGCGCCCAGACGGCCAGCTTCTTCTCGAGCTCCACGGTGCGTCGGATGGGATCGACCACGACGAGGAGGAAGGCGTCCGGGGCCACGGCGGTCAGCGTGGCGCGCGTGCTGCTGCGCACCTGCAGCGCGTGGAGGGCGCCCAGCCCGAGCGCCTCCGCGGCCCCGTCGAGCTCGGCCACGGCCATGGCGACGGTGGCGGCGTCCTGCTCGGCGTTCTCCGCGGCGGCCTCGGTGGCCTCGAGGACGTGGCCCCGCCGATCTCCCGTGAGAGCCGCGCGCACTTCCGTCATCCCGTCGAAGAGCGCTGCCAGGCTCATGCGGCCCCTCGCCGGCGCGATTTGCGCCGGGTCCGTGAAGACGTCGTGACCCCCTCCTGATCGGCCCGAGTCCGCTGCGGAATCCGGCCGAAATAAAGACCGGGTCTTGCGACCCGTGGACGCAGAGTTAGCACGGGCTCATCCCGAAGGCGCTCCCCGGAAGGAGGGGAGGTTGGTGTGGGTGAGAAAGCAGACGCAGGGCACGGCTGTGGACCAGGCGGTCGCAGACTGCGTCGGCGATGGTCTCGTCACGGCGGTGAGACCTGCGACCCTTGCTGCGGCCGCGCGACGCGCGACGCCCTCCGAGGCGCTGGCGCGCCCGGCGCCCTGCGGCCAGCCTGGTCAGGTGGGATGGTCAGGGGGAGCGGGGCCCGGGCGCACCCATCGTTCGAACGCGGTAGGCTGCCCGCCACGCCAGGAGCCGACCATGAAGCGCAAGACGAGGCACGAGCCCAAGGCAGCGACCAGGGCCGCCCCCACCAAGGCAGCCCCCAGGGCGGCGCCCAAGGTCGCCTCCAAGGCAGGCCCCAAGGCAGCGCCCGCCCCCGTCGCGCCCGCCGCGGTCGAGGCCAGCACCGTCCCCGCGCCCGAGCCTTCCCCCAGCGCCTCCAGCGCCTTCCCCATCGTCGGCATCGGCGCCTCGGCCGGCGGGCTGGCGGCCTTCGAAGGGTTCTTCAAGGCCATGCCGGCCGACACCGATCCTGGCATGGCCTTCGTGCTGGTGCAGCACCTGGCGCCGGACCACAAGAGCATCCTCACCGACCTGGTCCGGCGCTACACGCGGATGCAGGTCTTCGAGGTCGAGGACGGCATGGTGGTACAGGCCAACTGCACCTACATCATCCCGCCGGGGCACGACATGGCCTTCCTGAACGGCAGCCTGCAGCTCCTCGAGCCATCCGAGCCGCGCGGGAAGCGGCTGCCCATCGACTTCTTCTTCCGGTCGCTGGCCCGGGATCAGCGCGAGCGGGCCATCGGCATCGTGCTCTCGGGCACCGGCAGCGACGGCACGCAGGGGGTCCGCGCCATCAAGGGCGAGGGCGGCATGGCCATGGCCCAGAACCCCGCCTCCACCGAGTTCGACGGCATGCCGCGCAGCGCCATCTCCACCGGCCTGGTGGACTACGAGCTGCCGCCGGCCGAGATGCCCGCGGCGCTCATCGCCTACGCCGCCCACGCCTTCGGCAGGCTGCCCCGCTCCCTCGCCGTCTCGGCGCCCCGGGCCGAGAGCGCGATGAAGAAGATCTTCGTCCTGCTGCGCACCCAGGTCGGTCACGACTTCTCCCAGTACAAGCCCAGCACCATCCACCGGCGCATCGAGCGGCGCATGGCGGTGCACCAGATCGACTCGATCGACCGCTACGTCCAGTACCTGCAGCGGACGCCGGCCGAGGTGGAGGCGCTGTTCCGGGACCTCCTGATCGGGGTGACCAGCTTCTTCCGCGACCCGGAGGCCTTCCGGGTGCTGGAGGCCCAGGTCATCCCCAGGCTCTTCGAGGGCAAGCCGCCGGGCGCCTTGATCCGCGTCTGGACCCCCGGCTGCTCCACGGGCGAGGAGGCTTACTCCATCGCCATCCTGCTGGTGGAGCGGATGGAGGAGCTCCGGCAGACCTACACGGTGCAGGTGTTCGCCACCGACATCGACGGCCAGGCCATCGCCGCGGCCCGGACCGGCCTCTACCCGGCCAGCATCGCGGCCGACCTCTCCCCCGAGCGGCTGGCGCGCTTCTTCACGCCCGAGGCCGACGGGAGCGCCTACCGCATCCACAAGGGCCTCCGCGACCTGATGGTCTTCTCCGAGCAGGACGTCATCAAGGACCCGCCCTTCTCCAGGCTCGACCTGGTCAGCTGCCGCAACCTCCTCATCTACCTGGGCGCGGAGCTGCAGCGGAAGCTGATCCCCCTGTTCCACTACGCGCTGAGGCCTGACGGCCAGCTGTTCCTGGGCACCTCCGAGGGGATCGGCGAGCACGCCGAGCTGTTCGCGGTGGTGGACCGCAAGGCGAAGCTCTACCGGCGCACCGAGGACCCCCATGGCCAGCAGCGGGCGGCCATCCTGCACTTCCTGCCCCCCATGACGGCGGTGGACGTGGCGGGCCCGCAGGTCGTCGCCCGGCCGGCCGACGCCGCCAAGACGTCGCTGCGCGAGCTGACGGAGCGGGCCCTGCTGCAGGAGGTGGTGGCGGCCGGCGCGCTGGTGAACGGGCAGGGCGACATCCTCTACCTGCACGGCCGCACCGGGATGTTCCTGGAGCCGGCCGCGGGGGAGGCGGGCATCAACAACATCCTGAAGATGGCCCGCGAGGGGCTGCGCCGCGAGCTGGCCACGGCCCTGCACAAGGCGGTCGGCGCCAGGGACGCCGTCCGCGCCCCGGGGCTGCAGGTCAAGACCAACGGCCACTTCACCACGGTGGACCTGACCATCAGCCCGGTCACGAGCGGCCTGGCCGCGTCGAAGGAGACGCCGCTCTACCTCGTGGTGCTGGAGGAGGTGTCGCCCGCCGCCGGCCCTCCGGCGCCGCAGGCTCCGGAGGCCGCCAGCCTCGCGGCGGGCGGCCCCACCACGCCCGCCGCCGAGGCGCGCATCGCGGCGCTCAAGCTGGAGCTGCGGGCCAAGGAGGAGTACCTGCAGAGCGTCAGCGAGGAGCTGGAGAGCTCCACCGAGGAGCTCAAGTCCTCCAACGAGGAGATGCAGTCGGTCAACGAGGAGCTGCAGTCCACCAACGAGGAGCTGGAGACCTCCAAGGAGGAGCTGCAGTCGGTCAACGAGGAGCTGGCCACGGTCAACGCCGAGCTGCAGACCAAGGTGGTGGACCTGTCCCGGGCCAACAACGACATGAACAACCTGCTGGCCGGCTCCGGCATCGGCACGGTGTTCGTGGACCACCAGCTGCGCATCCTCCGCTTCACCCCGGCCGCAAGCGCGATCATCAACCTGATCCGGAGCGACGTGGGGCGGCCGGTGGCGCACCTCGCCTCCAACCTGCCGGGCTACACCGGCCTGGTGGCGGACGTGCAGGCGGTGCTCGACACCCTGGTGCCCAGGGAAGCGGAGGTGGTCTCCGCCGAGGGTCGGAGCTACACCATGCGCATCCAGCCCTACCGGACCCTGGAGAACGTCATCGAGGGGGCGGTCATCTCCTTCGTGGACGTGACGGAGACCGTGCGGACGCGCCAGGCGCTGAGCAAGGCCAACGACCTGGTCCGGCTGGCCGTGGTGGTGCACGACGCCCATGACGCCATCACCGTGCAGGATCTGGAGGGGCGGACCCTGGCCTGGAACCCCGGCGCGACGCGGCTGTACGGCTGGAGCGAGGCCGAGGCGCTGCAGATGAACGTCCGCGACCGGATCCCGGAGCGGCTGCGCGAGGGGGCGATGGCCTGGCCGGCCCAGCTGAGCCGGGCCCAGGTGCTGGAGCCGCTCCGCACCCAGCGGCTCGCCAAGGGCGGAGCAGTGGTGGAGGTCTCGATCATCGCGACGGCCCTGGTGAACGAGGGCGGGACGCTCTACGCGGTCTCCACCACGGAGCGGGCGGTGAGGGGCGGG
Source organism: Anaeromyxobacter sp. (assembly GCA_031396105.1). Taxonomy (GTDB): domain Bacteria; phylum Myxococcota; class Myxococcia; order Myxococcales; family Anaeromyxobacteraceae; genus JADKCZ01. The sequence continues at coordinate 7,081 of JANNKC010000091.1, forward strand.
GCGACCTGACGGATTCTCGCAGTGGCGGGGCGCCCCAGGAGGGGCACGAAGGGGGGCAGACGGAGGCGAGCGTACTTTCCTACCTGTATCAGGTGGGGCCTACTCAACCATGGCGAAAGAGCCCAATACGGCAGGCGAGGCCAGGCGGCGAGCGGACGCGGAGGCGCGGCTCGTTCGTGCACCGCCCGCGGCGCCTGACGCGGTCGCGGCCGCCCAGCTGCTCCACGAGCTGCAGGTCCACAAGGTGGAGCTGGAGCTGCAGAACGAGGAGCTGCGCCGCACCCAGCTCGAGCTCGAGGTGGCGCGGGACGAGTACCGCGATCTGTACGACTTCTCGCCGGTCGGGTACCTCACCATCGGCGAGGAGGGGTCGATCACCGAGGCCAACCTGACCGGCGCCGCGCTGCTCGGCGTGACCCGCGCCGCCCTGCTGGGGCGCAGCGCCGACCCGCTCTTCGCCCCGGCCGACCAGCCGGGCTGGAGAGCTCACCTCGAGGCCTCCCGCCGGACGGACGGGCCGGTGGGCTGCGAGCTCCAGCTGCGCGGGGCCGACGGGCCCGGCGCCCCGGTGCAGCTCACCAGCCTGTGCCGGGTCGGCGCGGCCGGCCGCCGGGGGCTGGTGCGGACCGCCTTCCAGGACATCTCGGTGCGCCGCCGCGCCCAGCGGGCGCTCGACACGGCCAGCCTGCGGCTCGTCGAGGAGGACCGCCGGAAGTCGGACTTCCTGGCGGTGCTCTCCCATGAGCTGCGCAGCCCGCTCTCCACCATCCGCAACGGCCTCTGGCTGCTCGACCGCGCCGAGCCGGGGACCGAGCCGTACCTGCGCGCCCGGACGGTGCTCCACCGGCAGGCCGCCCTCCTGGCCGGACTGGTGGACGACCTCCTCGACGTGACCCGCATCAGCCAGGGCAAGTTCCAGATCCGCCGCACCCCCCTCGACCTCCGGGGCGTGGTGCGCGGCGCCTGCCAGGACGCGCAGGTCCAGTTCGAGCGGCGCGGCCTCGAGCTGCGCTGCGCCACCCCGGAGGTGCCGGTCTGGGTGGAGGCCGACGAGGCGCGGCTGGCGCAGCTGGTGGGCAACCTGCTGGGCAACGCCCGCAAGTTCACGCCGCCGGGCGGGCGGGTGGAGGTCGACGTGGGCGCGAGGCCCGGGTGGTGCGAGGTGCGGGTGAGGGACACCGGCGCAGGGCTCGAGGCCAAGGAGCTGGAGCGCATCTTCGAGCCGTTCGCGCAGGCCGGCATCGCCCACCCCGGCGCCCGCGGCGGCCTCGGCATCGGCCTCTCGCTGGTGCGCGAGGTGGCGGCGCGCCACGGCGGCCGCGCCTACGCCACCAGCCCGGGGCTCGGTCGAGGGGCCGAGTTCGTGGTGACGCTGCCGCTCGCGGTCGGCACCCCGCCGGCGCTCCCTCCCGGCGCGGCGCCGCAGCCCGTGACGGACAGCCTGGAGGTGCTGGTGGTGGAGGACGACGAGGACGCGGCCACGACGCTGGCCGAGCTGCTGGAGTTGCTTGGCCACCGGGCCGCCGTGGCGGGCTCGGGCGGCGCCGGGGTCGAGAAGGCGCTGGCGACCCGCCCCGATGTCCTCATCTGCGACCTGGGGCTCCCGGACATGAGCGGGCTCGCGGTGATCCGGGCCATCAGGGCCGCCGAGGACGGACCCTTCGCCATCGCGCTCACCGGCTTCGCCCAGCCAGAGGACCGGGCGCTGGCCCTCCAGGCCGGCTTCGACGCCCACCTCTCCAAGCCGGCCAGCATCCAGGGGCTGGTGGCGCTCCTAGCCAAGGCCCCCCGGAGGGGCCGGTGAGCCCGCGCGGCCCTGGGCCGGGGCGGCCTACTTTGCTGCGGCGCGAGGCCGAGGGACGGCTGCT
>JANNKC010000165.1:0-1682 GCA_031396105.1 Anaeromyxobacter sp.
GCGAGCTCAAGTATCTGAGGAAGTGACCGTGACCGAACCCGTCAGCCCCAAGAAGCAGTCCCTCATGCCGTCCTCCCGCCTGCGCAAGGCGCTGCGCGCCGCCGGACACCACCTCTCGCCGGTGGTCCAGGTGGGCAAGGAGGGGCCCACGCCGGCGGTGGCGCAGGCGCTCGATGCGCAGCTCCTGGCCCATGAGCTCATCAAGGTGAAGGTGGGCAGCGAGAGCCCGGAGGGGCGCTTCGAGGTGGCGGCCTGGCTGGCCGGCCTGCCTGGCGCGCAGGTGGCGCAGCTGCTGGGGCGCACCGTGCTCCTCTACCGCAAGCACCCCCAGAAGCCCCGCTACGAGCCGGGGCCCAAGACGCCCGCCGCGAAGGTCACGCCCGCCGAGACGCGGCGGCCCGTTCGTCGCCCCGCCCCGCGGCGGAGCTCCCGGCGGGAGGAGCGGCCCACCGAGGGGCGGACCAGCCAGCGCTCCGGGCGGTGGCCGGATCAGCGCACCGAACGGCGTCCGAGCCAGCGAACCGAGCGGAGCCCGAAGGTCCGCACCGAGCGGCGCCCGGAGCGGATCACCAGGGGCCGCCCAGAGCAGCGCACCGAGCGGCGCCCGGAGCGGATCACCAGGAGCCGCCCAGAGCAGCGCACCGAGCGGAGCCCGGAGCGGATCACCAAGGGCCGCCCAGAGCAGCGCACCGAGCGGAGCCCGGAGCAGCGCACCGAGCGGCGCCCGGAGCAGCGCACCGAGCGGCGCACCATTCGGCGCCCCCCGCGCGACCGCGGCTAAACGACAGAGCACGAATCGAGATCACCCCGGACGCCCCGAGCGTAGGCGAGCCCAAGCGAGCCGGAGTCGAGGGGCCGCCCTTGGACACGAGCCGTACCTCGACTCCGCGCCTGCTGCGCAGGCGCTACGCTCGGCACGACCGGTGTTGCCGGATCTCGAACTGCCGTTTAGTACGTCGCGCACGGGCAGGCCGGCCGTGGCGATGGCCAGGCTCATCGAGACGGGACGCGACCGGTCCCGTTCGGGGCGTACACGGGCAGCCTGGCCGCTCGCGCTTGTGACCACGCCGGACGGCGGGAGATGCTGCCGCCGTGGCCCGGCGACTCAACGTGACGCTGGCGGTGAAGCGGCTGGTCCGCGACGCCGCGGCCCGCCTGCCCGAGCTGTCCCATGTGGACGCCTCGCGCCTCGTCGTGGTGGCGGGCGAGGCGCGGCGCGCCTCCCGCGCCACCATCCGCCCCCTCGATCCTGGCAGGCGGACCGGCCGCGCCCCCCGGGTCCGGCTGCGCGGGCGGGACATCCGCTACGTCATCACGCTGCGCCCGCTCTGGTTCCTCGACTCCACGCCCGGGGCGCGGGTCGAGACCGTCCTGCACGAGCTCTGGCACGCCTCCACCCGCTTCGACGGTCGGCTCCACCGCGGCCGGCGCCACGCCTCGTGCGCCGCGGCCGACTTCGTGCGGCGGGTGAGGGCGCTGCGCGACCGCTACCTGGCCGTGGCGCCCGCCGAGCTGCTGGCCCCCTTCGCCCACGACGGACTGGCGCGCGCCCGCATGTGGCTGGAGCGCCCGGCCGTGGCGCGGCGCGGCGGCGGACCGGAGCGCCGGCTCTACACCGAGCGGCAGCTCTTCTACGGCCTGGTGCGGATGCGCACCGCGCTGGCGCAGCGGAGCCGCGGCGC
>JANNKC010000013.1:0-8662 GCA_031396105.1 Anaeromyxobacter sp.
GGGCGGAGCTACGACAGGTTCCGCCAGCGGCTCATGTTTCCCATCACCTCGCTGGATGGCCAGGTGATCGGGTTCGGGGGCCGTGCGCTGGGCGGGGAGCAGGGCGCGAAGTACCTCAACACGCCCGAGACCCCGCTCTACAAGAAGAGCCGCGTGCTCTACGGCATCGACCTCGCACGCGAGGCGATCCGCAGGACCCGCGCGGCCGTGCTCGTGGAGGGGTACTTCGACGTGATCGGGCTGCACCAGGCCGGCGTCAAGAACGCCGTGGCGGTCTGTGGCACGGCGCTGACGCCGGAGCACGTGGACCTGCTCAAGCGCTGCGACTGCCGCGAGGTCACCGTGCTGTTCGACGGCGACGTGGCCGGGCTGGCCGCGCCCGGCAAGGCCGCCGCGGCCCTCTTCCCCTCCGGCGTGACGGGCAAGGTGGCGCTGCTGCCCGCCGAGGCCGGCAAGGTGGACCCGGACGACTACGCCCGGCAGCACGGCCGGGCCGGCCTGGAGGCGCTGCTGACGGCCGCCGTGCCGCTCTCCCAGTTCCTGCTGGACCGCGCCGTCGAGCGGACCTGCGGCCCGAGGCCCGCCGCCGCCGCCCTGGAGGCCAAGCTGGCCGCGGTGGCCGAGCTGGCGCCGCTGGTCCGCCTGGTGCCGGAGGGGCTGGCCCGCTCGGTCTTCGAGGACGCCATCGCCAGGAAGCTGGAGCTGGACGCCGGCGCGCTCCGCCAGGAGCTGGCCGGAGTGCGCCCGCCGCGGCGGGAGGAGTCACCGCCCGACTTCGCGGACGACGAGCCGCCCCCGGAGTACCAGGACCGACCGGCGGCGCCGCCGCGCGGCCTCAGCCGACCCTGGCGGGGTGGTCCTACCGGGGTCCCCGCGGTGAAGGTCCGGCTGGTCCTGCCGGGCGCCGCGGCCGACGCCCTCGGCCTGCTGGCCGCCTTCCCCGAGCTGGCCCCGGTGGCCGAGGAGGAGCGCCTGCCGGGCCTCCTGCCGGCCGGCCCGCTCGCCGACCTGGCCCGCGACCTCCTGCGCGAACCCATGGGGCTCGACGCCGCGCTGGCGCGCCTCGCCGGCGCCGTGGACGAGGCGGCCCTCAACCGCATCCGCGCCCTCTCCGGTCCGGGGCGTCCGGAGGCGGCCGCCGCCGGTGGGCAGCTCCGCAGGGCCTGCATCAAGGCCTCCATCGAGCAGGTGGTGGCGGAGCAGGGGCGGCTCCACGCCGAGATCGCGCGGCAGGGTTCACCGGTGCCGGATGAGCTGTTGCTGAGGGCCCAGGTGGCCGCCCGCCGTCGCTCCGATCTGGAGCGTCGGCTGCGCGGCCAGGACGCCGCCGGCTGAGTCAGCCGCATCACGTCAATGGCTGGGCTCCCACCGCCGGCCGCCGTTAGGAAACGTCGCTGCACGGAAGCCCGACGAAGGAGTCGAGTGAACATGGCGAAGAAGCCCGAGAAGGCCGGCAAGGTGAAGAAGGCCGCCGTGAAGGCAAAGGCGCCCGTGGTGCGGGTGAAGGCGAGGACCGAGGCGTCCAGGCCCCCGGCCAAGGTGACGGCCAGGCCCCCGGCCAAGGTGACGGCCGGGCCCCCGGCCAAGCCGGCCGCCAAGGTCCCGGCCAGGGCCGCCCACCCCGCCAAGGCGCTCCACCCCGTGAAGCCGGCCAAGGGGGCCAAGGCCGGCCAGGCGGCCGCCGAGGTGGCGGAGAAGCCGCTCCGGAAGGGCAAGAAGGGCGAAGGCGCGCCAGAGGCGGTCAAGCTGCGCCGCCCCGGCAAGCCGATCGACCCGGACGCGGAGACCGAGGAGGGCGAGGAGGGCGAGGAGCCCGCCCCCGCGGACAAGAAGGAGGACGACGAGCTCGACGACGACAAGTTCCCCGTCGACGACATGAGCGACATCACCGAGCGGACCGAGGTGAAGGCGCTCATGGAGCGCGGCCGCGAGAAGGGCTTCGTCACCTACGACGAGGTCAACGACGCGCTGCCCTCCGACATCGCCTCCGACCAGATCGACGACGTCATGTCGATGTTCGGCGAGCACGACATCGAGGTGGTGGACGACGCCTCCAAGATGAAGCTCCCGGAGAAGCCGCCGGAGCCCGAGGTCAAGGACGAGAAGGAGGAGAAGGAGGAGGAGGAAGAGGACGCCGGCTACGGCAAGTCCAACGACCCGGTCCGCATGTACCTGCGGAAGATGGGGTCGGTCAGCCTCCTCACCCGCGAGGGCGAGGTCGAGATCGCCAAGCGCATCGAGGAGGGCGAGAAGGAGATCCTGGCGGCGGTCCTCTCCTCGTCCATCGCCATCCGCGAGATCCTCGATCTCGGCGAGCGGCTCCGCAAGGGCAAGATCCGGGTCCGCGAGATCATCAAGGACCAGGGCGAGGAGTCGCAGGCCGAGGCCGAGGAGGAGGAGGTCGAGGAGGTCGAGGTCGCCGCGGTGGAGGGCGAGGCCGCCGAGCCGGGCGAGCCGGCCAAGCCCAAGATCCCCCGGGAGGAGGAGCGCAAGGTCGAGGCGGTGCTGAAGCACATCGACCGCATCGCCAAGCTGGAGCGCGACGTGGCCCGCATCAAGGAGACGCTCGACACCAAGAAGCTCTCCGACGGCAAGCGCAAGGACCTGCGGGGCGAGATCCGGGACATCGAGGCCCAGATGCTGGAGCACCTCGAGGAGATCCAGATCAACAAGAAGCAGATCGACCGCATCGTCATGAGGCTCAAGGGCTTCATCAAGCGGGTCGAGGAGGCCGAGCGCGATCTCCACGAGTGCGAGCGGCGCACCGAGGTGCCGGTCCGCGAGCTGAAGCGGCTGCTGCGCGAGGCGCGCGGCGACGAGGCGGGCCGCAAGAAGCTGGCCAAGCGGCTGGGCGTCAAGCTCGACGACGTGGACGAGCTGGACCGCGCCGTGCGCACCGCCGTCCGCAAGGTGCTGCGCGTGCAGGAGGAGGCCGAGGTCCCGGTGGACGAGCTGCGCCGGACCTACCGCACCATCCTGGAGGGCGAGCACAAGGCCGAGAAGGCCAAGACCGAGCTGGTGGAGGCCAACCTCCGCCTGGTGGTCTCCATCGCCAAGAAGTACACCAACCGCGGCCTGCAGTTCCTCGACCTCATCCAGGAGGGGAACATCGGCCTGATGAAGGCGGTGGACAAGTTCGAGTACAAGCGCGGCTACAAGTTCTCGACCTACGCCACCTGGTGGATCCGCCAGGCCATCACCCGGGCCATCGCCGACCAGGCGCGCACCATCCGCATCCCGGTCCACATGATCGAGACCATCAACAAGCTCATCCGCACCTCGCGCTACCTGGTGCAGGAGCTGGGCCGCGAGCCGACGCCGGAGGAGATCGCGGAGAAGATGGAGCTGCCGCTCGACAAGGTGCGCAAGGTCCTCAAGATCGCCAAGGAGCCCATCTCGCTGGAGACCCCGATCGGCGAGGAGGAGGACAGCCACCTGGGCGACTTCATCGAGGACAAGTCGCTGGTCTCGCCCTCCGACGCGGTCATCAACATGAACCTGGCCGAGCAGACCAGGAAGGTGCTGGCCACGCTGACGCCGCGCGAGGAGAAGGTCCTGCGCATGCGCTTCGGCATCGGCGAGAAGAGCGACCACACCCTGGAGGAGGTCGGGCAGGACTTCGAGGTGACCCGCGAGCGCATCCGCCAGATCGAGGCCAAGGCCCTGCGCAAGCTGCGCCACCCCAGCCGGTCGAAGCGGCTCAAGAGCTTCGTGGAGAGCTGACGAGGTCGAGGAGAGACGTGGTAGACCGAGCCCTGCCGGTGCCCCACGGGCCCATAGCTCAACGGCAGAGCAATCGGCTCATAACCGAACGCATCCAGGTTCGAATCCTGGTGGGCCCACTGATCGTGGCCAAGGAGACTCTCATTGTCGTCGCTGCGTGAGAAGCTGAGGGTGCTGGAGGAGTTGCAGCAGATCGACCTCGAGTCGCACGAGGCCCAGGCCGCGCTCGACGGCGTGCCGGCCAGGCGGGCGGCGGTGGAGCAGAAGGTGCTGGAGGCACGCCGCGTCTACGACGAGCAGAAGGTGCGGCTGGAGCAGAACGAGCGGGAGCGCCGCCAGATCGAGTCGCTGGTCGGCATGGAGCGCGACAAGGTCAAGAAGTGGGAGGGGCGGCTCGGCGAGATCAAGACGCCGCGCGAGTACGCCGCGCTCTCCCGCGAGATCGACATCGCCAAGAAGACCAACGAGAGCCAGAACGAGCAGGCCAGGGTGCTCCTCGACGCCGCCATCGAGCTCAAGCTGGCGCTGGAGCAGCGGGGCGAGACCCTGGCCGACGCCGAGGACGCCGCCCAGGCGGCCCTGGCGGCGCTGGAGAAGGGCCGGGCCGAGGGCGAGGCCACCCTGGCCGCCCTGGCCGCCCGGCGCGCCGGGGCCGCGTCCCAGGTCGACCCAGCGCTGCTCGGCAAGTACGAGAACATCAAGCGGCGGCGGGCCGGCGTGGCCGTCGCGCCGGTGGTGGGCTCCACCTGCAAGGGCTGCCACCGCAACATCCCGCCCCAGCTCTCCATCGTGCTGCAGCGGGCCGACACCATCGAGACCTGCCCCAACTGCCACCGCATCATCTACTCCGCCGCCGCGGTCAACCCGCCGGCGCCGCCGCCCGCCTAGCCGTGGCCAGGTCCGTCCTCGCCGAGCTGCTCCGCTTCGTGGCCGCCAACGAGGAGCTGCCACGCTCGCTGGTCCGCTACCCGGGCCACACCCGCGACACGCTGGGCAAGCTCCTCAGCGCCGCGGCCGACCGCCTGGAGGCGGGCGACGCCGAGCAGGCCGCCGCCGCGCCCGCCGGCAGCCGCGGCCTCAAGGTCCGCAAGGGCAGCGAGGTGGAGAAGGCGGCTGCCCGCGCCGCCGAGGAGCTCCAGGAGTCGATGGACCTCTCCAAGTCGGAGCGCGAGCAGAAGAAGCGCGAGCGCGCCGCCGCCGCAGAGGCGGAGCGCCAGGCCAGCGAGGCCGCCGCGCAGGTGGCGGCCCGGCCGGTGCGCACCCGCCTCTTCACCGACGGGGCGGCCCGCGGCAACCCCGGCCCGGCCGGCGCCGGCGCGGTCATCATCAGCCCGGACGGCCACATCGTGGCCAAGGTGGGCAAGTTCCTGGGCGACGAGACCAACAACGTGGCCGAGTACATGGGGCTGATCCTGGGCCTGCGGCGCGCCAAGGCCATGGGCATCAAGGAGCTCGACGTGCTGGCCGACTCCGAGCTCATGGTGAAGCAGGTCAACGGCGACTACGCCGTCAAGGCCGAGCACCTCAAGCCGCTCCACCACGAGGCCTGCGAGCTCCTCAAGGCCTTCACCGTGATCGAGATCCGCCACATCCCGCGCGAGGAGAACGCGCAGGCGGACGCCATGTCCAACCGGGCCATCGACGAGCGGCTCTAGACGACCGTGCACGATTCGCGATCACTCCGGTCGCCCCGTCTAAACGACCGTGCAAGATTCGCGATCACTCCGGTCGCCCCGAGCGTAGGCGAGCGGAAGCGAGCCGAAGTCGAGGGGCGCGCCAAGGGAGCGCTCAGCGCCTGGTCAGCGGCGGCCCCTCCAGCTCGTAGAGCGCCAGGCCCGCCCGGCGCGCCGCCCACAGCCCGCCTCCCACCTGCTCGAACCAGGGCGCCAGCCGGCGCCGGTACCAGGCGCCGCTGCGGGCGTGGATGGCGAGGTCGGTGGTCTCGCGGTCCACCACCTCGGCGAGGTCGCGGGCCGTGATGGCCTCCAGGTAGAGGAGCCCGCGGCACATGGCGCCCAGGTTCTCGACCGCCCGCGCCGCCGCCGCGTCGTCGAGGTACTGCAGCACGCCCTGGCAGACGATGAGGTCGTGGCGCCCGCGCGAGCGCCAGCGCGAGATGTCGCGCCGCTCGTGGCCGTAGCGGGCGCAGGCGTAGGGCGAGACGTCGGTGGAGCGGTAGCGCGCCGCGGGGCGGTGGCGGCGGAACCAGTCGCGCCAGAGGCCGGGGCCGGCCCCCACGTCCAGCACCGACTCGAGCTCCACGCCGAGCCAGGCGCAGAGGCCGGTCACCCCCTCGGCCAGCCGCGCGATCTCGCGGGCCGAGTGGACCCGGGCGCGCCCGGCGTAGTGGCGGCGGTAGTAGGCCTCGTCGAAGCGCTGGGGGGCGGTCATGGCGGGCGAGGAGAGCACGCGGCGCCGGGGCACGGCAACGGCGCCGGCAGGGCGCCGCCCTCGGACGATCACGAGCCGTCGTCTAGCGGATGGCGCCGACCACGCCCGCCACCGCCACGTAGTGGAGGATGGCGGCGGCGATGACCAGCACGTGGAAGACCTCGTGGTAGCCGAAGACCCGCGGGAAGGGGTCTGGCCGCCGCGTGGCGTAGACCACCGCCCCCACGGTGTAGGCCACGCCGCCGCCGCCGAGCAGCCACAGGCCGCGCGCGCCGATGGCGCCGTACAGCGACGGGAGCATGGGCACGACCATCCAGCCCAGCCCCACCGTCAGCAGCGCCATGAGCCACTTGGGCGCCAGCGGCCAGGCCACCGAGAGGGCCATGCCGGCCAGCGCCCCGCTCCAGACCACCGCCAGCAGCCCACGCCCGGTGCCATCCGGCAGGAGCAGCGCGAAGGGCGTGTAGGTGCCGGCGATGAGCAGGAAGATGGCGGCGTGATCGAGCCGCCGCATCACCAGGCGCGCCCGGGTCCCCCAGCGCGGGCGGTGATACAGGGCCGAGACGGCGAACTGGGCGGTGAGCGCCAGGCCGTAGACCGCGGCGGCCATGGCGGCGCGCGGGCCCGGGGCGGCGCGCAGGAGCGCCACCCAGCCGGCGATGGCGAAGGCGGCGGCGATCTCGTGGGAGACGCCCCGGAGGAGCGGCTTCTGGGGAGGGGCGGCGGTGACCATGACGGCAGCATGGGCCGCCTCGGTCACGGGGTCGTCACGGTGCGCCGGCCCTAAACGACCGAGCACGAATCGAGGTCACCCCGGATCGCGAACTGCCATCTAGAGCGCCGACTCGTGCCGCTTGGCGCCCTTCACCTGCAGCGCCTTCTGCTCGGCCCGCTCCTCGGCCTGCTCCGCCTTGAGCTTCTTCATGCGCCGGCGGATGAGCTCGCGCTTCAGGGAGGAGAGGTGGTCCACGAAGAGCGTGCCCTCCAGGTGGTCGCACTCGTGCTGCACGGCGATGGCCAGCAGCCCCTCGCACTCGAGCTCGAACGGCTTGCCGTGGTAGCCGAGCGCGCGCACCCAGACCTTGGCGGCCCGCTCCACCTCCTCGGCCTCGCCGGGGATGGAGAGGCAGCCCTCGGTGTAGGTGGTGACCCCCTCGGTCTTCACGATGGCGGGGTTCACCAGGTGGATCAGCGCCTGGCCCTCCTGCCGAGGCGACGTGTCGATGACGATGACCCGCTTCAGCACCGCGAGCTGCGGCGCCGCCAGCCCGACGCCGTCGGCGGCGTACATGGTCTCGGCCATGTCGTCGAGCAGCCTGCGGAGGGAGTCGTCCACCCGCTCGACGGGCTTGGCGATCTCCTTCAAGATGGGGTCGGGCCAGATGATGATTTCTCGGACCATTTTCGGGGCACCACTCTAGTGGATCCGGGATGTAACGCGGAAGGGGGGCGCGTGCACGGGGTCCTCGATCTCCTGGAGGGGGCCGGCGTCGAACCCCGTTCGAAGGCCGCCGGCGCCTCCAGGCTCAGGCCGGCAGTCCCGCGCCCGACCGGGCGAACCTGCTTGCCCCAGCATGGCGTTCCGGAGGCAGCTTCAGCCACCAACTCCGCCGATCAACGGTTGCGCTCTGGTGGCGGGGGCATACGTTCCGCGACACTGCGCTCACCAGGAGCGGGCGAAGCACAGGGGGACGCACTGGGTTGTCGCCCTGCGACCGTGACGATGCACTATTCTGGTCACATTCGCTGACGCCGTTCGCCCAATTCAGGGAGCGAAGTGACGGCATGTCACGCGCAGTGGAGTAGGGAGACGCTCAGTTTGGCAAACCCACCGCAAAATGAAAGTTGTAGGAACATCCGCTTGACACTGATCAAGAGGTAACTCCAAGCACTTCACTGACTGCCTACTGGGTAGGCAAGGAACGCTATCCACTCTGGGACCCGCCATCCAGGATGTGCAAGCCCTAACCGCCTCAATAGGTCTATGTGACTGGGATGTGACCCAAATGGATATGCTCACTGGCATTGCACTGATCGGCCTCGGAGTGCTGCTGGCCTTGGGGCGCAACCGTTTTGCTCGCATTGTGATTGAGCAGCAGAACCGCACATGGGGCTTCCACTTCGATCGTGTAGCCTTGGCAGGAGCAGTTTGGGTTTGCTTAGTGGTCGCAGCAGGTCTGGTCACCCTAGGCGGTCTCTTGGCCTCAGGAACAATCCATGTGCGGAGGTGAGCTGCCAGCTCGGAGACGAGTTCGTCGGACTCGATCGGCCTTCCCGGACTCCGCGCCCTGGGCGGACCGGGGTACTGTAGGCGATTGGCTCCGCGCAGCGGGGTGCAAGTGAGGGGGTTCTGGGATCCCGCTGCGGCAGACGTGAGCCTCGCGCTCGCGCTCGGCCTGGTGGTGGCAGCCTTCATCCCGATGTTGGGCCTCGCGGTCTGGATGGCGAAGTCGGCGTCGCCGCCGTCGCGGTGGCTCGCTGAGGGCAGGTGGCCGAAGGCGCTTGCATGGTTGGCCTACGGGCTGGCGGCCATCGCTCTGGCGAACTG
>JANNKC010000178.1:0-20687 GCA_031396105.1 Anaeromyxobacter sp.
CGCCGCAGGCGCGGAGTCGAGGGGCGGCGCAGGCGCTGCAGCCCGCTTCACCATCGTGTCCACCTCCTCCGGCGCCCCCTCGGTGCGCGACGCCCAGGCGGGCGAGGTCATGCACCCGGTCATCGGCGCCGCGGTGGAGTCGGAGCGGCTTTACGTGGCCCAGTCGCGCCTGGCCGCCCGACTCGCCGAAGGCCCGGAGTCGAGGGGCGGGCTGCCCCTCGTCCTCTTCGACCTGGGCCTGGGCGCGGCCGGGAACGCGCTGGCCGCCCTGCGCGCCGCCCGCGCCGCCCGGGCTGCCGGGGCGCAGGCCCGCCCGCTCGCCGTGGTGAGCTTCGAGCGGGAGCTCGGCGCGCTCGCGCTGGCCTGCACCGACGAGGGGTCGGCCCGGCTCGGCTGGTCGCCCGAGGACCTCGCCGCCGCGCGTGCGCTCCTCGCCGCCGGACGCCACGAGGAGCCGGGGATCACCTGGCGCCTCGCCCTCGGCGAGGCCCCCGCCACCGTGGCCGCAGCGCCCGAGCGGGCCGACCTGGTCTTCTGGGACCCCTTCAGCCCAAGGGCCAATCCCGACCTCTGGACCGTCTCCGCCTTCGCGGCGCTGCGTCGGCGAGCGGCCCCGGGCTGCACGCTCTTCACCTACTCCACCGCCACCTCCACGAGGAGTGCGCTCCTGCTGGCCGGCTTCCACGTCGGCGTGGGGGACCCCTCCGGCCCCAAGGAGGAGACCACCGCCGCGGCCCTGCCGCCCGCCGCGCCGGCGCGCCCGCTCGACGCGCGCTGGCTGGTCCGGCTGACCCGCTCCTCGGCCGCCTGGCCGGTGGACGCACCCCCCGACGCCCTGGACCGGATCCGGGCGCACCCGCAGTTCGTTAGCCCCCAGGGCCCGGCGCGCCTATAGTCGGGAGAACCAGCACCTGCAGGCGCGCATGAAGCGATCGGACCTGACCGGACCTCGCCTGGCTGCCGTCTTCCTCCTCGGCAGCATCCTGCTCAACTACCCGATCCTCTCCATCTTCGCCCCGCTCAGGGACGTGGCCGGGATCCCGCTGCTCTACGCCTACGTCTTCGGCGTCTGGTGCCTCCTCATCGCGTTGATGGCGTTCATCGTGGAGCAGCGGCGAGGTTAGCCGGGAGCGGACCTGCATGCTGCAGGGCTGGGTCATCGTCCTCGCCTCCGTCGCCTACCTGGGCGTGCTCTTCGCCATCGCCACCTTCGGCGATCGCCGCGCCGAGGCCGGCCGCTCCATCATCGCCAACCCGTACATCTATGCCCTCTCGCTGGCGGTCTACTGCACCACCTGGACCTTCTACGGGAGCGTGGGGCGCGCCGCCTCGAGCGGGGTCGGCTTCCTGCCCGTCTACCTCGGCCCCACCCTCATGGTGGCCCTCTGGTGGTTCGTGCTGCGCAAGCTCATCCGGGTCTCCAAGGCGCACCGCATCACCTCGCTGGCCGACCTGGTGGCCTCGCGCTACGGCAAGAGCCAGCTCCTCGGCGGGCTGGTCACCGTCATCGCCGTGCTGGGCGTCGTCCCCTACATCGCGCTCCAGCTCAAGGCCATCTCCGGCAGCTTCACCATCCTGGCCCACTACCCGGAGATCGTCATGCCGGCCAAGGCGGGCGCCCAGCCGGTGCTGCAGGACACCGCCCTCTACATCGCGGTCCTGCTGGCCGCCTTCTCGGTGCTCTTCGGCACGCGCCACCTCGACGCCACCGAGCGGCACGAAGGGCTGGTGGCGGCCATCGCCTTCGAGTCGCTGGTCAAGCTGGTGGCCTTCCTGGCGGTGGGCAGCTTCGTCACCTTCGGCCTCTTCGACGGCTTCGGCGACATCTTCCGGCTGGCCGAGGCGGTGCCGCGCCTGCGCGCCCTCATGACGGTCCCGGCCGGCGGCTACGCCACCTGGGTGTTCCTCACCTTCCTTTCGATGCTCTCGATCCTCTTCCTGCCCCGCCAGTTCCAGATCTCGGTGGTGGAGAACGTGGACGAGCGCCACCTGGAGAAGGCCACCTGGCTCTTCCCGCTCTACCTGCTCCTCATCAACGTCTTCGTGCTGCCGCTCGCGCTGGGTGGGCTGCTGCACTTCTCGTCCGGGGGCGTGGACGCCGACACCTTCGTGCTCACCCTGCCCATGGCGCACCGGCAGGAGGCGCTGGCCCTGCTGGCCTACCTGGGCGGCCTCTCGGCCGGCACCGGCATGGTCATCGTGGAGACCATCGCCCTCTCCACCATGGTGTGCAACGACCTGGTCATGCCGCTCCTGCTCCGGCAGGGCTGGCTGCGGCTGCACCAGCGGCGCGATCTCTCCGGGGTGCTGCTGGGCATCCGCCGGCTCGCCATCGCGGCCATCCTGCTGCTCGGGTACGTCTACTTCCGGGTGGCCAGCGAGGCCTACGCGCTGGTGTCCATCGGCCTCATCTCCTTCGCGGCGGTGGCGCAGTTCGCCCCGGCCGTGCTGGGCGGCCTCTACTGGAAGGGCGCCACCCGCGCCGGCGCGGTGGCCGGGCTCTCGGCCGGGTTCGCCGTCTGGGTCTACACGCTGGCGCTCCCCTCGCTGGCCAAGTCGGGCTGGCTCCCGGCCGGGTTCCTCACCAGCGGGCCCTTCGGGCTGGCGCTGCTGCGCCCCCAGGAGCTGTTCGGGCTCACCGGCCTCGACGAGATCTCCCACGGCGTGCTCTGGAGCATGCTCGCCAACATGGGGGCCTACGTGGGGGTGTCGCTGGCCGGGCGGCCCGGCGCCGCCGAGGCCAACCAGGCGGCGCTCTTCGTGGACGTCTTCCGCCACACCGCCGGGCTGGAGCGCGCCCGGCTCCTGCGGGGCGGCGCCCCGGTCCAGGACCTGCTGCCGCTGGTGGGCCGCTTCCTCGGCCCGGAGCGGGCCCGCGACGCCTTCGCCGCCTACGCCCGGCGCCGGGGGCTGCCGTCGCCGGAGGCGCTGCCGGCCGACGCCGACGTGGTGCACTTCGCCGAGACCCAGCTGGCCGGCGCCATCGGGAGCGCCTCGGCGCGGGTGGTGGTGGCGTCGCTGGTCCAGGAGGAGCCGCCCGGCCTCGAGGAGGTCATGGACATCCTCGACGAGGCCTCGCAGGTGCGGGCCTACAGCCGCGAGCTGGAGCAGAAGTCGCGGGAGCTCGAGGCCGCCACCGCCGAGCTGCGCCTGGCCAACGCGCGCCTGCAGGAGCTGGACCGCCTGAAGGACGACTTCATGTCCACGGTGACCCACGAGCTGCGCACGCCCCTCACCTCCATCCGCGCCTTCTCCGAGATCCTGCTGGACGACCCGCGCATCCGGCTCAGCGAGCGGAAGCGCTTCCTCTCCATCGTGGTCAAGGAGACGGCCCGGCTGACCCGCCTCATCAACCAGATGCTCGACATGGCCAAGATCGAGTCCGGCAACGCCGAGTGGCGCACCACGCTGCTCGACCTCAACGAGGTCGTCACCGAGGCGGCCGAGGCCACCGGCCAGCTCTTCCGCGAGGGCCAGGTGGCGCTCACCATCCACCCGGCCACGCCGCCGCCGCTGGTCCTGGCCGACCGCGACCGGCTCATCCAGGTGCTCATCAACCTGCTCTCCAATGCCGTGAAGTTCTGCCCGGCCGGCGCCGGCCGCGTCGAGGTCCAGCCCGTCGTGGAGGGTGGCCAGGTCCGCGTCGACGTGAGGGACAACGGCCCCGGCATCGCCCCCGCGGACCGCGAGACCATCTTCGAGAAGTTCCGCCAGGGCGGCGACACCCTCACCGCCAAGCCCCGCGGCACGGGGCTGGGGCTGCCCATCAGCCGGCGCATCGTGGAGCACTTCGGCGGCCGCCTCTGGGTGGAGAGCCGGCCCGGGCAGGGCGCCACCTTCTCGTTCGTCCTCCCCCTCGAGGCGCCGGCCACCGGCGCCGAGCCGTCCGACCCGGCCACGGCCGCGGCCCGGCCTCTCTGACCTCCAAGGAGCACTCATGGCCCACCGCATCCTCATCGTGGACGACGAGCCCAGCATCGTCATCTCGCTCCAGTTCCTGATGGCGCGGGAGGGGTACCAGGTGGCGGTGGCCGGCGACGGGGAAGCGGCCCTGCAGGCCATGGCCGCCAGCCCCCCCGACCTGGTGATCCTCGACGTCATGATGCCCAAGCTGAACGGCTTCGACGTGTGCCAGCGCATCCGCGCCGAGCCGGCCTGGAAGGCGGTGCGCGTCCTCATGCTCACCGCCAAGGGGCGTGAGGTGGAGATGGCCCGTGGGCTGAAGGCCGGCGCCGATGCCTACCTGACCAAGCCTTTCTCGACCAAGGAGCTGGTGGCGGAGATTCGCCGGCTGCTCGCGCCGGGCGAGGGCACGCCATGACCGCCCCTCCGGCCGTGCCCGCCACCGCACCGGAGACCCGGCGCCCCGAGCCGCCCGCCACCGACGGGCGCCGCGCCGCGCTCACCATGTACAGCCCGCTCTCGGCCATCCTGCGCCGCACCCCGGCCACCGTGCCGCTGCAGGCCACCGTGCGGGAGGTGCTGCAGCGCATGGAGGCGCAGCGCGTCGACTCCATCGTGGTGGCCGACCCGCAGACCGGCGTGCCCCTCGGCATCTTCACCCACCGCGACCTGGTGCGGCGGGTGACGCTCCCGGGCGGCGACCTGGAGCAGCCGGTGGCCAGCGTCATGACCAGCGGCCTGGTCACCCTGGAGCCGGGCACCACGGCCCATCAGGCCGTGCTCACCATGGCCCGCCACGGCCTGCGCCACCTGGTGGTGACCGACGGCGCCGGGCGGCTCCGCGGGGTGATCTCCCGCGACGACCTGTTCGGCCTGCAGCGCATCGGCGTCGACGAGGTCGGCGAGGAGATCCAGGCGGCCGCCGACCTGGACGGGCTGCGCAGCGCCGCGGCCAGCATCCGCCGCATGGCAGACGGCCTGCTGGCCCAGGGCGTCGGGGTGGAGACCCTCACCCACTTCGTCTCCACGCTCAACGACCTCCTCACCATCCGCGCCATCGAGCTCAGCGCCGACGAGCGCGAGCTGCCGGCCGTGGCCTGGTGCTGGCTGGCGCTGGGGTCGGAGGGGCGCCTGGAGCAGACCTTCGCCACCGACCAGGACAACGCCCTGGTCTTCGACGCCGGCGACGCCGACGCGGAGGAGGTGCGCCAGGCGCTGCTGCCCTTCGCCCGGGCCGTCAACGAGCGGCTGGTCGCCTGCGGCATCCCCCGCTGCCCCGGCAACGTCATGGCGGGCAGCTCCAGCTGGTGCCTGACGCTGCCGGAGTGGCGCCGCACCCTGCAGGACTGGATGGAGGGCGCCGACCCGGAGGCCCTCTGGAAGGCCTGCACCTTCCTCGACTTCCGCCCCATCTACGGCCAGGTGGCGCTGGCCGAGCGGCTGCGCGAGCGCACGCTCGAGGAGCTGGCGCAGCGGCCGGTGTTCCTGCGCCGCCTGGCCGGGTGCGCCCTGGAGCAGCGCCCGCCCCTCGGCCACTTCGGCTTCGTCTACGAGCCCGCCTCCTCCTACCGCCGCACCATCGACCTGAAGGGCTCGGGCTCGCGCCTCTTCTCCGACGCCGCCCGCATCCTGGCCCTGGCCCACCGCGTCGCCCACACCAGCACGCCGCAGCGGCTGCGGGCGCTGGCGGAGACCGGCTTCTTCACCCCCGAGCGCGTGGCCGGGCTCGTCGACGGCTTCCACTTCATCCACCTGCTGCGGCTCCGCAACCAGCGCGGGGCCCGCCGGCCGCGGGTCGGCCCGAACCAGATCTTCCCGCGCGACCTCAACGAGCTGGACCGCCAGGTCCTCAAGGAGGCGTTCCGCCAGGCGCGCGTCCTGCAGGAGTGCTTGATCATGGAGTACCAGCTGAGGACCTGATAGGCGTGGTGGATGCGACCCTTCACCCCCCGCACCCTGGCCGCCGCCCTCCTCCTCACCCTCGCCGCCTGCGCCGCCCACGACAAGGCCGGGGACAAGGCCGCCGCCGTCGGCGACTGGAAGACCGCCTACGTCGAGTACCGGCAGGCGGTGGCCGACGACGAGAAGAACCCGCAGCTCAAGGCCCGCTTCGAGGAGGCGCGCCAGAAGGCCCTGGCCCAGGCCTCGGCCCAGGCCCGCGCCTGCGCTGCCCAGCAGGGCTGGGAGTGCGCGCTGAACGAGGCCCGGTTCGCCCTCGGCATCGAGCCGGCCAACCTCGACCTCGGCAACCTCCGCGCCGAGGCGGCCCACCACGTGGCGCTGGCCAGGGTGCGGGCCGCCGAGGGGGAGCTGGCCCGCGGCAACCTGCAGGCGTCCCAGGCGCTGCTGGTCGAGGCCCGCACGCTCGCCAGCGATCGAGCCGTGGACGACGCCGCCAGGGCAGGCGAGCAGCGCTGGGTGGGCGCGGCCATGGGCGAGGCGGACCGGCTGCGCTCGGCGCGCCGCTACCCGGAGGCGCTGGCGCTGGTGCAGGCCGCCGCCGGCTACGATCCATCGCTGCGCCCGCAGCTCGACCGCCTGGGGCGCGAGTACGAGGCCTTCCGCGAGGCGGAGTTCACGCGGCTGGCCGGCGAGGGCGAGCGGGCCATGGCGCAGGGCGCCTGGAGCGACGCGGCGGCCCGCTTCAAGGCGGCGCAGGCGGCCCGGCCGGACGAGCGGGTCCGCGCGCTGGAGCGCTACTGCGCCCTGGTGCTGCAGGGCGACCAGGCGGTGACCCGCGCCGATTACGCCGCCGCCACCGGCGCCTACCGCGAGGCGGCCGCGCTCCGCGTGGACCGCAGCGGCTACGCCGATGCCCAGCTGGCCCGGGTGGCCATCCGCCCCTGGGCGGTGACGGTGCGTGGCGTGCTGGTCGACCCGGTGCGCCCCGACGGAACGCCCTGGGTCGGCGCGCCCAGCCGCCGGCTCCGCCTGTCCTCCACCGTCCTGACCGAGGGCGCCGGCCGCGGCGTGGACGCCCGCCTGCTCCGGGCCGTCAGCGACGTGCCGCGCGAGAACCGCGCCAGCTTCCTCGTCGAGGTGGTGCTGCCGGACGGCCACCGCTTCGCCTCGGCGGTGCGCGACGGTCCCTACTTCACGCTCGACGCCTCCTTCGTGGTGGCCGCCAACGGCTTCGACAAGCGGCGCGTCACGCTCCGGGTGGTCCACCAGGAGCCGGGCCGCCCCGCGGAGCCGGCCGGCGAGATCTCCGTGGGCCTGGGCGAGCTCATCGGCCGGTCCACCGGCACGGTGAGCGCGCCGCCGGTGCTGGCCATGGAGCTCCAGGTGGATCCGGCCGACGGGGCCGTCGAGGGAGGCGGCCGCGGCTTCGCCCCGGTGGCCGAGGCGGCCCGCCCGCCACCCCCGCCGCCGGTGGCCAAGGCCCCCCCGGCGCCCCCGCCCGCGGCCAAGGCGCCGCCGCCGCCCCCGGCTCCCAGGAAGAAGTAGGCGGCTCGGGGGGCACCCCCTCCTGGCCAGGTGGCGGGGCCCCCCGGCCCCGTCCATAATCTCGAGTCCGCGCCCGCCCCCGGCTGGCGCCGAGGAGGGCGACCATGTGGATGCGGCTGGCGAACCTGCTGAGGGCGTTCGCGAACCTGTTCGTGACCGACCTGGAGAAGCGCAACCCGGAGGCGCTGCTCCAGCTGGAGGCGGAGAACCTGCGCAAGCAGGTGGCCTCCTTCAACCAGGGGCTGGCCACCCACGCCGGCCTGTGCGAGCGGATCATGGGCCAGGTGCGCAAGCAGGAGGCCGAGCAGCGCGACCTCAAGGCCAAGACCACCGCCCACCTGCGCGCCGGCAACCGCAACGCCGCCGGCCAGTACGCCGTGCGGCTGCAGACGGTGGAGCGTGAGCTCACGGAGAACCGGCGCCAGCTCGCCCAGGCCGAGGAGACCTACAAGAACCTGGTCAAGGCCCGCGACGTGGCGATGGCCTCGGCGCGCGCCAAGATCGAGAGCCTGAAGGGCGCCATCACCGACATGCGCATGAAGCAGGCCATGGCGGAGATGCACGAGATGGCCTCCGGCATGGTGAGCGAGATCGGCGGCTCGGGCGACACCATCAACCGGCTCCACGAGATGGTGGAGGAGGAGCGGACCAAGGCGGCCGGGCGCGCCCGGGTGGCCAAGGACTCGCTCGACATGACCGACGTGAACGTCAAGGAGGCGGAGCTGGAGGCGCTGGCCGACCAGGCCCTGGCCGACTTCGCCGCCAAGGAGGGCATCACGCTGGAGGCCAAGGCGGCCGCGGCGCCGGCCCCGGCCGAGCGGGCCATGGGCGCGGCCAAGGCCTCCGAGTCCGAGGGCGGCAAGGAGGGCTGATGCCCCTGCCGCCGAGCGCGCCCGCCTGGGCCGCCGACCTCGTGCTGGCCTACGAGAGCGGCGCCCACGGCCAGTTCATCCTGCACGGCAACGTGGCCGACCGGCTGCCGGTGGAGGGGCGGCTGGTCACGCTCCACCGCTGGCTGGAGGAGGAGCTGCTGGCCGGCTTCGACGTGGTCTTCGTCTACGACCTCGGCAACGGGCTCAGGGTGGCGCGCGGCGCCGAGGCCGTGGAGGCCTGGCGCGGCGGCGAGAAGGCCGGCCCCCTGCCGCGCGATCCGCTCCAGGCGGTCGAGCTGGTGGGGCGCTGGGTGCGCTACCTCGCCAACCTGCGCGCCCTGGGGCGGCCCGAGAAGCGCTCGGTGGCCTGCATCCTGCGCGGCGCGGACCGCATCCTGCCGGCCGGCAACGACGGCGGGCACGAGCAGGGCAGCCTGGTCTCGCTGGTGCGCGACTGGGCCGGCGAGGCCCCGTTCTCCGAGGTGGCGTTCGCCTCCTTCCTGCTGGCCGACGGCCTCACCGACCTGCACCCGCTCCTCTCCGGCAACCCGCGGGTGGCCCGGGTGCGGGTGCCGCTGCCCGACGCGGCGCCGCTGGTGCTGGCGCTCACCCAGCTCCAGCGGGAGCACCCGGCCGCCTTCGACGCGGAGAGCGGGGCGCTGGACGCCTCGGCCGCCGCCTTCGTGGGGGTCTCCATCTCGGCGCTGGAGAGCCTGGTGAAGTCGCGGGCCCACCAGCGGCGGCCCTTGCGCCCCGCCGACCAGGCCAAGGTCAAGAAGGAGCTGGTGGAACGCGACTCGGCCGGCCTGGTGGAGTTCATCGAGCCGCGCCGCTCCTTCGCCGACTACCACGGGCAGGAGGCGCTGAAGGCCTGGCTGCGCCAGGACGTGGCCCTGTGGCGCGCGGCCGACCTGCGCGCCCTGCCCATGGGCTACCTGGTCTGCGGGCCGGTGGGCACCGGCAAGACCTTCCTGGTCGAGTGCCTGGCCGGCGAGGCCGGCGTGCCGGTGGTGAAGCTCAAGAACTTCCGCGACCGCTGGGTGGGCTCCTCCGAGGGGAACCTGGAGAAGATCTTCCGGCTGGTGCGGGCGCTGGGGCGCTGCATCGTCTTCGTGGACGAGGCCGACCAGGCGCTGGGGCGCCGCGAGTCGGGCGGCGGTGACAGCGGCCTCTCCGGCCGGCTCTACTCCATGGTGGCGCAGGAGATGAGCGACGCCGGGAACCGCGGGCGCGTCATGTGGGTGCTGGCCTCGTCGCGCCCGGACCTCATCGAGGTCGACCTGAAGCGGCCCGGCCGCGTCGACGTGAAGGTGCCCATCCTGCCGACCGCCACGGCGGAGGAGAGCGCGGCGCTGCTCTCGGCGCTCCTCGCGCGGCTCGACCTCGCGGTGGCCCCGGCCGAGCTGGTGCCGCTCTCGCCGCCGCTCCTCCTCACCCCGGGCGCGGCCGAGGCGCTCTCGGTGAAGGCCTACCGGCTGGTGCGGACCGCCAACCTGACGCCGCTGGAGGCGGTGCGGCGCTGCCTCGACGGCTACCAGGGGCCGGTGCCGCCTGACGTCATGGAGTTCCAGATGCGGCTGGCGGTGCGCGAGGCCACCGACCTGGCCTTCGTGGCGCCGGCCTTCCGCCACCTGGCCGGGCCGGAGCGGACCGGCGCATGAGCGCCCGGCACCTCTGGGCCGCCTTCTGGGCCCGCCCCTTCGGCATGCCGCTGCCGCCCAACCTCTTCGGCCTGGCCACCTTCGCCCTGCTGGGCGCCTTCCTCAACCCGGGCTTCTGGCTCATCGGCGCCGGGCTCGAGGTGGCCTACCTCCTCGCCCTCTCCCGCAGCGCCCGCTTCCAGGCCGCCGTGGACGCGGCCGGGCGCGGCGACCTCGCGGCCGGCCAGCGCGAGGCGCGTCACCAGGCGCTCTGGTCCCGCCTGCCCCGGGCCGACCAGGAGGCGCAAGGCGCGCTCGAGGCGCGCTGCGACGAGGTCCTGGACACGCTGGGCCCGGAGAAGGCCTCGACGCACGCGGACGGCCTGGCCCGCCTGGCCTGGATGCACCTGAAGCTGCTGGCGGCGCGCCAGGCGCTGGAGCGGGTCATGGCGGGCGGCACGGCCGAGGCCGCCAGCCTGGAGGCGCAGGCGCAGGCGCTGGGCCGGCGGCTCGCCGCGCCGGAGCTCTCGGAGGAGCTGAAGCGCACGCTGGAGCAGCAGGCCGAGGTCATCCGGGCCCGCCGCGACGGCCACCTCGAGGCGGCCCGGCGGCGCGAGCGGGTCCAGGCCGAGCTGGAACGGATCCGGCAGCAGGTCGCGCTGGTGCGCGAGCAGGTGCTGCTCTCCACCGACGAGGCCGGCGTGACCAGCTCGGTGGACTCGCTCTCCGCCTCGCTCGACGAGGCGAGCCGGTGGCTCACCGACCAGCAGGAGCTGCTGGGCGGCCTCGACGACCTGACCGCCCCGCCACCCAGCACGCTGCTCGGCCGCTCACGCCGGAGCCGCACCACCACGGGAGAATCGGCATGACCCCCACTCGCCTCCGCACGCCGCGCGGCGCCGCCGCCGGCACGCTCGTCACCATCCTGCTGGCGCTGGCCCTGGTCGGCCTGGGCGCCTGGCTCCTCCTGCGCCGTGCCCCCGCTCCCACGTCGGCCAGCCCGACCGCCGCCTCCCCCGGCGCGCCCGGCGTCCCGGCCGCCCCCGGTGGCGCGAGGGCCCCGGAGGGGAAGGTCCCCGCGCCGGTCGAGCCGGTCACCGGGCCGCCCCAGCTCGCCGCGGCCGCCCCCTACCTCGTCAAGGACGGCGTGGTGGAGGTGGACATCAGTGAGTACGCCGGCTACGGCGGCCTCATCGTGGCCAACGGCGGGCTCGAGCCCAACCCCGACTCCTTCTTCGCCCGCACGTACGGCTTCAAGGTGAAGCTCACCGTGGGCGAGGGGGAGACCTGGAGCCAGCTCAACAACGGCCGCTTCGCCGCCTCGGCCACCACCGCCGACGTGCTGGCGGTGCAGGGCCGCGGCTTCCAGGTGACCGTGCCGGTGCAGATCGCCTGGTCGCGCGGCGCCGACATGCTGGTGGTGGACACCGGCGTGGCCACGGTGAACCAGCTGGCCGGGAAGGTGGTGGCCGCCTCGCAGTTCAACGAGGCCGAGTTCTTCCTGCGCTACCTGGCGCGCGAGGCGGGCCTCACGGTGCGCGTGCAGCGCGATCTCGATGGCCGCCCCGAGCCCGGCGAGCTCGGCCTGGTCTTCTACGAGGACGCCGGCGCCGGCTGCGTCGCCTACCAGGCCGAGCTGGCGAGCGGGCGGCGGCGGCTCAACGGCTGCATGGGCTGGTCGCCCAGCACCGACGAGGTCGTGGAGGCCTCCGCCGGCAAGGCCAAGGCGCTGGTCACCAACCGGAACCTGCTGGTGGTGGCCGACATCCTCACCGTCAACAAGGGGTTCGCGGAGCAGAACCCCAGGCTGGTGAAGGGGCTGGTGCACGGCCTGCTGGAGGGCAACCGGCGGCTGCGCGACGACCAGAAGGGCAACCTGGCGGTGGTGGCCAAGGCCTTCAGGTGGAGCGAGGCCGAGGCCGCCGCCCAGCTCGCCAAGGTCCACCTGGCCAACCTGCCGGAGAACCGCGCCTTCTTCGCCGGCACCATCGACGCGGCCGGCTCCTTCGGCGGCATCTTCCAGTCGTCGGTGCTGGCCTACGGCGACGTCATCAGGAACCCGTCCGACTCGGCCCGCTACCCCGACCTCTCGCACCTCGAGGCGCTCGCCAAGGAGGGGCACTTCGCCGGGCAGGTGGTGGCCATCGCCCCCATCAAGACCGGGGGCGGGGCCTCGCTGGAGGGCGACCCGCTCCTCAAGAAGGACATCCGCTTCTTCTACGAGCCCAACTCCGCCAGGCTCGACCAGAAGGAGCCCAAGAACCTGGAGTTCCTCGACGCCGTGAAGCAGTTCCTGCAGGTGAGCCCGGGCTCGGTGGTGGTGCTGCGCGGCCACGTCGACAACGCCAAGGTGGCCGACTTCCGCAGGCAGGGGGGCGAGGAGCTGGTGCGGGCCATGGCGCTCAAGGCCATGGAGCTGTCGCGCCAGCGGGCCGTGGGCGTGCGCGAGGCGCTCCTGCAGCGCCACCCCAAGCTCGACGGGAAGCGGCTCGAGACGGTGGGGCGCGGCTGGGAGGAGCCGGTGGGCGCCGACGGCAACCTCAACCGCCGGGTCGAGGTGCAGTGGTTCACGCTGGAGTAGGTGCGCCGCGGCTCGCCGGTGGCGGCGCGCCGGCGACCCCGACCTACCCGCCCAGCCGGAGGCGCGCGTAGGCCAGCTGCGAGCGGGCCGCGTCCACCGCCAGCCGCACCGGGTTCACGCTGCGCGGCGGGGCGAGCGTGCCGGCCAGCCAGCGGCGCAGGGCCTCGCCTCGGCGGAGCCGGCCCGAGCCGGTGCGCGGCAACGCCCCCGGGGACAGGAGCGCCACGGTGTGCGGGGCCACGCCGGTCCGCTCGAGCAGCGTCCGCCGCACCGTCGCCTCCAGCCGCTCGACGTGCCCGCCCTCGGCCCGCTCCACCAGCAGGAGCAGCGCGCCGTCGTGGGAGCGGGGCGGCGGCATGGTGAGCGCCACCACCGCGCCCAGGCCGGGCAGCCGGGCCACCGGCAGCTCGAACTCCTCGGGGGCGTGGCGGGCGCCGCGGACCAGCACCAGCTCGTCGCGGCGTCCGTGGACGTAGAGCCCGCCGTCGAGCGTGAAGCCCGTCTCGCCGGTGTCGAGCCAGCCGTGCGGGCCGATGGCCTCGGTCCCCTCGAGCAGCGCGGGCGCCCGCAGCCAGAGCCGGCCCAGCCGGCCGTCCGGCAGGACGTGGCCCTCCTCGTCGCGCACGTCCACGTCCGCGCCCGGCACCGGGCGCCCCACCGAGGCCAGCGCTCGCGCGCCGGCCACCACCACGCCGTCGCGCGCCAGGCGCGCCGCGTCCACTCGCGCCACCGCCAGGCCGCGGCCGCGCGCGCCGGTGGCCACCGTGATGGCCGGCTCGGCCAGCCCCCATGACGGGACCAGCGCGGCGGGATCGAGCCCCAGGTGCTCGAAGCGGGTGGCGAACAGGCGCAGCGCCTCCACGTCGCCAGGCTCGTGGCGCGCCACCGCCAGGCGGAGCGAGGCGAGCGAGCAGCGGGCCAGCTCGGCCTCTGGCGCGACCGCCGCCCGGCCGAAGAAGGAGGCCGGCCCCACCGCCACGGTGGCCCGGTGCCGGGCCACGGCCCGCAGGCCCAGCGCGGGGCGCGCCGCCACCGCCCGGCCCGCCACCAGCACGAGCGAGAGGGACCGCGAGAGCGCGGTGAGCAGGCAGCCCACCAGGCCGGAGTCATGGGTCAACGAGAGCCAGGAGGCCAGCACGTCGTCCCCGCCGAGGCCGAGCGAGGCGGCGCCGGCGGCCACCTGGGCCGCCATCGCACCATGGGTGAATGCCACCGGGCGCGGCAGGGCGGTGGGTCCCCAGGCGAACTGGATCAGGGCGACGTCGCCGGGCGCCACCTCGCGCTGGATGCGCGCCGGGACCGCCTCCAGGTCCGAGGCCGGGCGGCAGCCGAGCCTCGGCCGGACCCGGTGGACCACCCGGCCGAGCAGCTCCAGCGTGGTGCCGCTCGAGACGATGAGGCAGGCGCCCGAGGCGCGCAGCATCCGCTCCAGCGCCTCCAGGTAGTCGTCGAGGTGGCCGAGCTGGCTCGGCGGCGGAAGCGGCACGGGCACGGCCGCCGCCAGCCAGGCGCCGAGGAAGGCGTCCAGGAAGGCGGGCCCGCCGTGGAGCACCAGCGCCACCCGGTCGCCAGGCTGGATCCCCATGCGGGCCAGCGCGGCTGCGGCGCGGCGGGCGCGCTCCAGGGCCTCCGCCCAGCCGACGAAGTGCTCGTGCTCGTCCGAGCCGACGAAGGTCGCGCCCAGCCGGCCGCCCGCCGCCGCCGCGACGAACGCGTCGACCAGCGTGCCCGCTGGCATGACGAGGGGCTCCCCCCTCACGGCCTGTCGCCTCGTTGGTGGTCCACGGAGTACGCCCCTAGACCCCGAATGGTGGGGATGAACTTGACCTGAGACAAGCGGGGGATGGTGACGAATGGCTGTTTGCCCCGAACGGGAACGCACGGGCCGTACGCCCGCGAGCCCCGCGGGCCGGGAAGAGGACGCGCCACCGGGCTGTTCAAGGGGTCGAACCGCCGGTATCTTCGGCGCTTTCCACGCGGACCGCCCCCTGGAGGCAGCATGAACCCGGACATCCGGGCCGTCTCTGACGAGGTGCAGCGTCAGTCGGCCTTCGTCGACGCGCTGGTGGCCGAGACCGGCAAGGTCATCGTCGGACAGCGGTACCTGGTGGAGCGGGCGCTCATCGGCCTGCTCACCGGTGGCCACGTGCTGGTGGAGGGCGTCCCCGGCCTGGCCAAGACGCTGGCCGTGAAGACGCTGGCCGACGCGGTGGACTGCGCCTTCAGCCGCGTGCAGTTCACCCCCGACCTGCTCCCCGCCGACGTGGTGGGCACGCAGGTCTACGACCCCCGCAGCCAGACCTTCTCGGTCAAGAAGGGGCCGGTCTTCGCCAACGTGGTGCTGGCCGACGAGGTGAACCGCGCGCCGGCCAAGGTGCAGTCGGCGCTCCTCGAGGCCATGCAGGAGCGCCAGGTCACCATCGGCGACCAGACCTTCGCGCTGCCCGACCCGTTCATCGTGCTGGCCACGCAGAATCCCATCGAGCAGGAGGGGACCTACCCGCTGCCCGAGGCGCAGGTGGACCGCTTCATGCTCAAGGTGAAGGTGGGCTACCCGACCCGCGAGGAGGAGCGGACCATCCTCGACCGCATGGCCACGCCGTCGCCGCCGCGGGCCCAGAAGGTCTGCGGCCAGGCCGACCTGGCGGCCGGGCGCGCCGTCATCCACCGGCTCTACATGGACGACAAGGTGAAGGACTACGTGGTCAACCTGGTCTTCGCCACCCGCGACCCCAAGGGGCACGGGCTCGGCGACCTGGTCCCGCTCATCGAGTACGGCGCCTCGCCGCGCGCCACCATCTTCCTGGCGGTGGCGGCGCGGGCCCACGCCTTCCTGCGCCGCCGCGCCTTCGTGACGCCAGAGGACGTCAAGGCCGTGGCCTACGACGTGCTGCGCCACCGCATCACGCTCACCTACGAGGCCGAGGCCGAGGAGGTCACGCCGGAGAAGGTGGTGTCGCGGGTGCTCGATCGGATCGAGGTGCCCTGAGGTGTCGAGGGCGCGCAGCGCGGGCGGCCGATGAACGCGAGAGAGCTCATCCAGCGCATCCGGCGCATCGAGATCACCACGCGCCGCGCCGTCGAGGACTCCCTCGGCGGGCAGTACCACTCCGTCTTCAAGGGGCGGGGCATGGACTTCAGCGAGGTGCGCCCCTACTCGCCCGGCGACGAGGTGCGCACCATCGACTGGAACGTCTCGGCCCGCACCGGCCACCTGCACGTCAAGCGGTTCGTGGAGGAGCGCGAGCTCACCGTCATGGTGCTGTGCGACCTCTCCGCCTCGGCCGACTTCGGCTCGGGGGCGCGCACCAAGGCCGAGGTGGCGGCCGAGATCGCGGCGCTCCTCGCCTTCTCGGCGGTGCAGAACGGCGACCGGGTGGGGCTGGCCCTCTTCACCGACGAGGTGGAGAAGTTCGTGCCGCCGCGCAAGGGGCGGCGCCACGCCCTCCGGCTGGTCTCGGAGATCCTGCAGTTCAGGCCGCGGAGCCCGCGCACCGACCTGGGCAACGCGCTCACCCACCTGCGCCGCGCCATGCGCCGGCGCACCGTGGCCTTCGTCCTCTCCGACTTCCTCGACGACGAGGCCCGCTTCGAGCGGCCGCTCCGGGTGGCGGCCAGGAAGCACGACGTGGTCCCCATCCGCATCGAGGACCGGCTGGAGCGGACCCTGCCGGCGGCCGGGCTGGCGCTGCTGGAGGACCCGGAGACCGGGCGCACCGTGCGGCTCGACCTCTCCGACCACAGGGTGCGCGCCCGCATCGAGGCCGACGCCGCCGCCGAGGGCGCCAGGTTGACCCGCCTCTTCGCGAGGCTGGAGCTCGAGCACGCCGCGGTGCGCGCCGACGACGCCGACTACGCCAAGCCGCTGCTGGCCTTCTTCCAGGCCCGCGCCCGGAGGCAGCGGTGAGCGCGCTGCCTCACCTGCTCGCGCTCGCAGCGGCGCTCTCGCTGGCGGGCGCAGGGGCCGCGCCCCTCGACTCCGGGGCGCCTGGCGCCCCTACGCTCGGGGCGACCGGTGAAGAGCCGACCCCGACCGACCTTCCGGACGCCCCGAGCCCTTCGACTCCGCCTCGCCTCCGCGAGGCTACGCTCAGGACAGGCTACGGACCGCAGGTCCGGAGTCGAGGGGCCCCAACCTCCCCGACCGCGACCCCGGCCCAGGCCGCGCCCAAGGAGGTCCGCTCGCGCCTCGGCAACGCCCAGCCGAAGCTCGGCGAGCCATTCGACTGGGAGATCGAGCTGCGCCACGCGCCGGCGGAGTCCTACACCCTCCCCGGGAAGCTCGAGCTCGCCCCGTTCCAGGTCGAGCCGCGGGGCTGCCGCCGCGCCGCCGCCGGTGAGGACTCGCTCACCACCTGCACGCTCCGGCTCACCCTCTTCGAGCTCGGAGCCCATGACCTCCCCACGCTCCGGCTCGAGGCGGCCACGCCGCAGGGCCCGCGCGTCGTCGACGTGCCCGGCCCGCGCGTCGAGGCGGCCGGGGTCATCGATCCCGAGGCTCCGGCCGAGGCGCTGCAGCTCCGCGACCCGGCGGCGGCCGTGCCGCTCCTCCTCCCCACCTGGAGGCCGGTCTGGGCCGCGCTCGGCCTCCTCGCCCTGGTGGCGCTCCTCTGGTTCGCCTGGCACGCCTGGCGCCGCCGCGCCGCCCGGGCCGCCGCGCCGACCGCCCCGCTCCCGCCCGGTGAGCGCTTCGCCCGCCGCCTCGAGGCCCTGGCGGCCGAGCGGCTGCCCGAGCAGGGGCGCGGGCGCGAGTACTACTTCCGGCTCTCCGAGGCGGTGCGCGAGTACGTGGGGGCGCTCACCGGCCTGAACGCCCTCGACCTCACCACCGCCGAGGTCACCGACGCGCTGCGGGCCCAGGGCGAGCCGCGGGTGGACGTGGAGGCGCTGCGGGGCTTCTCGGAGGAGGCCGACCTCATCAAGTTCGCCCGCTACCCGGCCAGCGGCTCCGTGTGCGACGCGGGGATGCGGTTCGCCCGCGAGCTGCTGGCGCGGAGCTCGGCCCCGGCCCCGGCCCCGACCTCGACCCCGGCCCCGACCTCGACCCCGACCCCGACCCCGACCCCGACCTCGACCCCGACCCCGACCTCGACCTCGACCTCGACCCCGACCCCGACCCCGACCCCGAAGGCTGACCCGGCCCGGAGGCTCCCGTGACCCCCGAGCCTCTCCACCTGGCCCGCCCGTGGGCGCTCCTGCTCCTCGCCTTCCTGCCGCTGGCACTCCTGGCGCTGGGCCTGGAGTCGCGCCGGGCCCCGCGCCTGCGCCACCCTCGCGCCGCGGCGCTGGCCGCCGCCGGGCGAGGCCTGGTGGCCCGGGTCTGGTGGCTTCCGCAGGCCCTGGTCCTGGCAGGCCTCGCCCTGGCGGTCCTGGCGCTGGCCCGCCCGCAGGCCCGGGAGCGGGAGCCGGAGCGGCAGGCGGTCGAGGGGATCGACATCGTCATCGCCCTCGACCTCTCCACCTCGATGCGAGCCGCCGACTTCAGGCCGCAGGACCGCATCACCGTGGCCAAGGAGGTCCTGAAGGACTTCATCCGCCGGCGCACCTCCGACCGGATCGGGCTGGTGGTCTTCGCCGGCGACGCCTACACCCAGGCGCCCCTCACGCTCGACTACGGCATCCTGGGCACGCTGGTGGACCAGCTCAAGATCGGGGTCATCGAGGACGGCACCGCCATCGGCAACGCGCTGGCCACCTCCGTGAACCGGCTGCGCGAGTCGGACGCCAAGAGCAAGGTGATCATCCTCATCACCGACGGCGACTCCAACGCCGGCCAGATCTCGCCGCGCGAGGCGGCCACCATCGCCCGGACCATGGGCATCCGCGTCTTCCCCATCCTGGTGGGCAAGGGGGGCGTGGTTCCCTACCCGGTGGGCGTGGACCTCTTCGGCCAGACCGTCTACCAGCCCATGCCCTTCGCGGTGAACCCGGAGCTCCTGAAGGAGATCGCCCGGATCACCGGCGGCGCCTACGCCAACGCCGGCGACAAGGCCGAGCTGGAGCAGGGGCTGCAGGCGGTGCTGGACCGGCTGGAGAAGACGCGCATCTTCGAGACCACCGCCAGCTCGCGGGTGGTGGAGCTCTTCCCGCGGCTCCTCGCGCCCGCCTTCTGGCTGGCCGCGCTCGGCCTGCTGCTCGGGCTGACCCGCTGGAGGACCTTCCCGTGAGCCTGGCCGCGGCCACGCCGCTCACCTTCCAGGTGCTGGGTGCGCCGGCGCGCCTGGCCGCCCCGGGGGCGCTCTGGCTCCTCGTGGCCGTGGTGGCGCTGGCCGTGCTGGGCGCGGTGCAGCTCCACCGCCGCCGCGCCCTGCTCCTCCGCGCCGCGGGCCCGCAGGCCCGGCGCATGGCCCCGCGCGCCTCCACCACCCACCCGGCGGCGCGGCTCGGCCTCTCGCTCGCCGGACTGGCCCTGGTGGCGCTGGCCCTCTCCCGCCCGCAGTGCGGCACGCGCACCGAGCTCGCCACGCGCTCCGGCGTGGACGTGGTCATCGCCCTCGACGTCTCCCGGTCCATGCTGGCGCGCGACGTGAAGCCGGACCGGCTCACCCGCGCCACGCTGGAGGTGGGGGCGCTGCTGGAGTCGCTGGCCGGCGACCGGGTGGGCGTGGTGGTCTTCGCCGGCGAGGCCTTCGTGCAGTGCCCGCTCACCACCGACTACGCGGCGGCGCGCCTCTTCCTCCGGGCCGTCTCACCGAAGAGCGTGCCGCAGCAGGGTTCGGATCTCGGCAACGCCCTGGTGGCGGCGCGGGAGGTGCTGGAGGGGTCCGCGGCCGCGGCGGGCCGCTCCAAGGTGGTGCTGCTGGTCACCGACGGCGAGGACCTGGAGGGCGGGGCACGGGAGGCGGCCGCCCAGCTCGCCGAGGCCGGCGTCCGCATCTTCGCGCTCGCCGTGGGCACCCCGGCGGGCGAGCCCATCCCCCTCACCGACCCCTCCGGCGCGACCACCGGCTACAAGAAGGACCGGGGCGGCGAGCCGGTGGTGACCCGCCTCGACCTCGCCACGCTGCGCGCGCTGGTGGAGAAGGGCGGCGGGGAGCTCTACGAGCTCGGCTCGCCCGACCACGGCCCGGGCGCCTTCCGCGCCGCGCTGGACCTGCTGGAGAAGGGCGAGCTCACCAGCCGGCTGGTGGTCCAGTACGAGGACCGCTTCGCGCTGGCCGCCTTCCCCGGCTTCCTCCTGCTGCTCGGCGCGTTGCTCCTGGCCGATGGGCGCGCCCCGCGCCAGGATGAGGACCAGGAGGCCTCGCCGTGAGCCCGCTCGCCGCGCTGACCGCCGCGCTGCTGGCCGGCGCCTCCCCCTTCGTGGCGGAGCAGCCCCGGGTGCGCGAGGGGAACGAGAAGCTCCTCTCCGGCGACGCCGCCGGCGCGCTGGAGCGCTACCAGGCCGCCGAGCAGGAGGCCGGACCGCGCCCGGAGATCGACTTCGACCGCGGCGACGCGCTCCACGCCCTGGGGCGCCACGCCGAGGCGGGCGAGGCCTGGAAGCGCGCGCTGGAGCGCGATCGGTCCGGCGCCCTCTCCTCCCGGGCGCTGCAGAACATGGGGAACGCCCTCGACGCCGCCGGAGACCGCGAGGGAGCGGCCCGCGCCCTGACCGAGGCGCTCCGGCGCGATCCGGGAAACGAGGACGCGCGCTATAACCTCGAGGTGCTGCTGCGCCGCAAGGCCGCCGGCAAGGGAAAGCCACAGGACGAGGGCGACGGCGGTGCGACGAAGCAGCGAGGGCCGCCGGAGCAACGCCAGGGGCAGCAGCCGACGCAGGAGCCGCCGCAGCAAGGGGCCAAGGACCAGCCGCCGAAGCAGGAGCAGCAGCCAGAGCCGGACCAGGGCCAGGACAAGGGCCAGGACAAGGGCCAGGACCAGGGCCAGGACAAGGGCCAGGACAAGGGGCGACGCGCAGGTGACGAGGAGCGGCGGGACCACGGGAAGCAGGGGCAGTCCGGGGAGCGCAAGCCCGGCGACGAGGGCGAGCGGGCCGGGGTGCGGCCCGCGGGGCTCGACCGGCAGGACGCCGAGCGGCTCCTCGACGCCCTGCGCGCCCGCGAGCGGAACATGCCGCTCGGCCCCGCCGGCCGGAAGGACGGGAAGAAGCGGGAGGCTGGCCGTGACTGGTAGGCTCACCGGCCTGGGAGGCCCGGTCTGCACGCCTCGCGCTGCTCGCGCCTCGGCCGTTCGGCTCGGTCCGGTGATTGCCGCCTGGGGTCTGACCCTCGGCGCGCTCCTCCTCCTCGTCGCCCCGGCCGC
>JANNKC010000181.1:0-9594 GCA_031396105.1 Anaeromyxobacter sp.
GTGCGCCGCGCCCTCCGCACCCGGCGCGATTCGGCCGCCCTGCGCCTCAAGATCGAGAAGAACCAGCACATCCCGAAGTCGCTCCACCCGGTGGTGGACACCGACGTCTGCATCGGCAGCCTCTCCTGCCTCAAGGCCTGCCCGGAGGGGGACATCCTCGGCGTGGTGGACCACGCGGCGCGCCTGGTGCACGCCGACCACTGCATCGGCCACGGCCGCTGCGCCGCCGAGTGCCCGGTGGGCGCCATCCGGCTGGTCTTCGGAACCTCCGAGCGCGGCGTCGACCTGCCCGAGGTGGATGAGTTCTTCGAGTCATCGAGGCCGGGCGTCCACGTGGTGGGCGAGCTCGGCGGCATGGGGCTCATCAAGAACGCCATCACCCAGGGGCTGCAGGCGGCCGAGCGGCTCGCCGAGGTGGTCCCGGCGGGCGGCGCGGTGGTGGTGGTGGGGGCCGGCCCGGCCGGCCTGGCCACGGCCCTGGGCTTGAAGGCCCGCGGCGTGGCCCACCACCTCCTGGAGCAGGACACCATGGGCGGGTCGGTGGCGCATTACCCGCGCCGCAAGGTGGCCATGACCGAGACCGTGGACCTGCCGCTCTTCGGCAGGTTCGGCAGGAAGCTCATCTCCAAGGAGGAGCTGCTGGAGGGCTGGGGCGAGGTCATCCACAAGGCCGGGCTGGTCGTGGCCCAGGGTGTCAAGGTCGAGGGCATCGAGGGAGAGGACGGCCACTTCCAGGTGGTGACCAGCCGGGGGAACGTGGCCGCGGCCAAGGTGGTGCTCGCCATCGGCCGGCGCGGCACGCCGCGGAAGCTGGGGGCGCCAGGCGAGGACCAGGAGAAGGTCCTCTACGGCCTGAAGGACCCGGAGCAGTTCGACGGCGCGCGGGTGCTGGTGGTGGGCGGCGGCGACTCGGCGCTCGAGGCGGCCATCCAGCTCGCCACCGAGTCCAGCGCCGAGGTGTCCATCAGCTACCGCAGCGCCGAGTTCGGCCGCTGCCGCGAGGCCAACCGCTCGAGGCTGGGGGCGCTCGTCTCCCAGGGCAAGGTGCGGGCCGTCATGGCGTCGCAGGTCACGGCCATCGATCCCGACGAGGTGCGCCTCGACGTGGGCGGCCACGCGGTGAAGCTGGCCAACGACTTCGTCATCGTCAACGTGGGCGGCGAGCTGCCCACCGAGTTCCTGCAGAAGGCCGGCGTGACCATGCGGCGCTTCCATGGCGAGCAGCTGGGGGCGCCGGCCAGGGGGAGCGCGCCCCGCACGCGGCGGCACGCCGGGACCTCCGAGGACCGCGCCACCCTGCGGCGGCTCTGGGCGCTGCGCGGCCTCTACGCCGTGCTGGGCCTCTCCATCCTCGGGTACCTGGCCTGGAAGGGGGCGGACTACTACCTGCTCCCGCGGGCGGAGCGGCTCAGGTCGCCGCTCCACGCGGCCATGAAGTCGGCCGGGTCGTGGGGACATGGGGTCGGCATGGTGGCCACCGCCTTCATGCTCTCCAACTTCCTCTACGCGGTCCGCAAGCGCGGCAAGGTGTTCACCGGCTTCGGCGACATCCGCGGCTGGCTCGACTTCCACGTCTTCGTGGGCGCCATGAGCCCGCTGGTCATCGCCTTCCACGCGGCCTTCCAGGCCAACAACGTGCTGGCCACCAGCACCGCGGGGGCGCTGCTGGTGGTGATGACCACCGGCGTCATCGGCCGCTACATCTTCGGGCTGGTGCCGGCGACGGGCGGGCGCGCCGACGAGCTGGAGGACCTGGCGGCCAGCTTCGAGCGGCTGCGCGCCTTCGCGGCCCCGGAGCTGGCGCACGCCGGACCGCGGGCCACGGCGCTCCTCGACCGCGCCACCGCGCCGGTCCGGGCCACCTCCATCGTCGCGCTCTTCCTCCGCTTCCCCTTCGAGGCGGCCTGGCTGCGGCTCAAGCTGCGCGCCCTGAGGCGCCGCTTCCCGGATCCGGAGCGCTTCGAGGACCTGCGGCGCGCCCTCATCAAGCTGGCGCGCCTGCGCTGGCAGCTGCGCTTCTACGGCTCGCTCAAGAGCCTGCTGCGTGGCTGGCGGGTCTTCCACGCCACCATGGCCACCTTCCTGGTGCTGGCGCTCACCGCCCACATCGGCGTCTCCCTCTACCTCGGATACGGGCTCCACTGATGCGCTCCGCCGGCCGCCTCGCCCTGCTGCTCTGCGCCGCCCTGGCCGGTCCGGCCCGGGCCGACATCTTCTCGCCCGGCCCGCTCTCCCGCCCGCACGCCCACCTCGAGGGGCTGACCAACTGCACCACCTGCCACGAGGCGGGGGAGCAGCTCTCGCCGAGGCAGTGCCTCGCCTGCCACAAGGAGCTGGCCCCCTCGGTGCTGGCCGGCCGCGGCCTGCACGGGCGCATCCCGGAGGCCGAGCGCGACTGCGAGAAGTGCCACCACGAGCACCAGGGGCGGGACGTCAAGCTCGTCGACTGGGGGGTGGCCGGGCGCAAGGGCTTCGACCACGCCCGCACCGGCTTTGCGCTGGAGGGCAAGCACGCCAAGGCCGACTGCGCCCGCTGCCACGACCCGCGCCTGGTGAGCGACGCCGGGGTGCGCGCCGTCCTGGAGAAGGGGCGGCTCAGCCACCTGGGGGCGCCCCGGACCTGCGCCGGCTGCCACGTCGACGAGCACCGCGGCCAGCTCGGCCCGGAGGGCCAGGACTGCGCCCGCTGCCACGGCGCGGTCACCTGGAAGCCGTCCCGCTTCGACCACGCCAGGGCCGCCTACAGGCTGGAGGGGAAGCACGCCAAGGTGGCCTGCCTGAAGTGCCACGCCGACCAGCGCTCGCCGGTCATGGAGCCGCCCGGGCCCCGGGTGGCGGCGGTGCGGCCGGGGGCCTTCGCCCGCTACAAGCCGGTGCCCTTCCAGGCGTGCGCCGACTGCCACAAGAAGGACCCGCACCAGGGGCGCTTCGGCCAGGCCTGCCAGAGCTGCCACACCTCCGCCGACTGGAAGCAGGTGCACGGCTCTGCCAAGGAGAAGCTCTTCCACGAGAAGACCCGCTACCCGCTGCGCGGGGCCCACCTGCAGGTGAAGTGCGAGGCCTGCCACGTGACGGCGCCCGGCCGGAAGGCGGTCTACCGCGGCCTGTCCTTCGAGCGGTGCACCGACTGCCACTTCGATGCCCACCTCGGGCAGCTCGTCCGCGCCGCCGCGCAGGCCGTGCCGGCGGCGGGCCCCGCCACGACCTGCGATCGCTGCCACGGCCTGGAGGCCTTCCTGCCGGCCCGCTTCGAGCTGGAGGACCACCAGCAGCTGGCCTACCGGCTCGAGGGGGCGCACCGGGCGGTGGCCTGCGCGGCCTGCCACCCCAAGGACGCGCGCCTGGAGGCCAAGGTGCCGACCGCCGTGCGCGCGCGCCTCGAGGGGCTGCAGCGGCCGGTCAAGGCGAGCCTGGCGCTCCTCGACATCCCGCGGGCGGCGAAGGACTGCCGCGCCTGCCACCGCGACCCGCACGGCGGACAGTTCCAGCCGCGCCTGGACAAGGAGGGCTGCACCGCCTGTCACGGCCTGGAGACCTTCAAGCGGGTCCGCTTCGACCACGCGCTGGAGAGCCGCTTCAAGCTGGAGGGGCAGCACGCCAAGGCCGCCTGCGCCTCCTGCCACAAGCCCGGCGACGCCGGCGTGATCCGCTACCGGCCGCTGCCCCTCGCCTGCGCCGGGTGCCACGCCGACCCGCACGCCGGCCAGCTCGCCGTGAAGGGCTTCACCGACTGCGCCCGCTGCCACGACGGCGCCTCCTGGAAGGAGAAGCTCCGCTTCGACCACCAGAAGGACAGCCGCTTCAAGCTGGAGGGGAAGCACAGGCCGCTGGCCTGCGACAAGTGCCACGCCCTGGTCCAGCTGGCCCAGGGTGTGGAGGCGCGGCGCTACAAGCCGCTGCCCGTGGACTGCCAGGCGTGCCACGCCGACCACCACCAGGGCGCCTTCCGGGGGTTCAAGCCGTGATCGCCACCGCCCTCGCCGCCCTGCTGCTCGCCGCCACCGCCGCCAGTCCTGCGGCGGGCCTCCAGACCGGCGTCCCGGCCCCCGGCGCGCCCGCCGGCGCCGCCAACCTCTCGCCGCGCCCGCCGGGCGCCTCCCACGCCGGGGGGGAGACCCGCTGCGCCCTCTGCCACACGGCCGAGGGCTGGAAGAAGGTCAGCTTCTCCCACGACAGGACCGGCTTCCCGCTGACGGGCCGCCACCGCGACGTGGCCTGCGCCGCCTGCCACGCCGGCGGAGACTTCGGGAAGCCCGTGCCCCGCGCCTGCGCCGCCTGCCACCGCGACGTGCACGCCAAGCGGCTCGGCCAGCGCTGTGACCGCTGCCACGACACGGCCTCCTTCCAGCAGGCCAGCTTCGGCCCCGACGCCCACCGCCGGACCGCCTTCCCGCTCACCGGCCGCCACGCCAGCCTCCCATGCGAGGAGTGCCACGGCGACCGGCGCGACCGGGCCTTCTCCCGGCCGGTGGCCCGCTGCGTGGCCTGCCACCAGAAGGATTTCGACCGGACCGGCGCGGACCCCAGGCTGCTCGATCACGCGGCGGCCGGCTTCTCCACCGACTGCCGCACCTGCCACGGCGCCTGGCGCTTCAAGCCCGGCGGCTTCCCGGCCCATGACGCCTGCTTCGCCATCCGCGCGGGGCCCCACGCCGGCATCGCCTGCCGCGACTGCCACACGGGCGGCATTCCGCCCTTCCTGGCCGGCCAGCCCCTCGCCTGCAGCTCCATCCCGGCCGGCGTGCCGCCGGCCGACTGCATGCGCTGCCACGGCAACCCGTCCGCCGACCACCAGGGCGTGGCGGGCTACCTGCCCTCCAACCCGCGCTGCTACGAGTGCCACCGGTTCTCGAGCGGCTTGCCACGCAGCACCGGAGGTGCCCGATGACCAGGCGCCCGAACGCTTTCGCGGCGATCCTCTCCCTCGCCACGCTGGTGGCCGGCTGCACCGGGGGCGACCCCTCGGCCCCCTCGCTCACCATGCCGACGCCGGCGACCCACGCCAGGTTCTTCCCCATCGCGCCCGGCGATGTGCACGGCCCGGCCGCCGGGCAGGGCCCGGTGGACTGCAACGCCTGTCACCTCGACAAGGTCACCGGGCTGCCGAGCGCCAGCTTCACGACCTTCACCTGCACCGGCTGCCACGTCCCGGCGCCGGTCCTGTTCCACGACGACCTCCAGGCGCTCTCCACCCTGCACCTCGACTCGCCGGCGGTGGCCGCCATCACCGCCACGACCGGCCAGCCCTTCGACACGCAGGACGCCTCGTGCCGCGCCTGCCACCCGCAGGGCATCCGCGACGCCGTCGACCATGCGCTCCACTTCCCGCTGCCCCACGGTGACGCGGGGGGCGCCACCGTGGCCCGCTGCGCGGAGTGCCACGTCAAGCGGTCCGTGGGCCAGTACCTGGTGATGGGCTGCGCCACCTGCCACCCGCACGACCTGGCCGCCACCACCACGGCGCACGCCAAGGTCCCCGACTTCGTGGCGCTCACGCCGGCCAGCACGCCGGCCGAGCGGGAGGCCGCCTCGGGGCGCTGCGTCCGCTGCCACGGCGACGGCGTGGTGCCGGTGAAGGTGGCGGAGCACGCCGCCCGGGCCAATGGCTTCCGGATCGACGGGTCGGCCGTCCACGCCGGCGCCGGGGCCACCTGCCTCTCCTGCCACCCTGGCCTCCGCGCCGACCAGGGCAAGACGCTGGCGGCCGACTTCACGGTGGTGAGCTGCGTCGGCTGTCACGACCTGGTGGGCCCGACCGACGTCCCCCATGACTCGCGGGTGGCGCTCGAGCCCTTCCACCTCGCCCTCGTCGACACCACCACCACGCCGCCCACCCCCATCGGCAAGGCGCGCCTCTTCACGCAGGTGGTGGACGCCGCCATCGTCATCGCGGGGGGCGACGCCGCCAAGGGGCTCTCCGCCGCCTGCCTGCAGTGCCACCCGCAGGGCATCGGCGCCCACCCGTACTACCTGCTGCCACACCAGAACGCCGCCGGGACCGTGGTGGCCTCCTGCGAGCAGTGCCACGTGAGCCCGGCCAGCAAGGCCGATCTCGGCTGCGCCGCCTGCCACGCCACCAGCTCGCCGGTGGCGGCCAAGCACACCCGGGTCCCGGACGTGGTGGCCACCGACACCTCGCTGGCCGCCAGCGCGAAGTGCGCCCGCTGCCACGAGTACGACGCCATCCCCGTCCGGCTCGCCACCGGGCACGCCAGGTTCCCCCTCGCCTCGGGCGCGCACTCGGGCGCGGCGGGCGGCGCGTGCCTGAGCTGCCACACCGCGCTCAAGGGCGAGCCCACGCCGTGGGCGGCCGACTTCAAGAAGACCGACTGCACCGCCTGCCACGTGGCCGTGGCGGGCGGCACGGCGTTCCACGACGACTGGGCCAGCCTGGCGCCGCTGCACGCCGGCACCAAGGACTACCCGCTCACCCAGCCCACCCTGGCGGCCTTCGCCGCGGCCTGCCGCACCTGCCACCCCAGCGGCGTGGCCGGCCCGCCCGCCGACCACGGCGACTTCTTCGGACTGGCCGCCACCTCGAGGCACGCCTACCCGGGCGCGCGCATCGTGAAGTGCCTCGACTGCCACACCTCGTCGAACCGGAGGAACCCGGCCGACTTCCGCTGCGCCCAGTGCCACGCCGCCGATGCCATCCCGCTCGCCACCGGCCACGCCGCGGTGCCGGACCTCGCGGCCGACCCGCTGAACCCGGTGAAGTGCCTGGCCTGCCACGCCGACGGCCGGCTGCCCGCCACCGCGGCCAGGGTCACGGTGACGGTGAAGGGGCACGCCCTCGCGGCCGGCGGCTTCGTCATCGGCACCGGCTCGCACTCCGGCCCCGCGGGCGGCGCCTGCCTGGTATGCCACCCCGCCAACCGGGCGCCCTCGGCCACGCCGCCGCACTGGGACTACGCCCGCGACTGGAAGCAGGTGACCTGCGTCGGCTGCCACGTGGCGGTGGGCGGGGGGCGGGCGCAGCACGACGACCAGGGGCTCCTGGCCGGCCAGGTCACCCTGGCGACGCTGCACTCGGGCGTCGCGACCTACACCACCACCGTGACGGCCAAGGGGCTCTCCGGAGCCTGCCTCTACTGCCACGCCGACGGCGCCGGCGGCGTGCCGGCCAACCACCCGCAGCTCTTCCCCATCGGCGTGGGCACCAAGCACGCCGGCCTGGCCTGCGCGGAGTGCCACACCAACCCGGCCAACCGGAAGGACCTGACGGCCCTCGCCTGCAAGACCTGCCACGACACGAAGGCGGGGTTCGCCCTCAAGCACAACCCGGTCACGGTGGGCGCGGGCACCATCAACATCCTCAACCTCTGCACTCCGAATGGCACGGACAACCCACCGTGCCCCAGCCAGCCGCTCACGGTGGCCCGGTGCCTGCGCTGCCACGCCGACTCCCAGCTCTACCGGGTCTCCAGCCACCCGATCGGCGAGAGCGCCTTTGGCCAGGGGGCACACCGGTCCGCCGGCTGCTTCACCTGCCACTCCAGGATGCGCGCCGACAAGCCCTGGGGGGCGCTCTTCACCGAGACCCAGGGTGACAGGGGTCCGCCCCCGACCGGCTGCTTCACCTGCCACCCCAGCGGGAGCGGGTAGCCGGCCATGGTCGCCCACCTCCTCGCGCTGGCGCTCGGCGCCACCCTCCTGCCCCCGGCGTCGCCGCTCGACGCGGTGCAGCCGGCGCGTCCGCGCGTGCCCGGCGTGGGGCGCGTGCTCCAGGTGACCGGCGCACGCGCCTACCTCGACGCCGGGACCGACGATGGCCTCTCGGCGGGCGACGTGATCGCGCTCTGGCGCGACGACGCGGAGGCCGGCCGCTGCACCCTGGAGGTGGTCGGTCCGGGTGGCGCCACCTGCACCGGTGGCCAGGCGCGGGCGGGCGACGCCTTCAAGCTGGCGCCGCCGCCGGAGCCGGCCGCGAAGGTGGTCTCCCTCCCGCCGCTCCCCTCCGACGCCGAGCTGGAGCGGCGCGGCGCCGCGGTGGCCGCGGCGCCGGTGGTCGTCATCGAGTACCAGGCCGCGCCCAAGGGCGCGCCGGCACTGGCCGCCCCGCGGAGCACCGTGGCCGAGCTCGCCCTGGGCGACGCCGTCTGGACCTCCACCGGCTCGGCCACCTGGGACGTGGCCCGGCTCGACGCCAGCGTGCACGGCGCCGCGGCGGGGCCGCTCACGCTCGACCTGGACCTGAGGGCGGAGCGGTGGCTCTCGCGCGGCGTCGCCACCTTCCGGCCAGCCGACGAGACGCGGCTCTACCTCTGGCAGGCGCAGCTCGGCTGGGCGCCGCAGGGCGGCGCGCTCTCCCTGGCGGCCGGGCGCATCCTGCCCTGGACCGTGCCCGGCGCCACGGTCATGGACGGCGCGCTGGTGGGCCTCCGCCGCGAGGGCTGGGAGGCCGGTCTCTTCGGCGGCCTGGTGCCGGAGCCGGACACCTTGAACCCCTCCTCCGAGCGGGCCACCGCGGGAGGGTACT
The DNA here is from genome assembly GCA_031396105.1 of Anaeromyxobacter sp. Taxonomy (GTDB): domain Bacteria; phylum Myxococcota; class Myxococcia; order Myxococcales; family Anaeromyxobacteraceae; genus JADKCZ01. Next base: position 8,480 of record JANNKC010000181.1, read on the forward strand.
GGGCGCTCGAGCGGCGGCTCGCCCGGGCGGTGGTGCTGCGCCACGAGGGGCGGCTGGCCTGGGTCCGGTCGCCGGAGCTGGGCGACCGGGGCGAGCTGGAGGCTGCCGCCTCGCTGCACGCCGGGCCGCTCCTCGACCTGTACGCCTCGGCGCGCCTGGCGACGGGCGGCCTCGTCCAGGCCAGCGGGGCGCTCGACGCGGCTCGGGTGGAGCTGCTGGTCCGGCCGCTCACCGGCCTCTCGCTCAGCGGCGGCCTCGACTACGGCGGCCTGGCGGTGCCGTGGGTGGTGGCGCCGCCGGCCTTCGGCTCCCGCAACCGCCGGGCCGACCTCTCGGCCTTCTACGACCTTGGTCTCCTGAGGGTGGGCGCCAGCGGCGGCACCTCGCGCGACGACGCGTCCAGCCTGGAGCGGACCTGGCTCGGACCGGAGGTGCAGCTGCCGCGCCTCTTCACGCCGCGCCTGTCGCTCTCGGCCGGCTACCTCGAGGAGCTGGGCTGGCTGCACGGCCGCAGCGCCTGGCTGCAGACCGTGGCGCGGCCGTGGGACGCGCTCCGTCTCATCGCCCGGCTCTCCTGGAGCCACGAGGCGGCGCTGGCGATGGACCAGGAGGAGGTGGGGCTCTCGCTCACCGCGGCCGCCGAGCTGACGCGCCGGATCGGTCTCCGGCTGTCGCTCCTGGGACGGACCGCCTTCTCGGCCAGTGGCGGGGAAGGGCAGACCACCCCCCTGGGGCTCAACGCCAGCGCGTCGGTCTACGCGACGTTCTAGACGACCGAGCACGAATGGAGATCACCCCGGACCGCGAGCTGCCGTCCAGGGCACGCTCAGGCCGCCGGCGGAGTGGGCCGGTGCCGCCGGCGCCCGGCTTGCACCTGAGGCGTCGCATGCACCGCCTCGCGCTCCACCTCACGTGGCCGCTCGCGCTCCTGGCCGCCTGCGGGCCGGACGCGCCGCCGCCGCCGGTCCGCGCAACCGCCGACCCAATCGTGATCCGGCTCGCCACCTGGAACGTCCACGACCTCTTCGACGAGGTGGACCGGCTCGACCCCCCGGGTGCCCTCGACGAGGTGCCCTCGGCGGCCGAGGTGGAGGACAAGCTCGGACGGGTCGCCG
>JANNKC010000192.1:0-12208 GCA_031396105.1 Anaeromyxobacter sp.
TCGCCTACGCTCGGGGCGACCGGAGTGATCGCGAATCCTGCACGGTCGTTTAGCCGCCCGCCAGCGCCAGGTCCACCGAGCGGATCAGGTCGTCGAGGTGGAAGGGCTTCTTCACGAAGCCGGCCGCCAGGCCGATGGCCGCCGTCTTCATCGCCACCTCGTCGGCCGGCGTGGCGGAGACCCAGAGGATGCGCGGGCAGCGGTCGCCCAGCGACGCCTTCAGCGCCTTGAACAGCATGGCGCCGTCCATGCCGGGCATCCTGAAGTCGATGAGCGCCAGGTCGGGCGGCTCCCGCTGCGCCATGGCCAGCGCCTCCACGGCGTCCGAGCTGCTGACGACGACGTGCCCCATTCGGGTCATCGCCACCTCAAGGGCTCTCCGCACGATCTCGGTGTCGTCCACGATGAGAACCCGCGCCATGGTCGCCCCTTCCTGCCTCCGCAGAGGGTCATGCGGCTGGCGTGCCGGTCGCCGAGGGCTGAAAGAGACTGGGTTTCGCCGGGTGGGCGCTGCGGCTCGTTGACCCAGGGTCCACGCCGGGTGGGTCAGGCGTACCGCGCCAGCGCTCGCCGGACCGCCTCGGCGAAGTGGCGGCGGGCGGCGGCGGGTCCGACCACCTCCGCGCCGCCCCCGAAGGAGAGGGCGAAGCGGGTGGCCCACTCCTCCGACACCCCCTTCACCTCCACCACGGCCCCCCCGTCCTCCGTCCGCTTCACCACCTCGAGCCCGCCGGGCCGGGCCAGCGCCCAGGCGGCGGCCAGGGGCCCGAGCCGCACCCGGATGGCCTCGCCGGTCGGCTCCGAGAAGAGGCGGGCGCGGGCCAGCTCACCCTCGGTGGGCGGCTCGAAGCGCTGGTCGGTGACGGTGCACTCGCGGATGCGGTCGAGCCGGAAGGCCAGCGGCTTCCCGCGCGCGGCGTCGTGGCCGTAGAGGTACCAGTGGCCCAGCCGCTGCGCCAGCGTGAAGGGGTGGACCGTCCGCTCGGCCTCGCTGTCCGAGGAGGCCGAGTGGTAGCAGAGCTCGACGGCGCGCCGCTCGGCGATGGCCCGCTGCAGCCGGCCCAGCACCGAGTCGCGGGTGGGCGGGGCGCCGGCGTAGATGCGGCCGGAGAGCTCGTCGAAGGAGGCGCGCCGGTCGCGCGGCACCGACTCGCGCAGCGCCTTGACGGCCCGCTCTCGCCCCTCGCCGCCGAGCGCGCTGGCCGCCGCCGCCAGGGCCGCCGCCTCGCTCTCGGTGAAGCGCGGCGGGCGGGAGAAGCTCTGGTGCAGCGCCACGTGGACCCGGTCCCCCTCCACGTAGAGGTCGAGGAAGTCGTCCGGGGCGAAGGGCGGGGAGCCCACCCCGAGCAGGAAGTCGAGGTCCTCCAGCAGCTCCTTCTCCGTGACGCCGCAGCGGCGCGCCAGGTCCTTCACGAGGATGCCCGGGTGGCGCACCGCGTAGGGGACCAGGAAGAGGACGCGGCGCAGCCGCTCCTTGGGATCGTTGCGGGCGGCGGCCGTCGTGGCCGGCGCGCGGGCCGGGGCCTGGCGGACCCTGGTCCTCGCCCGCTTCGAGCTCCTCGCCGCGGGCGCCGCCTTGCGCCCCGCCGCGACCCGCCGCGGGCTCACGAGAGCCCCCGCGCCAGGCCGGCCAGGATGTCGCGCGCCCGCTCCCTGAGCGCCTTGGGCGCCAGCAGCTCGGCGCGGTCGCCCAGCGAGAGGACGTGGCGCACCAGCCCCTCGCCGTTGGTGGCGTCGACCTCCACGATGGTGGCGGCCCCCTCGTCCTTCAGGCGGGCGCGCGGCCCGAAGGAGGCGCGCACCTCGGCCGGGGTGGGCGGCTCGAGCCGCACGCGGCAGCGCACCGGGGCGTGCACGGTGAACTCCCAGGTCTCCCGGGTGGCCACCTCGGCCAGGCTGGGCTCGGCGCGCGGCGTGAAGTCCGGCGTGCGCGGCGCGGCCGGGTTGACGGTGAGCGTCTCGATGCGCCCGAGGTGGAAGGTGCGCAGGGCGCGCCGGAGGTGGCACCAGCCGGTCAGGAACCAGGCGCCGCCCTTCTGGAAGAGGCCGTAGGGGTCCACGTCACGCTCGGTGTGGGCGAGCCGCTCGGCGCCGGCGTAGCCGAGGTGGACGCGCTTGCGGGTGGCCACGGCCCGCGACAGGTCCTCCAGCAGCCCGGCCGGCGCTCCGGCCCCGGGGCCGCCCGAGAGGTGGAGGGTGGCCAGCGCCGCCGCCTCCGAGGCGCCCGGGGCGCGCGCCGCGAAGGAGAGCTTGTTCATGGCGTGGGCCAGGTCGCGGGAGTAGGGGAAGGCGCCCGAGGCGAGCGCGGCCGAGCCGGCCACGTAGAGCAGCGCCAGGTCCTCCGGCGGGAGCTTCAGGTCCGGCAGGTAGAACTCGTCCTTGTCGATGAGGTACCCGGCCTGCAGGTCCTCGTCGCCGGCCACGTAGCGCACCGGGATGCCGAGCTCCAGCAGCTCCGCCTTGTCCCGCTCGAACTTCCGGATGGCCGCCTCGCCCGAGCCGCCGTAGTCCTCGGCGAACTGCTCCTGGATCTCGCGCCAGGAGATGGGCTCGGCCGCCCGGAGGAGGAAGGCGGCGAGGTCGAGGAGCCGCTGGGCCTTCTGCACCGGCGAAACCTCGCACCGAGCCGGAGGCGAGTCAACGTGTGGTAGCCTCGGTGCCCAACGCGGCGGGAGCGCGCATGGCTGGTCTCGGCCTCGGTCCGGAGGTCTTCGAGCTCTTCGAGATCGACGACCCGGAGGTTCGGGCCGCCGCGGTGGACGCCACGCTCCAGCCCAGGCTCCTCTCGGTCGCCGCGCTCTGCCTGCCCGGCCTCTCCAGGGTCACCGGCCGCCCCCTCCACCTCCACGACGCCAGGCTGGCTCGCCGCCGCGGCCAGGCTCCGCAGGAGGCGCTGGTGGCCCTGTCCGACACGCCCAAGGGGTGGCGCGGCGCCCCCTACCTCGCGGTGGCGCTCACCCGGGAGCACCTGCACGCCAGGGTCGGCGTGAAGGGGGAGTCGCCGCGCCGGGCCGCCATGCGCGACGCCCTGGTGCGGGAGGCCGGCAACCTGGCCAAGAAGGGGAAGCCCTTCCGCAAGCTCCGGGTCTTCGACGGGTGGAACTTCGAGGAGCTGCCGGAGCTGGCCCCGGCCCACTCGGCGGCCTTCTGGCTCGAGGTCGCCGAGGGGGTGGGGCCCGGCGGCGACGGGCTCGACGCGGGGATCGCCTTCACCGCCGCCGAGGCGCGCAGCCTCTCCGTGGGGGACCTGCTCGGCGTCTTCCGCGATCTCTCGCCCCTCTACAAGGTCCTGAGCAACGCGGGCTGAATGGCCCGCCGGCCCGCCGGCCCGCCGCGTCCGGCGGGTGGCGGCCAGGAGGACGGCCGCCGGCTGTCAGAGGGGGTCGGTAGGGTCTCCGTGCCCCTCCGCAGCCGGAGGACGCAGGCCCCACACTTCGCCGGGAGGTCCTGAGAATGGCCGTCAAGGTCATGGTCGCGCCCGCCATCGCAAAGGGCGCCGTCGAGCAGGCCGCCGCGTCGAGATCGGCGCGCCAGCCTGGCCAGACGAAGAAGCCAAAGCGCCGCCGTTCCTCGGTCTACGACGCCGACGGGAACGAGGTCTTCCTCACCCTGATGTGCCTGAAGTGCCACAAGATGCGCCCGCTCTCGCTGTTCGGGCTGCGCAAGATGGCCGACGGCGCCATCCGCAACCAGCCCTGGTGCCGCACCTGCCGCTCGGCGGCCGGGACCAGGGGCAAGGGACGGGACTCTACAGAAACGGGGGACTCCACCGCGGCCGAGGGGTCCCTGGAGGTCGTTGCCGAGCCGGCGCTCACCGCGGGTGAGCCCGTCGCGCCTGCGGTGATCGGGCCGCGCGCCCCGGGCGGCAACCTGTCCGCGCAGATCGCGGCGGCGCTGGCTGCCGGTCTCGGTCGCTGATCGCGGGGCGCCGTTCCACCGGTCGCTCCAGGTCTCCGCGCTGCGGTCTTCGGCCGCGCCGCTCGGGCGTTCCGCGGCCTGCCCCGAGGTCGGTCGCCGCCTCGCCGCCGCCGCCGGGGCCATGGCTCGGCAGCCCGCCCGGGTGCGAACCCCAGGGGATCCCTGCACGAGTTCGCGCGGGGTCGCCGCCCCTCACAGGGCTCCAATGCGGGCAATTCTGGCGGTCATCGTGGACCGCTTGAATCCTAAATAGACCTTCCAACTCGATAACTTAGGCTCGATCCCGTTTGCGGATCTCGATTCGCCACGGGTAGGATGCGCGCCTCGGATCAACCGCGCTCGTAACCCCCCGCAGCACCATCCCGCTGCCCGCTGGAGGCCATATATGGGTGAGTCCAATCTCAAGGTGAAGCTGAAGGAGAAGATCGAAGCGCACCGCCCCCGCATCACCAAGCTGGTGAAGGAGCAAGGGAAGATCGTCATCGACAAGGTGACCATCGACCAGTGCATCGGCGGCGCTCGCGACATCCGCTCCCTGGTGACGGACATCTCCTACCTGGATCCGCAGGAGGGCATCCGCTTCCGTGGCCGGACCATCCCGGAGACGTTCGCGGCCCTGCCCAAGGTGCCGGGCTCCGATCAGCCGTACGTGGAGGGCTTCTTCTGGTACCTCCTCACCGGCGAGATCCCGTCCATGACCCAGACGCTGGAGGTCGTGGAGGACTGGCGGTCCCGCGCCGACGTGCCCCAGTACGTCTTCGACGTGCTGCGCGCCATGCCGCGCGACTCGCACCCGATGGCGCTCTTCTCGGCGGCCATCGTCTGCATGCAGCGTGAGTCGCTCTTCGCCAAGCGCTACAGCGAGGGCACGCTCAAGAAGAACGACATGTGGGATCCCATGTTCGAGGATTCCATGAACCTGCTGGCCAGGCTGCCGGTCATCGCCGCGTACATCTACCGGATGAAGTACAAGGGCGACACCTTCATCGCCCCGGATCCGAAGCTCGACTGGGGCGGCAACTTCGCCCACATGATCGGGCAGAAGAAGCCCTACGACGACGTGGCCCGCATGTACTTCATCCTCCACTCGGATCACGAGTCGGGCAACGTCTCGGCCCACACCACCCACCTGGTGGCCTCGGCGCTCAGCGACGCCTACTACGCGCTCTCCGCCGGCATCAACGGCCTGGCCGGCCCGCTCCACGGCCTGGCCAACCAGGAGGTGCTCTCCTGGATCATGAACGTGATGAAGAAGCTGAACAACAAGGTGCCCACCAAGGAGGAGCTCAAGCAGTTCCTCTGGGAGACCCTCAACTCCGGCCAGGTCATCCCGGGCTACGGCCACGCCGTGCTCCGCAAGACCGACCCGCGCTTCACCGCGCAGAACGAGTTCTCCAAGAAGCACCTGCCCAACGACCCGCTCTTCCAGCTCGTCAACATGATCTACGAGGTGGCGCCGGGCGTCCTGACGGAGCACGGCAAGACCAAGAACCCGTGGCCGAACGTGGACAGCCACTCCGGCGTGATCCAGTGGCACTACGGCGTGCGCGAGTGGGACTTCTACACGGTCCTCTTCGGCGTGGGCCGCGCCATCGGCGTGCTCGCCAACATCACCTGGGACCGCGGCCTCGGCGGCGCCCTGGAGCGTCCCAAGTCGGTCACCACCGACATGCTCGAGAAGTGGGCTGCCGAGGGCGGCCGCAAGCTGGACTGACCGCCTCCTGCCGAGCTGGAGCACCCGGGAGCCGCCTCGAACGGGGGCGGCTCCCTCTTCTTGTGGCCCCCCCCCTCCGGGGATGAAATGGCCGCCAGTGGCCGGCGTAGGGTGCGGGGAGGAGGATCCAGATGCTCTGCCCGTACTGCCGCACCGAGAACCGCCCAGGCTCCACCCGCTGCGCCGGCTGCACGAGCTGGATGGTGGAGCGCCAGCCCGTTCGCGAGTGGACGCGCGCCCGCGACGGCGCCTTCCTCGGCGGCGTGGCCCGCGGCCTGTCCACCCGCTTCGGGCTGCCGGTGGCCGCGCTCCGGCTGGCCTTCGTCCTCGGCACCCTCTTCGCCTTCTGGGGGGTGGTCATCTACATCGCGCTCTGGGTGATCTTGCCGCTCGAGCCGCTCGCCCTGCCGGCGCCGGCCAGCGCGGCGCCTTCGGAGCAGACGCCCGGCTCGACCTGACGCCGGCGCCCCGTCCCACCGAGCTCAGGCGGGCCTGGTCCGGCCCAGACGCCTGCTGTTCCTTGACTGGCCCGGGGCCCGCGGGTAGCGTCGAATCCTGCTGGATTCACGAAAGGAGTCCACCGCCGTGCGGTCCCTCCTCGCCCTGCTGCTGCTCGCCCCGCTGGCGGGCTGCGGGCCCGTCCAGTCCACCGGCGCCCTCATCGACGCCGACATCGAGATCGAGGGGGCCAGGGCCGCAGGCGCGGCCACCGGCGCTCCCTACGAGTTCACCTCCGCCGAGGCCTACCTGCACAAGGCGCGGGAGGAGTCCGGCTACGCGCAGTACGAGTCGGCCACCACCTACGCCTCCCGGGCCCGCGAGCTCGCCAAGGAGGCGCGCAAGAAGGCGCTGGCCGCCAGCAACCGGGACCAGCCGGAGGGTGCGCCGTGAGCCGCCCCCGCGTCGTCGCCGCGGTCGCCCTGGCCCTGCTGGCCGGCTGCGCCACCGGCGGCAAGCTGCGCCGCACCGCCGAGGTGGTGAAGGCCGACGTGGAGAAGGCCCGCAAGAGCGGCGCCATGAAGTGCGCGCCCAGGGAACTGGCCATCGCCGAGGCCAACCTCGACTTCGGCCTCTCGGAGATCGACTGGGGCGATCCCACCCGCGCCGGCGCCCACCTGCGCCAGGCCGAGCTGAGCGTGAAGCGCGCGCTCGAGCTCTCCAGGAGCTGCGGCCCGGCCCAGGTGACCATCCGTCCGGCCAAGGAGCCGGACGCGCTGCCACCGCCCAGGAAGGCGGTGGTCATCGAGAAGCTCGACACCGACCGCGACGGCGTGCCCGACCTCGACGACAAGTGCCCGGAGGTGGCCGGCCTGCCGCAGCTCCAGGGCTGCCCCGACACCGACGGCGACGGCCTGGCGGACGCCGACGACGCCTGCCCCACGCAGCCGGGCTCCAGGGAGACGCAGGGCTGCCCGGTGGCCAAGGACTCCGACGCCGACGGCCTCCCCGACGACATCGACCGCTGTCCGCTCGACCCCGAGGACCAGGACGGCTTCCAGGACGAGGATGGCTGCCCGGACCCGGACAACGACGGCGACGGCATCGTCGACAAGGTGGACGCCTGCCCGGCCACGCCCGGCCCCATCGAGAACCGGGGCTGCCCGGTGCTGGACCAGGACGGCGACGGCCTGGCGGACGCCGAGGACAAGTGCCCGGCCCAGGCCGGCCCGCGGGAGAACGGCGGCTGCCCGGTCCTGGATCGCGACAAGGACGGCTTCAACGACGACGTCGACACCTGCCCGGACCAGCCCGGCGTGGCGCCGGACGGCTGCCCCAAGAAGTACACGCTCGTCGAGGTCAAGAAGGATCGCATCGCCATCAAGCAGCAGGTCCACTTCGCCACCGCCAAGTGGAAGGTGCTCCCGACCTCGTTCCCGCTGCTCGACCAGGTGGCGCAGGTCCTCAAGGACTACGCGGCCATGAAGATCTCGGTGGAGGGGCACACCGACACGGTGGGCGCCGAGGCCATGAACATGAAGCTCTCCCAGGCTCGCGCCGAGGAGGTGCGGGCCTACCTCGTGAGGAAGGGGGTCGCCCCGGAGCGGCTCGAGGCCGTCGGCTACGGCCCCACCAAGCCCGTCGCCTCCAACAGGACCGAGACCGGTCGGGGGCAGAACCGGCGCACCGAGTTCCGCATCGTCTCCATGGAGTGACCTGGATGCCCCGCTTCGAGGTCTTCGTCCCGGCGGCCCCGCCGAAGCTGCCCATCGACCTCACGCTGCGCATCGACGCCGAGCACTGGCTGGCCGCGCTGAAGACCGGCCTGCAGCGCCTCGGCGAGACGCAGATGACCAACAACGTCCTCTGCGACATCCAGGGCGACGGCTCCATCCACGTCACCGACTCCGACAGCGGGCGGGTCTTCCGCATCCAGGAGCTGGCCCAGCCGCAGGTCACCACGGCGCCCGCCCCGCGCCGCCCCTCCTCGCAGGTCGACCGGGTCGAGGTGGCCAGGGAGCCCACCTCCCCGCCGCGGAAGCCCATCGGCCGCATCACCCAGACCGTCAGGACCGAGGACGTGCTGGCCGACCTGTTCCTCGCGGTGGCCGGGCTCGGGTCGATCACCGACCGCACCAAGGGGCTCGGCGACCTGCTCGACCTGGCCATGCGCTCCATCGGCTGCGAGGCGGGCTCGGTCTTCACCACCGACCTCGGCGCGGCCGACCTCACCTTCGCGGTGGCCCGCGGTCCCTCCGCCGACAAGCTCCTGGCGCTGGGGCTCAAGGTCCCCATGGGGGTGGGCATCGTCGGGTTCTGCGCCCTGGAGAACGTCTGCCTGGCGGTCTCGGACGCGCAGAAGGACCCGCGCTTCCACCGCGCGGTCTCCCAGGCGGTGGGCTACGAGACCCGCTCGCTCCTGTGCGCCCCGGTGGCGTACCAGGGCAAGGTGCTGGGCGCCCTCGAGGTGCTCAACAAGAGGGACGGCAAGCCCTTCGGCCAGGAGGACCTGGCCATCCTCTCCTACCTGGCGGCGCAGGCGGCCACCTTCCTGGAGCGGCTCAGCCCCAACCCGTTTCACTAGCCGTCGTCGTCGGGCAGGTCGGCCTCGTCCTTCATGAGCTCGCGCATCACCACCGTGGCGTAGCAGCCCTTGGGCAGCTCGAAGGTGGCCTGGTAGCCGTCGGCCACCGCCGCCAGCGCCGGCTCGACGCGGATCCGGGAGGCCCGGCGCGTCCCCTCCGCCTCGCCGCCGCCGCGCTCGAAGTCGGTGAGCGAGAGCCCCTCGGCGAGGAGCAGCCGCGCCTCGCGAGCGGCCGGCTCCCCGGCGGCGGGCTTCAGCTTGTGGCCGAACATGGGGCCGGCCGGGCTCACCTCGAAGCGGGCCAGGCGCGCCCCGTCGGCGTCCGGGTCCTCGCAGAGGAAGAGGCCGCCGCTGTCGTGCTTCTTCAGGACGTCGCCGGCGAGCGCCGCGGCGAAGAGCCCGTCGGCCATCCGCTCGGCCAGCCAGCGGTTGAAGAGCTGCGACTGCAGGGCGGAGAGGGCCAGGCGGCGGAGGAACCGGTCGCGCGCGGCGCGGCGGGCCTCGGGCGGCGGGTCGGGCGAGAGCAGGGCGCGGCCGAGCGTGGCGTTGCCGCCGTCCCGGCCGAAGCGCTGCGGCCCGAAGAAGTTGGGCAGGCCGGCCTGGGCCACCGCCGCGGCGCAGGCCTGGGCGCGCGACAGGTCGCCGCCGCGCACCACCACGGTGAAGGCGTTGCCGCGGGCGTGGCCGGGCCGGAGCTTGTTCTGGTGGCGCGAGGCGGTGAGCACCCGGAAGCCCTGGCCGGCCAGGGAGGCCGGATCGGGGTCGCGCGCCACCGGGAAGCTGAGCCACTGGGTGGTCACGGCGGCCCGGTCCTTCAGGCCCGCGTAGCCGGCGTCGCGCTCGGGGACGCCCAGGGCGCGGGCCAGCTCCCGCAGCACGTCGCGGGTGGTCCGGTCGCGCTTCTCCACCTGGAGGTAGAGGTGCGGCCCCGCGCCGGCGGGCAGGTAGGCGGGCAGCTCCTCGACCCGGAAGTCCTCGGGCGAGGCCTTGAGCCGCCCCCCCGAGCCCGCCAGGCCGGCGCTGATGAAGGGCAGCGGCTCGCTCACGCCCCGGCCAGCCCCTCGAGCTGCGAGAGCTTGCGCTTCACCTCGGCGCCGAGCCGCTCGTCGGTGTCGCGCGGGATCCGCTCGCCGGCCAGGTAGAGGTAGAAGAAGAGCAGCTCGCGCAGGGCGTCCAGCAGCAGGCGCGGCGCCGCTCCGGTGGCCTCCACCCTCTGCGCCGACGGGCCGCGCAGCGCCGCCAGGTTGGCGAGCAGGAGCGCCTGGTCCAGCCCGCCGTCCGGCCCGGGGACCGCCCGCCGGAAGAGCGGCGAGAAGGGGGCGCTCTCGTCGGAGAGGTGGGCCCCCACCGCGGCCAGGAAGGTGGCCTTCTGCTCGGCGGCCATGGCCGCCGTCACGGTGCGCAGCAGCTCGTCCATGCCGGCCGCGATGGCGGGCAGCCGCTCGCCCGCGGCGATGGCGGCGGGCTCGGTCACCGCCTCCACGTAGCCGGCCTCGGCCAGGTGGTAGAGGATCTTGGTGGCGTCGAAGTCGTTGAGGTGGGCCGCCGTGGCCACCGCGGCCACGGTGCGCTGGCCATCCACCAGGGCGAGGAGCTGCTGCTCCACCGGCTTCAGCGTCACCGGCCGCCTGGGCTCGCGCCGGCGCAGGAAGGACCCCGGGCCCGGGATGCGCGCCTGGAAGAGCGAGAGCTCGTCGATGCGCCGGATGCCGTCCATCAGCAGCGACTGGGTGGAGACGGCCAGCGGCGCCCCCGGCCGGTCGACCACCTCCTCGTCGAGGAGCCAGAAGACGCCGTCGCGCGAGAGCAGGATGGCGTGGAAGACGGCGGTGACCTGCTCGTGGAAGCACTTCCACAGGTCGTTGGCGGAGAGGTAGCCCTTGTCCACCAGCGCCTTGCCGAGGGGCCGGTTCCCCTGCGTGGCCTCCGCGACCTGGGCCTCGTCGACGAAGCCCAGCTTCAGGGCCACCTCGCCGATGCGCTCGCCCGGCACGCTGGACTGGGCGCTGCGCACCTCGCCGTCCTTGAAGGTGATGGCGCGCTCGGCGCCCGGCGAGGCCACGGTGAGCAGTCCGGAGACGCGCGCCTGGTGGACGAAGGCGATGAAGTCGGCCAGCGGGAAGCCGGCCAGGTCGCCGGCCAGGGTGATGCGCGGGCGCGCCGAGGTCCCGCCGGCCGTGGGCTGGCGCCGGGCCACCAGCAGGTCGGGGACGGAGGGGAGGAGGGCGAAGCGGCCGGCCCGATCCGCCAGCGCCCGCCGCACGGCGTCGCCCGCGGGCGCCACCCGGCCATGCGGATCGATGTCGAGGAAGTCCGCCACGAGAGGAGCCCCTAGTGCCGCGCCCAGCCGCCGTGCTCCCGCCACTCCTCCTCGTCCTGGAGCGTGAACTCGAGCATCCACTCGGAGAGGTCGGGCAGGGCCAGCCGGCGCCCATCGAGGTAGAGGGTGGGAGTGCCCCGGATCCCGGCGGCGCGCCCCTCGGCCTGCGAGGCGCGCACCCGGGGCAGGAGGCGCCCCGAGGCGAGCGCCGCCTCGAGGTCGGCCGGGTCCTTGCCGAGCTCCCTGGCCCAGCCGCCCACCACGTCCGCCGAGGCGTGCGGCGCGCCGAAGAGCCGGTCGTGCAGCGGCCAGAAGATGCCCTGCTCGCGCCCCCACTCGGCGGCCTGCGCCTTCTCCAGCGCGCCCGGGTGGCTCTCGATGGGGAAGGGCTTGTAGACCAGCTTGACGCGCCCGGGCCGGTCCTCGACGAACTTCTCCAGCACGGGCCGGACGACCTGGCAGTAGGGGCAGGTGAAGTCGGAGAACTCCACCATCTGGACCGTGGCGGCCGGGTCGCCGAGCGGCGGGCCGAAGCCGGCCACGTCGAGCCGGGCGCGCTTGGGCGGATCGAAGGAGGCGTAGTAGTCGGTGATCAGGCGGCCCAGGTCGGCGGCCGGGACGCCGGCGCCGGCCAGCCGGACGGCCAGGCGGGCCATGCGCTTGGCGTGGTGGCAGCCGCCGTGGCCGCGCAGGCACTGCGACACGGTGTGCGGGCACCCGCAGTAACAGTAGGTCTCCTGCGCCCAGCGGGCCGCCACCAGGCGCTGCGCCTCGGAGAGCCCCTCCAGCGGGATCTCCGGGAGGTGCCCCTCCGGCGTGGCGGGCTCGGGGAGGGCCGCGGCGGGCGGCGCGGCCAGGACGGCGGGGCGGGCGGCGGGCCGGTCACCGCCGGTGGCGCAGGCGGACAGGGCGGCGGCGAGGAGCAGGGACGGGGCGGTGGCGGCGCTGGTTCGCATCGAGGTGGACCTGATCGGGCGGCCGATGCTACCACGCCCCGGGCCGCGCCCCGGGCCGCGCCCCGGGCTGCCGCTTTGATCCTGGCGCGGGGGCCGTGGTCTGCTTAGAGGAGCACCGCCCCATGGAGCACGGCACCCCCACCCGCGGCGCCATCCGCAAGGACCCCGGCGGCCGCCTCTCGGTGGCGCTCGTCTATCCGAACTCGGAGCGGGTCGGCATGGCCAACCTCGGCCTGCACGCCCTCTACCGGCTCCTCAACGACGACCCCGGCGCGCGC